>DASPIH010000284.1:0-12226 GCA_035629195.1 Blastococcus sp. | reverse complement strand
TCACGCCCAGCAGCCCCGGCTCGGCCAGCGGATTGCGCGCCGCCGTCTGCAGGACCGCACCGGCGACCCCGAGGGCCAGCCCGACCGCCACGGCGACCAGCGTGCGCGGAACGCGCAGCTCCAGCACCGCGAAGCGCGCGTCCTGGTCGCCGCCACCGGTCAGCACGGCCAGGGCGCGGTCGGGGCCCACCTCCCCGGCGCCGAACAGCAGGCTGGCCACCACCACGAGGGCGAGGACGACGCCGGCCGGAACGATCCCGCGGACCAGTACCCGGTGCACCAACCGACCTCCGCTCGACCCGGGCCCGTGCCCGCACTTAAGCAAGGCTAACCTACCGGTGCGTACCGATCGCCGGTGCGTTCCTATCCGGAGGCAATACGTGACCCTCTTCTCCGCGGCGCCCCGGCGCCGGACCCTTCTCGCCGGCACCGCGGCCGGTCTCGTCCTGGCCCTGACCGCCTGCGGCGGGTCCGACTCGACCGGCACGGACACCGCGTCTGCCGCCGAGGACACCACCGTGGCCACCGCCTACGGCGACGTCACGGTGCCGGCCGCACCGGAGAACGTGGTCACCCTGGCCGAGTCGGCGCTCGACGTCGCCCTCGCCGTGGGCGTGACGCCGGTCGGGACCACCGCGAGCCGCGGTGGCGACAAGGCCCCGGCGTACCTGGGTGAGGAAGCCGCCGGGATCCCGGTGGTCGCCACCGTCGTCGAGCCCAACCTGGAGGCCATCCTCGAGGCCGGGCCCGACGTGATCCTGGCGTCGGCCGGGCTCGAGCAGGCGCAGTACGACGCCCTCTCGGCGATCGCCCCGACCGTCGTGCCCGAGCGTCCGGCCCGGGGTGACTGGGAGGCGCCGCTGCACACCTACGCCGAGGCGCTCGGTGCCGACGACGAGCTGACCGAGGAGCTCGACGCCATCGCCGGCCGGGCGGCCGCGCTGAAGGAGGACGGCACGCTGCAGGGCTCTGCGGGCGTCATCCGGTGGATGGCCAACGGGCCGGTCCTGATGAACTCCACCAACATGCCCGGTGAGCTGCTCACCGCCTCGGGCGCCACCGCACTGCAGACGGCGACCGATCTGGGCGACCGTCCGCACAGCGACCCGCTGTCGTTGGAGAACCTGGCCCAGATCGACGCCGACCGGCTGTTCCTGGCCGCATTCGGTGCCGACGGGAAGGGCGCACTGCAGGCCGCCGGATCCGAGCCGGCCTTCACCCGCCTGAAGGCCGTCGAGGCGGGTGCCACCGAGGAGGTCGACGGATCGGTGTGGACCAGCGCCTCCGGCCCGATCGCCGCCGGTCTGGTCATGGACGACATCGAGGCCGCCGTCTCCTGACCTCGCATGCTCCGTCCACGGTGCGCGGAGCGGTTCCCCCGGAGGCCGCTCCGCGCACCGTGTGCGCTCGGGCACCGCACTGCCCATGGCGCGGACCCGCCGACGGAGCGTTCCACGTGGAACAGCGGTGATCTGTGCCACGCGCAGCGGCACAGGAGGCTGTTCGCCGCGCGCACCCGTGCGCTCGGGGGTTAGATCGTCTCGTATGTGCGGCCTCTGCGGCGAGATCACGTTCGACGGCACTGCGGCCGACACCACTGCGGTCTCCCGCATGGTGGAAGCCCTCGTGCCACGCGGCCCGGACGGGCAGGGCGTCTGGAGCAACGGCCGGGTGGCCTTCGGGCACCGGCGGCTCTCCGTCATCGACCTGTCCGCCTGCGGCTCCCAGCCGATGATCGACAACGAGCTCGGCCTCACCGCCGTCTTCAACGGCTGCATCTACGACTACAAGGAGCTGCGGGCCGAGCTCGAGGGCCACGGCTACCGGTTCTTCTCGCACAGCGACACCGAGGTGATCCTCAAGGGCTACCACCACTGGGGCGTCGACGTCGTCTCGCACCTGCACGGCATGTTCGCGTTCGTCATCGCCGAGCGGGACAGCGGCCGGGTGGTCATGGCCCGCGACCGGCTGGGCATCAAGCCGCTCTACCTCGCCGAGACGCCGGGCCGGCGGCTGCGTTTCGCCTCCACCCTGCCGGCGCTCCTCCGGGCCGGTGACGTCGACACCACCATCGACCCGGTCGCGCTGCACCACTACCTGACGTGGCACGCGGTCGTGCCGGCCCCACGCACCATCATCAACGGTGTCCGCAAGCTGCCCCCGGCCACCGTGCGCGTGATCGAGACCGACGGCACCAGCAGCGAGCACCGGTACTGGAACGCCACCTACGAGCGCCGGGCCGAGCACGCCGGCTGGTCCGCGCGCGACTGGGAGGACGCGATCGAGGAGGCCCTGCGGGTCGCCGTGCGCCGCCGCCTGGTCGCCGACATCCCGGTGGGCGTGCTGCTCTCCGGCGGGCTGGACTCCAGCCTGATCGTGGGGCTGCTGGCCGAGGAGGGCCAGACCGGCCTGGCGACCTACTCCATCGGCTTCGAGTCCGTCGGCGGTCACGAGGGCGACGAGTTCGTCTACTCCGACGTCATCGCCGAGCGGTTCGCCACGGACCACCACCGCATCCGGGTCGACTCCGACGAGCTCGCCGGGGCGCTCGGGCACGCCGTGGGTGCGATGGCCGAGCCGATGGTCAGCCACGACGTCGTCGCCTTCGACCTGCTCAGCGAGCGGGTCAGCCAGTCGATCCGGGTGGTGCAGTCCGGGCAGGGGGCCGACGAGGTCTTCGCCGGCTACCACTGGTACCCGCCGCTCGCCGGTGTCGGCCGCGAGGCGGCGGTGCAGACCTACGCCCAGGCGTTCTTCGACCGCGACCACGCCCAGATGCGCCAGGTGGTGTCCGGCCGGTACATGCTGGACGAGGACCCGAGCCTGGCGTTCGTCCGCAACCACATGTCCGCTCCCGGTGCGGAGACCGCGGTCGACGCCGCCCTGCGCCTGGACAGCGAGATCATGCTCGTCGACGACCCGGTCAAGCGGGTGGACAACATGTCCATGGCCTGGGGCCTGGAGGCCCGGGTGCCGTTCCTCGACCACGACCTCGTCGAGCTGGCCGCCCTCTGCCCGCCCGAGCTGAAGCTGGCCGACGGCGGCAAGGGCATCCTCAAGGCCATCGGGCGGCGGATCATCCCGGCCGAGGTCATCGACCGGCCCAAGGGCTACTTCCCGGTGCCCGCCATCACCCACCTCCAGGGCAAGGTCCTGGACCTGGTCCGGGATGCGCTCAGCAGCGACGCCGCGCGGGACCGCGGCATGTTCCGCCCCGAGTACGTGCGCGAGCTCCTCGCCGACCCCAACGGCGAACTCACCCCGCTGCGCGGGAACAAGCTCTGGCAGCTGGGCCTGCTCGAGCTCTGGCTCCAGACGCACGAGGTCTGAGGGGACTGACCATGGCACCCCGGCTCGCCGGTCACCGTCGCCGGACGGCGGTGGCCAGCACGCCCGCGCTCACCGACCAGTCGTGGCGCGAGCCGTCCGAGCACCAGATGCAGGGCATGCAGCACGACGTCGTGATGGACATGGGCTGGGGGCGGCTGGTCTTCGGTCAGACGTTTGCCGACCTGCACGGCATCGTCGACGCCCTGCGCGCCGAGGAGACCGGCGAGCGCGACATCTGCATCTACCCGCGCGATCCGCACGTCCTGGTGGGGCTGGCGCCCGACGAGCTCTTCATCGACCCCAGCTACACCTATCGCCTGGACCTCTACCGCTACCGGCCGCGGCACGAGCTGATCCGGGAGGTCTTCGTGCGCACCGCCACCGCCCGTGCGGACATGGAGGCGGTGAACGACATCTACGCCCTCAACGGGATGGTCGTCGGCGACCCCGACGTCATGTGGCGCAACCACCGCACCCGCTGCTTCACCTACCTGGTGGCCGAGGACCGGCGCACCGGGAAGGTCGTCGGCACCGTCACCGGGGTGGACCACACGCTGGCCTTCGACGACCCCGAGGGCGGCGCCAGCCTGTGGTGCCTCGCGGTGCACAACCAGGACGCGCCTCCAGGTACCGGTGAGGCCCTGGTGCGGGTGCTGGCCGAGCGCTATGTCGGCCGCGGCCGCGCCTACCTCGACCTCTCGGTCATGCACGACAACAAGGGCGCGATCGCGCTCTACCGCAAGCTCGGGTTCTCCCGGATCTCCCCGGTGTGCGTGAAGCGGAAGAACCCGATCAACACGCCGTTGTTCGCCCGTCGGCCCCGCGAGCTGGCGAACCTCAACCCGTACGCGCTGATCATCGCCGAGGAGGCGCTCCGCCGGGGCATCCGCGTGGAGGTCACCGACGCGGAGTGGGGCGAGATGCGGCTGTCGCTCGGCGGCCGGACGGTGCTCACCCGGGAGTCGCTGTCGGAGTTCACCACCGCGGTGGCCATGAGCCGCTGCGACGACAAGCGGGTGACCCGCCGCATCATGGAACGCGCGGGAGTCCGCGTGGCCCGGGGGGCACGGGCCTGCGAGGGCGAGCTGTCCGCAGCCTCCGACCTGCTGCGCGAGGTCGAGGCCGTGGTGGTGAAGCCCGCCCGGGGTGAGCAGGGCAAGGGAATCACCGTCGGGGTCGAGGACGACACCGCCCTGGAGCGCGCGGTGCACCACGCGGCACAGTTCTGCCCCGACGTCCTCGTGGAGGAACTGGTACCCGGCCAGGACCTGCGCGTCGTCGTCATCGACCGCGAGGTCGTGGCCGCCGCGGTCCGGCGCCCGGCCGAGGTGGTCGGCGACGGCCGCAGCACGGTCACCGAGCTCGTCAGGGCGACCAGCCGGCGGCGGGAGCGGGCCACCGGCGGGGAGTCGCGCATCCCGCTCGATCCCACGACCGCCGAGGTCGTGGCCGAGGCGGGGTACGCGATGGACGACGTCCCGCGCAACGGCGAGCGCATCCAGGTGCGGCGGACGGCGAACCTGCACACCGGTGGCACGATCGAGGACGTCACGGACCAGTTGCACCCCGACATCGCGGACGCCGCCGTGCGCGCGGCCGCGGCGCTGGACATACCGGTGACCGGCATCGACTTCCTGGTGCCCGACGTCAGCGGGCCGGTCTACGTCTTCATCGAGGCCAACGAGCGGCCGGGGCTGGCCAACCACGAGCCCCGGCCGACCGCTGAGCGCTTCGTGGATCTCCTCTTCCCCGACACCCGCCGCCGGAGCTAGTCCTCCGAGCCGGGCTCGAAGATGGCCAGCAACTCGCCGACCGCGTGGTGCGCGGTGCTCGGATGGCGGAAGGGCTGGTGCGGCCGCACGTCGTAGTGCGTCCGCCGGCCCCGACGGCTGCGGACGAGATATCCACTCTCCTCCAGGTCGCGGAGGATGGCCAGCGCCGCCCGCGGCGTGATGCCGACGCGCTCGGCGATGTCGTCGACGCGCGCGTCCGGGTCCGCGACCACGGCGAGCAGCACGTGGCCGTGATTGGTGAGGAACGTCCACGGCCGGCCCCTACGCGAACGCTCGCTCATCGGTTCCCTCCGTCCGCTGGCCCACCATGCATGAAGTGTGCTTCACTCGTTCCAGGAGGGGAGTATCCCCGAGCGCACCGTCGTCACTACGGCTCCCCATGGGCCCGGCGGTGCGGGCCCCATGGCCGGGAGAGACCTCCAGTCAGATCCGACTGGAGGAGTGGTTCGTGGACGTCCCCTTGTGGTTGTGGCTTGCCGTGCTGGGCGGAATCGTCGCCATGCTCGCCGTCGACCTGTTCGCCCACCGGCGCGCGCACGTCATCGGCGTGCGGGAGGCGGCGGTGTGGTCGGGCATCTGGGTCGCGATCGGCGTCGGGTTCGGCGCCGGGATCTGGTCGGCCTACGGCGCCGACCTCGGCCAGCAGTACTTCGCCGGCTACCTGATCGAGAAGTCCCTGGCGGTGGACAACGTCTTCGTCTGGGCGATCATCTTCACCTTCTTCGCCGTGCCGCGTGAGTACCAGCACCGGGTGCTGTTCTTCGGCGTGCTCGGCGCGCTCGTGTTCCGGGGCGTCTTCATCGCCGGCGGCTCCGTGCTCATCTCCACCTTCAGCTGGGTGCTGTACCTGTTCGCCGCCTTCCTGCTGGTCACCGGCTACCGGATGATCCGTCAGCGCAACGAGCACCTGGACCCGGAGAGGTCCCGCGCGCTGCGGCTGTTCCGGCGCTACGTGCCGATGACCGACGCCTACCACGGTCAGCGCTTCCTGGTCCGCCGCAACGGGGTCCTCATGGCCACCCCGCTGCTGGCGGTGCTCGTGCTGGTCGAGGTGACCGACGTGATCTTCGCCGTAGACTCCATCCCGGCGATCTTCGCGGTCACCGACGAGCCGTTCCTCGTCTTCACGGCGAACGCCTTCGCGATCCTCGGTCTGCGGGCGATGTACTTCCTGCTCGCCGACCTGATGCACCGCTTCGTGTACCTCAAGCTCGGCCTGGCCGTGGTGCTCATCTGGGTGGGCATCAAGATGGCCCTGAAGATCGACGTCCTCTACGTGCCGACGGCTGTGTCACTGGCGGTCATCACGACCGTGATCGGCATCTCCGTCTGGCTGAGCCTGCGGGCCACGCGCGGTCAGGGTCGGCGCGCTCTCGAGGCCCCGGCCGACCCGCCGTTCCGGACGGCCACGCCGGCCGAGGACGCCACGCTCGAGCCCGTGTGGCGGCGTCGCGCGCCTCGCTCGGGCACGACCGGCGACGGGGGCCCGGGTGCCGCCGACGCACCGCGTGAGGACACCGGTCGGGAAGAGATCCTGCGGTGACACCGGCTCCACGGGCGGCGACGCCGTCGCCCGTGGAGCGACGCTGTGCAGGCGTGGCGAGGGCGGTCCGACAGGGCCGCCCTCGTCCGTTACCGGGCCCGGTGCCTCGCGCGGGTCAGCGGCCGAGTTCCGTGAGGATCTCGGCAGTGTGCTGGCCCGGGTGGGGGACGCTGCCGACGACGCCGGGGGTCGCGGAGAACCGCGGGGCGACGGCGGGCTGGCGGACGCCGTCGACCTCGACGAAGACACCGCGCTCGACGTTGTGCCGGTCGGTGGTCGCCTCCTGGAGCGACCACACCGGCGCCACGCACGCGTCGGTGCCCTCGAACACCTCCCACCACTGCGCCCGGGTGCGCGAGGCGAAGGCCTCGGTGAACCGGTCGCGCAGCGCCTCCCACTGCCGACGGTCGGTGCGGTCGGGCAGCGTCCGGTCGCCGGTCAGGCCGAGGCCGGCGAGCAGCGCCGCGTAGAACGGCTCCTCGAGGGCGCCTACGGCGAGGAACTGTCCGTCGGCGCACCGGTAGACGTCGTAGAAGGGCGCTCCGGTGTCGAGCAGGTTCTGCCCGCGCCGGTCGGTCCACGCCCCGGTGTCGAGCAGCCCGTGGATCATCGTGGTCAGGACGGCGGTGCCGTCGACGATCGCCGCGTCGACCACCTGCCCCTCCCCCGTGGCACGGGCCCGGATCAGCGCCGCCAGGGCGCCGAGGGCGAGGAACACCCCTCCGCCGCCGAAGTCGCCGAGCAGGTTCATCGGCGGCGCCGGCCGCTCGTCGGGCCGGCCGGAGCCGCCCAGGGCGCCGGCGAGCGCGATGTACCCGATGTCGTGACCGGCGCTGTGCGCCAGCGGGCCGGTCTGCCCCCATCCGGTCATCCGGCCGTAGACCAGCGCCGGGACGTCGGCCAGCAGCTCGTCCGGGCCGAGGCCCAGGCGCTCCATGACCCCGGGCCGGAAGCCCTCCAGGAGCACGTCGGCGCGGGCCACCAGGGCGCGCACCACGTCGAGGTCGGCGGGATCCTTGAGATCCAGGGCGATCGAGCGCTTGCCGCGGTCGAGCAGCGACGTCGCCCCCACCGAGCCGAGCAGCCCGCTCGGGGCGCCCTTGCGGTCGATGCGGACGACGTCGGCACCGAGGTCGGCCAGCAGCATGCCGCAGAAGGGGCCCGGCCCCAGCCCGGCGAACTCGACGACCCGCACACCGTCCAGCGGTCCCATGGCGCGCTCCCCGGCCCGGGCCGCCGGCGTGCGACCCTCCCGGAGCGCATGCTGCCGTACCGGGCGGCCGGACCCACGGACAGGGAGGACGCATGGCCTACGTGCTGGCCGCGCTGGGCGGGGCGATCGGCGCCCTCGCGCGCTGGGCGCTGGCGGAGGCGATCCCCGCCTCCCCCGCCGGCTGGCCTTGGGCCACGCTGCTGGTCAACCTCCTCGGCTGCCTGCTGCTGGGCCTGCTGGTGGCGGCGCTGGCCGAGCGCGCCCCGGGCTCCCCGTGGGTCCGGCCCTTCGTCGGCGTCGGCGTGCTCGGGGGGTTCACCACCTACTCCACCTTCGCCGTGGAGACCGTCGGGCTCGCCGACGAGGCTGCCGCAGGCATCGCCGCGGGCTACGTCGTCGCCTCCGTGCTGGGCGGCGTCGCGGCCGCCGCCGTCGGCACGCTGGCCGGTCGTCGCCTCGCTGCGGGCGGCATCACCGGAAGCCGGGCATGACCGCGCTGCTCGTGGTGGCCGGCGCGGTGCTCGGGGCACCGCTGAGGCTGCTGGCCGAGCGGGTCGCCGTCGCGCGGCGCGGTTCCGGGAGCGTGCTGGGCACGCTCTCGGTGAACGTGGCCGGCAGCGCGGTGCTCGGGCTCCTCCTCGGCCTGGCCACCGCACCGGCCTGGCTCGTCGCGCTGGTGGGCACCGGCTTCTGCGGCACGCTGACGACCTTCTCCACCTTCGGCGTCGAGGTGGTGCGGCTGGTGGAGGAACGCACCGCCGGCCGCGCTGCCGGTTACGCGGCGGTCACCCTGCTGCTGGGGCTCGGGGCCGCATCGGTCGGCTGGCTGCTGGGCCGGGGCATCTAGCGCGGTGCCCCGGCCGCGGCGACGACCGTTCCCCCGGACGGCGGCCGGATCCGGCCGTCGATAGGGTCGGACCGTATGGCGGAGAACACGGAAGAAGAGGTCGGGGCGGACAGCCCCGTCGTCGTGGTCGCCAACCGGCTGCCCGTCGACCAGGTGACCGAGCCCGACGGCTCGACGCGGTGGCAACGCAGCCCGGGCGGACTGGTCACGGCGCTGGAGCCGTTCGTCGCCGGGCGCGGCGGGGCCTGGGTGGGCTGGTCGGGATCGGCCGGTGAGGCGCCCGAGCCTTTCGAGTCCGGCGGGATGTCGCTGATCCCGGTGCCGCTCTCCGAGGAGGAGGTCGACCGCTACTACGAGGGCATGTCCAACGCCTCGCTGTGGCCGCTGTACCACGACGTCGTAGAGAAGCCCGAGTACCACCGTCACTGGTGGGACACCTACGTCCAGGTCAACAAGCGCTTCGCCGAGCGGACCGCGGCCGTGGCGGCGGAGAACGCGATCGTCTGGGTGCACGACTACCAGCTGCAGCTCGTGCCGGCCATGCTGCGGCAGGCCCGGCCGGACCTGACCATCGGCTTCTTCCTGCACATCCCCTTTCCGCCGTACGAGCTGTTCACCCAGCTGCCGTGGCGGTCAGCCATCGTCGAGGGCCTGCTCGGCGCCGACCTGGTGGGCTTCCAGCTCCCCGCCGCGGCTGCCAACTTCGTGCAGCTCGCCCGCCGGTTGCACGAGCTCCCGAGCCGTCGCCACCAGATCGACTACGACGGGCGCACGGTCGTCGCGAAGGCCTTTCCGATCTCCATCGACGTGACGGCCTTCGACGAACTGGCCTCCTCCCCCGAGGTGGTGGCCCGGGCGAAGGAGATCCGCGAGGAGCTCGGCAACCCGGCGAAGATCATCCTGGGCGTGGACCGGCTGGACTACACCAAGGGCATCAGCGTCCGGCTCAACGCCTTCGAGGAGCTGCTCGAGGACGGCGTCGTCGAGGCGCCCGACACCGTGCTGGTGCAGGTGGCCACCCCCAGCCGGGAGCGCGTGGAGCACTACGTGCACATGCGGGAGACCATCGAGCAGCAGGTCGGGCACATCAACGGCGTGTACGGCTCCATCGGGGGGCCGGCGGTGCACTACTTCAACCAGTCGATGCCGCGCGAGGAGCTGGCCGCCCTGTACCGCGCCGCGGACGTCATGCTGGTCACCCCGTACCGGGACGGGATGAACCTGGTCGCCAAGGAGTACGTCGCCGCGCGCGGGGACGGTGGCGGAGCGCTCGTCCTGTCGGAGTTCGCGGGGGCGGCCGCGGAGCTCAAGCAGGCATTCCTGGTCAACCCGCACGACATCGCCGGCGTCAAGAACCAGCTGGTCCGGGCGCTGCGCGCCGAGCCCGCCGAGGCTGCCAAGCGCATGCGCGCCATGCGCCGGTACCTGTTCAAGAACGACCTGGAGCACTGGGCGAGCTCCTTCTTCGAGGCGCTGCGCAGGCAGGCGTGACCGCTGCCCCCCTGTCCCCCGCCTTGGACGCCGCCCTCGCCGCGGTCGCCGCCCGCCGCCCGCTGCTGGTGGCCAGCGACTACGACGGCGTCCTCGCCCGGCTGCGCGACGATCCAGGCGCCGCGGTCCCCGAGCCCGGCGTGGCAGAGGCGCTCACCCGCATCGCCGCCGTCGACGGTGTCACCGTCGCGTTGGTCAGCGGCCGGGGAGTCGAGGACCTGCGGCGCACCAGCGGTCTGTCCGGACCGTTCCGCTGGGTGGGCAGCCACGGCGCCGAGCACGACGGACCGCTGACCGGGAACCTCGCCGGCGTCCGCGACCACCTGGCCGCGCTCCTCGCCCCGGAGGTGGGCCGCACGCCGGGCGCCCGCCTGGAGATCAAGCCCGCCAGTGTCGCCGTCCACGTCCGGCAGGTGACCGACCGCGATGCCGCCGCGGATCTCCTCAGCCGCGCCAGGGAGCTGGTCGATTCGTCACTGACGCTGAAGCCCGGCAAGGACGTGCTGGAGGTCGCGGTGACCGACGCCGACAAGGGTTCGGCCCTGCGCCGGCTGGTCGGCGATCTGGGCGCCGTCGCCGCGGTCTACCTCGGCGACGACGTCACCGACGAGGACGGCTTCCGCGCGCTGGGGCCGGACGACGTGACGGTCAAGGTCGGCGACGGCGAGACGGCCGCCCGCCACCGGGTGGCCGACCCGGCCGGGGCGCTGGCGCTGCTCGAGCGGCTGGGCGACCTGCTCGGCTGATCGCCGCATTGTCCGGAACTGTCGACAAATGGCCCCCAGGAATGCGACGGCCGGGTCCACCGGTAACAATCCACCGCATTCGCCGTAATGGCGGGCGACGGAGCCGTCCGACTCGTCACACTGACCGCACCGCCATTCCCGGCGACATCGCCATCTGCTGTCAGGACGTTTCCGTGGACACCCGTATCTCCTCCCCACCCGCGCCGCGGCGAGCGGGCTGGTTCGCCGACCGTCCGCTGATGGTCAAGTTCGGCATCCTCGTCGGAGTCGTCGCGCTCGCCTTCGCCGGCCTGGTCGCCGCCGTCCTCGCGGGCATGTCGGCGGTCCGCAGCGCCAGCACCGATCTCGCCGCGCTCAACGAGGCCGAGAAGCTGGTCCTGCAGCTCGACACCCGGGCGAGCGAGCTGAAGGTCGACGGCTACAAGGCGTTGAGCCGTCCCGACCCCGCCGGGCAGCTGTCCGAACTGGCCGACGACATCGCCGCCCCCGAGGCGCTCCTCGAGGAGCTCGCGGGCATCGAGCTGCAGGGCGAGGCGGCCGCCACCGTCGCCGACCTGGAGTCCAGCTACGGCGAGTACACCGACGCCATCACCGTCTTCGTGAACGCCGCCGTCGCCGACCAGGACGACGCGCGCGTCAACTGGGAGGACATCCAGGCCGCCAACGACCTCACCGACGGTGCGGTGAGCGCCGCCAAGGAAGCGCTGGCCGCTGAGAGCGACGCGGCCCAGGTGCGGCTGGACGACGCGATCGGCGATGCCGAGACCCGGAGCGCGGCGGTGGCCGTCGTCGCGGCGCTGGCCGTCCTGGGGCTGAGCGTCCTCACCATGCGCTCCATCACGAGGCCGGTGCAGCGGGTCAAGGAGTCCCTCGACGCGTTGGCGAAGGGCGACCTGACCGTCGGCACGGGAGTCACGTCCCGCGACGAGGTCGGCGCCATGGCCGCGTCGCTCGACACGGCGCAGGCGAATCTACGAGCCGTGCTGGCCGCTGTCGCCGACTCCGCCACCGCCGTGGCCGCCAGCTCCGAGGAGCTCTCGGCCTCCTCCGGGCAGATCTCCGCCTCCGCCGAGGAGACCTCCGCCCAGTCGGGTGTGGTCGCCGGAGCCGCGGAGGAGGTCTCGCGCAGCGTGCAGACCGTCGCGGCGGGTGCCGAGCAGATGGGCGCGAGCATCCGGGAGATCGCAGCCAACGCCGCGGAGGCCAGTGAGGTGGCGACCCGGGCAGTGACCGCGGCTGCCACGACGACGGCGACCGTGGCGA
>DASPIH010000283.1:0-2470 GCA_035629195.1 Blastococcus sp. | reverse complement strand
AGGCGGACGCCCGGGCGGACCGGGCCGCGGCGGTGCTCGCGGACTGCGGCGTCCCCTTCCTCGTCACTGGGGACAGCGCGGAGATGCTCCGGCACGCGCGCACGCTCGGCCTCGCCGACGCGCAGCAGCAGGGCTGACCACCGCGGGGACGCGCGTGTTGCAGCGTGCGGACCGTGCCTCCTGGACATGCACGTGCGCCGCGGCGGCGACGGTCGTGCTCGTCATCGCCCAAGGCGTTCTGAGTTACGTGCAGTACTACACCGGGGTGCCGGTCCTATTAGTCGGCCTGCACATGCTCGGTGCTCGGTGCTCGGTGTCCTCGCTGCCGCCTGGAGCAACCTGTCCACGACCACACCCTCCACCCACAGCCTCGACCCCCCACGGCGAGAACTGGATCCCGTCCTACGGCAGCCTGCCTGAAGGCGGCGACCAGGAACGCTCGCAGCGTGGCGGGCTCGGCGCAGAACCCAAGACCCCAGCGGTCAACGGCGCAGGGACAAGCGAGTGCCGACAACGGAACGGGCTAGGTACAGACATTGGCTCTGTGCGGCGGCCTGGCGGCCGCCGTCGGTCGAGGTCTGACCCAGACGGCTCGTCCCTCAGGGGGTCGTCGCTCGCTCGGTCGGCGTGTCGGCGTGTCGGCGCGTCGGGAGCGACGGCCCGATGACCGGCAGCGACGTGCACCGTGGCCGGGCTCACCCACCGTGAGCTGGCGGACCGGCGGCGCGGCTGGACACGATGACCACGCCCCGGCCGATGGTCACCCGCCGAGCACGGAGAACGCTCTGATCACCTCACGCGTCCCCCATCCCGCTCACGCCTGGCGAGCCGTCGCCGGACCGTTCACGCTGCTGCTCGTCTGGGACGTGCTGGTGACGGTGCTGTACCTCAACGACACCCCCTACGTCCGCGGCATTGACATCCAGTTCACCCTGTTCGGGACGGCGATCGCACTCTTCGCCGGCTTCATGGTCAACGCCGCCTATCAGCGCTGGTGGGAGGCGCGGACGCTGTGGGGTCAGGTGGTCAACAGCTCGCGGAGCCTGGCCAGGCAGGCGCTGGTGCTGATCGACGAGACCGGCGGGGACGCCCGACCCGGTCTGGCCGCAGAGGTGGTGCACGCCCAGATCGCCTACACACACGTGCTGCGGACGGCGCTGCGTGGCCAGGCGCTCCCCGAGGGGGCGATCCGGCGGCTGCCCGAGGACGTCGTCGCCAACCTGGCGCGGGCGAGCAACCGGCAGACCGCCGTGCTCACCCACGTCGGCCGACTGCTCAGCGAGGCCACCCGACGCGGGATGCTCACCGACTTCCGGCTGGTGCAGCTGGAGGCCACACTGGTGACCCTCACCGACGCCCAGGGCGGGCTCGAGCGGATCAAGAACACGCCACTGCCGGTGCAGTACCGCTTCCTGCCGCGGTTCTTCGCCCGGGTGTTCGGCGTGATCCTGCCCTTCGCCGTCGTCAACGACCTGGGTTGGGCGACCCCGATCGGCTCCGGACTGATTGGACTGATGTTTCTGCTCGCGGTGCAGATCGGGGACGACCTCGCCGAGCCGTTCGCCGACGCCGTCTACGACGTCCCGATGACCGCACTGTCACGCACCATCGAGATCGACCTGAGCGAGATGCTCGGCGCTGAGCCGCCCGCCGCCGTGCGGCCGGTCGACCGCGTGCTCTGGTAGCGGCGGCGGGCAGCCGCGGACGATCGACACCGAGCGTGTCCTCGCCAGTCTCGGCCACGCAGACCCGCGAACCGAACGGCTCAACGGCGCCGGACTCGCCGTGGAACACCCTCGGGTCGCGGAGTCCTCCCCACCAACAGAGAAGCGACTGACCCGTGCGCAGCGCGACAGCCAACGACCGACGCGTGATGCCGCGGCATCAGCGCAGCGGGTGGGTGATGACCTGGTGCCCTGGGACTCCGCCCCAGGCTTCAGCGAGCAGGTAGCCAAGCCGTGAAACTCATCCGGGGCCTCGGGCCGCTGGTGAGGGGGATCGGGAGGGCGGTCGTCTTCCCCTCGTCCGCGGCCGTGGATTGGATCCGTCATGTTGATGCAGCCTCGGCCGTGGCCGCGGTGCCGGCCGCGACCGCTCCGGTCGCGAAGAAGATGTTCCACAAGGGATCCGCTACGGGCGATGACCAGCACCCTGCGCTGCCCACGGCGTCGACCTCCACGGTGAACATGTGTCGGTGATCGTGGCGGTCGAGGGCCCTAGCGCTGCAGGCAAGACGTCGTGGTGCCGTGCGCACGCGGCCCGATTCGTCCACGAGTGCGTGCCGACCGGCGCTGAACCCGACGGCAGCGACCCTGCTGCCCAGGCCGACTACTGGGTGAGCGTCAACAGCGGCCGGTGGGCCGAGGCAGTGGAGCTCGAGCGACGCACCGGACAGGCCGTCTGCGACAGCGACCCGCTGAAGCTGCACTACAGCTGGTGCCTGGCCACGATCGGCGCCGCGCCCTGGGAC
>DASPIH010000282.1:0-11100 GCA_035629195.1 Blastococcus sp. | reverse complement strand
CGCTGGGCAGGCTGCTGGTCGGCACGCTGGTCCTGGGCGTGCTGCTGGCCCGCCGGGGGTGGGTCCGCCCCAGCGGCCGCGACTGGCGGCTGCTGGCCGTGTGCGGGGTCGGCTGGTTCGGCGTCTACAACGTCGCCCTGAACGCCGCCGAGCAGCACCTGGATGCCGGGACCACGGCGATGCTGGTGAACATCGGGCCGATCCTCATCGCACTGTTCGCCGGGCTGTGGTTGGGCGAGGGCTTTCCACGGCGGCTCGTGCTGGGGATCGCCGTCGCGTTCGGCGGCGTGCTGCTGATCGGGCTCGCCACGCGGAGCGCCGACGCCGACCTGGTGGGTGTGCTCCTCTGCCTGGTGGCCGCACTGACCTATGCGGTCGGGGTCGTCGCGCAGAAGCCGCTGCTGAGCCACCTCCCGGGGCTGCAGGTCACGTTCACCGCCTGCGCGATCGGCGCCGCGTGCTGCCTGCCCTGGAGCGGGGCCCTGGTCGGCGAGCTGAGCGGCGCCGCCGCGTCGTCGATCGCCGGCGCGGTCTACCTCGGCGTCGTCCCCACGGCCCTGGCCTTCAGCACCTGGGCCTACGCGCTCTCCCGGATGGACGCCGGCCGGCTGGGGGTGACCACCTACCTGGTGCCGCCGCTGGTGATCGGGCTCGGCTGGCTGCTGCTCGACGAGGCGCCGCCGGCACTGGCGCTGGTCGGCGGCGGGGTGTGCCTGCTCGGTGTGGCGGTGTCGCGCACGAGGCGCCGTCGCGCGGTGGCGGCGCCGGCGGCCTGACACCCATGACCGACCGGGATGCAGGCACCCGCCGGCATGGGGTAGGCACGA
Organism: Blastococcus sp.; assembly: GCA_035629195.1. GTDB lineage: Bacteria > Actinomycetota > Actinomycetes > Mycobacteriales > Geodermatophilaceae > Blastococcus. The sequence goes on along the minus strand of DASPIH010000282.1, from coordinate 10,273 downwards.
CACGGAGCCGCTCGATGCGGCACCGGAGACCGGCCAGGAGGTTCGTCGTGCAGGAGCAGGACTGGGTGCGGGTGGTGGCGGCAGCCACGCGGGCGCCGTCGATCCACAACACGCAGCCGTGGCGGTTCGTCGCCCGGCCCGAGCGGCTGGAGCTGCACCTCGACGCGGCGCGGGCCCTGCCGGTGCTGGACCCCACTGGCCGGCAGCAGGTCATCAGCTGCGGGATCGCGCTGGAGTTCGCGGCCGTCGCCCTGGCCGCCGAGGGGTGGGCGACCGACGTGGACCTGCTGCCCGACGCCACGGCTCCGGCACTGCTGGCGGCGGTGCGGCCGGCGGGTCCGGTGCCCGTTCCGGACGACGCCCGCAGGCTGGCGGCGGCCATCGATCGGCGGCACACCGTGCGCACGCCCTTCGAGGCACGTGCGGTCCCCGGGAACCTGGTGGACACGCTGCAGTCGGAAGCGGGTGCGTTCGGCGTCTGGCTGAAGCCGATCACGCGGTCGGAGGAGGAGGTGGCCACCGTCTTCCTGATCTCCCGTGCGGAGGAGATGGAGCAGGGGGACCCCGCATACCTCGCGGAACTGGAGAGCTGGCTGCGCACCGACCCGGGCGCGGAGGACGGGGTTCCCCTCGGGGCGGTGCCGCAGGGCGACCCGTCCGAGCGGGCCTCGAACTGGCTGATCCGTGACTTCGTCGCCGGGCAGCGGGAGCCGCACGCCTTCCGCGCCGCCGGAGATCCGGACGCCCCACCGCCGGAGGTGGAGCGGCCCGCCGTCGTCCTCATGGGCACCGACGGCGACGACCGGTCCGCGTGGCTGCAGGCGGGCAGAGCCCTTGCCCGGGTGCTGCTGCGCGCCACGGACGCCGGCCTGGCCGCCTCGCCGCTCACCCAGGCGCTGGACTGGGCAGCCACCCGCACGCGGATGCAGTCGCGCCTGTCCCTGGTCGGTCATCCGCAGATGCTGCTGCGGATGGGCTATCCACGGCAGAGCGCCGACGGCGGCGCGTCGGCCGTGAGCGGGCGACGTCCGGTGGAGGACGTCCTGACGTTCGAGCCCTCGGGCGGCTGATCTGCGCCTCGGACCCTGCGCCTCGGATCCGGCGCCTCAGACCCTGCGCCGGGTCGGCGCCCACGGGTCGTCGGGGTCGATGTCGTCGGGGCCCATGCCGTCCGGGTGGGGCTCGTCGGTGCCCGCAGGGTGCTCGGGCGGAGTGCGGGGCGCTGCGTCCACGGTTGCCGTGCCGGGAGCATCCCGCCGTGCGGCACGCTCGAGCGCCGCGTCCCTGGCACGGGCCTGCTCGGCGCGACGGGCAGCCTCCCGTGCCCGCTCGCCGCGCGCGGAGGAGCCCCCGGCAGGCGCGTCGCCGCGGCGGGAGACGGTCCAGAGGGCGACGCCGGTGAGGGCCAGCGCGATCGGCAGCGGATAGGCCGCCGCCCGTTCCGTGCCCCCCTCCCCGAGGAAGCCGGTGACCCCGGTGAGGAAGAAGAGCGTCGCGGCGGTGCCGACCATGCCGAGCAGGACGACGGCGGTGCCCAGTGCCTCGGACCGGGGGCGGACGGCGTAGGCGAGGGCGATCAGGCCGAGCCCGCCGCCCACCAGGTGGAGCACCGCACCGATGGAGTGCATCGTGCCGTTCCCGTCGGTGGGGAACACGCCGACCAGGAGCACTCCGGCGGCCGCGACGCCCAGCAGCACCGGCGCCACCCGGCCGGCCGCTCCGCGCAGGGCGGGACGCAGCAGCAGCGCGCCGCCGAGGATCAGGGCGGCCTGCACCACGAAGGAGGCGTTCATCAGCCGGCGGCCGGGGGAGTCCGCGGCCCCGAGGGCGCTGATCACCTGGTCGACGCGCGAGTACGGAGCGCCGTAGCGGGCCTGAGCGACGGTCTCCATCACGAAGAACTGCAGGGTGAGCAGCCAGACGAGAGCGCCCCAGCGGAGGCGGGGGGAAGTCACGGCTGCCATCGTCGCAAACCGGCCCCACCCGTCCGGGACAGGACTGCGGAGAACTGGCCGGCCGTCAACCAGGAGGGGTTGCTGCCGGCGGGCATCCGCACGACCTCGGCGTCGCGGAAGGCGGGATCGGCGACGAGCTCGGGTCGGGGAAGGGGGGCGTCGAGGAGCCGGAGCAGGAGAGGAACCGCCGGGCCCCCCGGCCCGGGCGCCACAGGGCCGGCCACGGTGCCCACCGCGTGCACGCCCGGCTCGTCGCGGCCGCTGAGCCACAGCACGCAGGGCTGACCGGGAGCCATGAGGTCCAGCCGGTACGACCGCCGCACGCAGCGGTCGAGCCGGACCTCCTCGCCGGGACCCCACCCGGCGGCGAGCTGCCCGGGCGGCAGCGACGTCTTCACCAGCCAGCAGGCGACGTCGTCGACGGACAGCCGGGTCATGGGACGGGCACGGTGGGGGACGGGCTGCACGCGGCGCGCCACCGTGCCGGTCCCGGCCGGGGCGCGCCGCAGGAGCGACGTCGGATCAGTCGGTCGCCGCGTGCGGGTCGGCGCCGGCGGGGTTCGCGTCGTCGGACCCGACGGCCTGGCGCTCCAGCTCGGTGCGGTGCTCGAGCGCCTCGTCGCTGAGGTGCGGGTCCTTGGCGTGCTCCTGACGGTCGCGCGGAGCCGGCTCGGTGGTGTCCATGACGTCGTCCAGGGTGGGGCGGTCGGGCTCGCTCATCGGGTCGTCCTCCGGTCGGGATCGGGATGCGGTCCCGAGGAGCCATAGCCCTGCGCCGCCCGCCCTAACCGGGACGACGATCACCTCGGCTCGAGCCGGGATGCCGGCAGCCAGGCCTCGACCAGTGCCGGTCCGTGCGCTCCGCTGATCGTGTAGGCGACCCGGCCGTGCCAGCTCCCGCCGCGCTGCTGCCACTCGACGAGCAGTCCCGGCCAGGTTCCCGGCAGCTCGGGAGGGTCGTGCACCCAGCAGTGACGGCCCTCCCCGCCGCGTCCGCCGGCCGGCTGACCGCCGGTTCCGGGATGCACCGGCGCGTACGCGGTCTCCTGGGAAGGGCGCCGGACCGCCGGGGGCGCGGGCGCGGCCTGCACTCCGGAGTCCGCCGCCCGTTCTCCCAGCGACCGCCCGCCGCGCCCTCGATTCATGCCGCCGGCCACCGGAGCAGTGTGGCACGCCGGTCGAACGCCTGTTCGACGGTGCACCGGTTCAGGACGTGTGCGGGCGCCCCCTGCGGATAGCGGAGGGCGCCCGCCTCGGTTCCCCCGTCAGGGGACGGGGGTGATGCGCCCCTCGCCGCCGACGGGGTACTCCGCAGTGGTCACCACGCCCCCGAGGTCCTCGATCAGGTACCTCTCGAAGGCCTGCTGGTAGGTGACCGGCAGGACGGTGAACTCGACGCCGTCGAAGGGGTAGCCGTCGCCGCCACGCAGCAGGAAGTCGATGGTGGCGACCGAGATCGTGTCCAGCGCACCGGTCGGCGCGCCGTCCTCGACCAGGACCGTCCCGTCGTCGAGGACGAGGTCGACGATGCGGGAGCCGGCCGGCTGCGCCGGGTCGTAGCTCACGCGGTAGCCGGCCGCCTGGGCGAACGAGCCGGCCGGCTGCAGCACGCCGTCGACGACCGCGGCGGAGAGCCCGTGCTCCACCCCGCCGATGAACATCGTGACCGGCATGGCCGGGGCGACGCCGACGAAGTTGGCGAAGGGCAGCACCGTGTAGGTGTCCAGCGAGGTGATGGGGCCGGCGGGGAGCACCGAGGCGTTGCGGATCCCGCCGCCGTTCTGCAGGGCGACGACCGGCGCGGTCACCCCGGCGGCCGCTGCCTCGCGCCGCCCCGCGGCCAGCAGGGCGTCCGTGGTGAGGTCGCCGAGGTTGGTCTCCCTGCTGCGGACGTCGTTCCGGATGCCGTTGAGCGGCACCTCCGACGTGGCCACGACGTTCTCGGCCAGCTCCGCGACGTACTGCTGCACCGGCTGGACGACCTGCTCGTTCACCGTCGCGTCGGGAGTGACGGCGTCGGGGCCCTGCGCCACCACCGGGATCGGCCGCGACAGGTCGTCGTGCACCCGGAGGAGCTCGCCGTCCTCGTCGAACGTCACGACGAGCCGGCCGACGTAGGTGTACAGCGCGTTCGTGGTGACCACGGGAACGACGTCCCCGTCGGCGTCCGTCGGCGTCAGCGGGTAGGAGCCGTACGGGGTCACCCCGTTGGCGACCAGCGGGTCGCCGGCGTCGGCGAGGAGCTCGTGCCCGCCACCGCCGACGATGAGGTCCACGCCGCTGAGCTGCCCGGCGAGGGCCACCTCGTTGTCGATGTCCTGCAGGTGGGAGACGAGCACGACCTTGTCGACGCCCGCCTCGGCGTAGGCGGCAGCCTGCGCGTTGGCGATCCCGGCGAGGTCGGGATCGACGGTCACGCCACGGGAGCTGGTGAGACGGGGCAGCTCCGGAGTGGTGAGGCCGATGAAGCCGATCTCCTCGCCGCGCTCCTTCACCACGTGCGTCGTGACGATGGTGCCGTCCTGCACCCGGGCCAGCAGGGCCGGCTCGGCATCGAAGCCGAGATTGCCGGAGACGAACGCCGTGTCGGAGGAGACGTCACCGAGCCACTGCGCCAGGAAGTCCGGCGTCTGGTCGAAGTCGTGGTTGCCGAAGATCGACACGTCGAAGCCGGCGGCGCTGAACGCGGTCGCGTCGTAGATCGGAGCGCCCGAGTCCTCGCTCGCGGCGAGCTGGGCGCCGGGCAGGAAGTTGTCGCCGGCCGAGACGGTGACGACGCCGCGCTTGCCGGCCTGGCCCGCACCCGGCTTGCCGGTCACGGCGGCCTTCTGCTGCTGCTGGATCAGCTCGACGAAGCGGTCGACACCGCCGTAGCTGCTGCCGTCGGTGCCGGTGACCGGCAGGAGCGAGGACTCGAGGTCGTTGGCATGCAGGAGCGTGAGGGTGAAGTCGGGCTTGGGCGCGGCGGGCGTGGCCGCTGCGGGTGCGGCCAGGGTCCCGGTCAGGGTGGCCGTCGCCAGGGCGAGCACGAGGCTGCCGCGGCGGGAGGGGGTCAGAGACATGACGCTCCGGGGTCGGTGGGAACTTGCCGGGGGAGCCTCACACCGAGATGTGAACGCTGCGTAGCGGAGAGCAGTGCCATAGTAGAACCGTTCCGTCACATGCACGTCACCTTGCGTGGCTGATCCCGTCACTCGGTCGACCTACCGTCGCGACGTCTCCCTGTCCGTCCGGAAGGACTCATCCGTGCTCGTTCGCACCGGCAGTCCGCGCATCATCGCGCGGCGCACTGCACTCGGCACCCTGGCCGCCTCCGCCGCGGTGGTGGGCCTGCCCGCTTTCGCCTCGGCGGCGCCGCCGACCACCCCGTTCGTCTCCGAGATCCACTACGACAACGCCGGCGCCGACAGCGGCGAGTTCGTCGAGGTGGAGTTCCCCGCCGGCACGGCCTCCGCCGGCTGGACGGTCGTCCTCTACAACGGGAGCGGGGGCGTCGTCTACGACGTCGCGAGCCGTCAGCCCCTCCCGTCGGTCACCGGTCCGGCCGTGGCGGTGGTCGACTACCCGGGCACCCTTCAGAACGGGTCGCCCGACGGCCTCGCGCTGGTGCGCCCCGACGGAACCGTCGCCGAGTTCCTGTCCTACGAGGGCACCTTCACGGCGACGGCGGGTCCCGCCTCCGGCAGGACGAGCACCGACATCGGCGTGAGCGAGGCCGGCACCGAGCCCGCCGGTCAGTCGCTATCGCGCACCTACGACGCCGCGACCGACGCCCTCGTGTGGGCGGGTCCGGCCGCTGCCACGAAGGGTGCCCTGAACCGGGCGGCCACCTCGGAGCCCGAGCCCGAGCCCGTGGCCACCTGCGACGTCCCGCCGACCCACGAGATCGGCGCGGTGCAGGGCAGCGGGCCGGAGACCCCGCTGGCCGGGCAGCAGGTCACCGTCCGCGGCGTCGTGGTCGGTGACGTCGCGGGACTCTCCGGCTTCTACCTGCAGGACGCCGACGGGGACGGGGACGCCGCCACGTCCGACGGCATCTTCGTGTACAGCACCGTCCCCGTCGACCTGGGCGACACCGTCGCGGTCACCGGCCAGGCCCAGGAGTTCGGCGGCCAGACGCAGATCTCGTCCCAGAGCGACGTGGCCGTCTGCGCCGACGGCACCGCGGCCGCACTGCCGGCCGCCGCGGCGCTGGACCTGCCGGCCGACGACGCCGCCCGTGAGCGACTGGAGGGCATGCTCGTGGCGCCCGTCGACACCCTGACCGTCAGCGAGGTCTACGACCTCACCAGCTACGGCGAGCTGACCCTCTCCGAGGGTGGCCTGCTGGTGCAGCCCACCGAGCTCGCTCGCCCCGGCACCGCCGAGGCAGAGGCCGTGGCGGCGGAGAACACGCTGCGCCGGATCGTCCTGGACGACGGCGTCAGCGCGCGGGTGACCACCACCACGCGTCCGTACCTGTCGCCGGAGACCCCGGTCCGGGTCGGTGACGAGCTGGAGTTCACCTCCCCGCTGGTCCTGGGTCACGGCTTCGACCAGTGGCGGCTGCAGCCGGCGGACGGCACCGCAGCGGACACCTTCGCCGCGCAGAACACCCGCCCGGAGGCGCCGGACGAGGTGGGCGGCGACGTCCAGGTCGGCGCGTTCAACGTGCTGAACTACTTCCTCACGCACAGCGGGCCCGACGCTCGCGGCGCTCGCAGCGAGGAGCAGTTCGAGGAGCAGGCCGCGAAGATCGTTACCGCGATCAGCGCGCTGGACGCCGACGTGGTGACGCTGATGGAGATCGAGGACACCGACTCCACCGGCTACAGCCAGGGCGACGCCGACTCCGCCCTCGCCGACCTGGTCCACCGGTTGAACGACGCCGCCGGCACGGAGGTGTGGAGCTACGTCCCGCTGCCCGAGGCGCTCTACGACGTCGAACGGGACGTCATCCGCAACGCGATCATCTACCGCAACGACGTCGTCATGCCCGTCGGGAACTCCGTCGGCGACGCCGACGAGGCGGTGTGGTTCAACGCGCGCGAGCCCATCGCGCAGACGTTCGTGAAGGACGGCGACGCGTTCACCGTCGTGGCCAACCACTTCAAGTCCAAGAGCCCCGGGGAGCCGACCGGCGACAACGTCGACGCGGGCGACGGCCAGGGCGAGTGGAACGGCGATCGGCAGCGACAGGCTGCGGCTCTGGCGGACTTCGCGGCAGGGCTGCGGACGTCGACCGGCGACGACGACGTCGTGCTGCTGGGTGACTTCAACGCCTACACGCAGGAGGACCCGATCCAGGTCCTCGAGGATGCCGGCTACGTCGACCTCGGCACGGAGTTCGACGAGGGCCGGTACAGCTACGTCTACGACGACATGTCGGGGTCGCTCGACCACGCGCTGGCCACCGCGTCGCTGACGGCCAAGGTCACCGACGTCACGCACTGGAACATCAACGCGGTGGAGTCCTACGCCTACCAGTACGTCGGGGACCCGGCGCTCTACGCCGCGAACCCGTACCGGTCCAGCGACCACGACCCGCTGATCCTGGGCATCGACCTGGCGGAGCGCTGCCAGGGGCTCGTCCCGACGGTCCCCGGCACCGACGGCGACGACGTCCTGCGCGGCACCGACGGGGTCGACGTGGTCATGGGCCTCGGTGGGGACGACGTCATCACCGGCGCCAACGGCGCGGACGTGATCTGCGGCGGAGCCGGGGACGACACCCTCACCGGTGACAACGGCGACGACGTCCTCAGCGGCGGCTTCGGGGTGGACACGCTGAACGGGTCCAACGGCTCGGACACGCTGATCGGCGGTCCTGGCCCGGGCGACGTCCTGGACCAGGGGCGTGGTTCCGGGCCGCAGGAGCAGGACGGCGCCGAGTCCTGACCTGACGCCTGCCCGAACGCGCGACCGGCGCGGGTGCCTCCTCCCCGAGGTGCCCGCGCCGGTTCGCGTTCGTCCTCAGCCGGTCGGCTCCACCCCGGCGGCCAGCGTGCGGGCGACGGTCTGCAGCAGCGGGTGCCCGGGCAGGTCCTCGACCAGGACGGGCAGCGGGAGCGACCAGTTGGGCCGGTCGTCGGCGCCGGGCATGTTGGGCCGGCGCTGCTCACCGACCGCGTCGTCCAGCGTTGCCGACAGCAGCAGCGACGGCGCCCGGGCGAGGAGTTCGTGCGCCCGCTCCACGGCCTGCTCGACCGACGCGTCGTCGGAGAGCCCGGGCAGGTGCTCCAGCAGCGACGTGCGGCCCCGCTCCAGCTCCTCGTCGGTGCCCGTGCCCTGCTCGCGCTGCTCGTCCACGTCGGCCTCGGTCCACAGCCCGGCCACGGTGGGCAGGTCGTGCGTGGTGATCGCCGCCATCGCCTCGGCCGGCCACGCGGACGGGTCGTCGTCCTCGAACCACAGCAGCCGGTAGGACAGGACGCCGTGCTCGGCCATCGCCTCGCGGACGCCCTCCTCCACGGTGCCCAGGTCCTCGCCGACGACGAGCGCCTGCGCCCGGGAGCTCTCCAGCGCGACGATGTTCAGCAGGTCCTCGGCCGGATACCGGACGTAGGCGCCGTCGGCCGCACTGCCGTCGGCCGGCACCCACCACAGCCGGAACAGGCCCATGACGTGGTCGATGCGCAGACCACCGGCGCCGGCCATCGTGGCGCGGATGGACTGGATGAAGGGCTCGTAGTCCGCGTCGCGCAGCCGCCACGGGATCAGCGGCGGGGAGCCCCAGTCCTGGCCGGCGGAGTTGAACGCATCCGGCGGCGCGCCGACGCTGACGCCGTCGGCCAGCACGTCCTGCCAGGCCCACGCGTCGGCTCCGCCACCGGCGAACCCGATGGGCAGGTCCTGGATGACGGTCATCCCGGCCGTCGCGGCGGTGAGCTGGAGCTCCAGCGCCCACTGCAGCCAGGCGTGGAACGCCACGACCGCGCCGTGCTGCTCCACGTACGCGTCGACAGCGGGGGAGCCGGGACGGCGCAGCTCCGGGGGCCAGGCGTGCCAGTCGGCCCCGTGCTCCTCGGTGATCGCCGCCCAGGTGGCCCAGTCCTGCAGCGTCTGCCCCTGCTCCTCGCGCCAGCGGGTGAACGCCTCGCCGCCGCCGTGGGCGAAGAAGATGCGCATGAGCACCTCGCGCTTGCGCGCCCAGATCGCGTCGCGGTCGATGAGCGGCCCCTCCGACAGCGCCCGGCCCGCCTCCTCCTCGAGGTCGACGGCCTCGGCGCCGGGCACCTCACCCACCCGCAGGTAGACGGGGTTGCGGAACCGGCGGGTGGCCGGCAGGTAGGGGCTGGCCTCCTGCTGCTCGATCGGCGCCACCGCGTGCAGCGGGTTGATCAGCACGAACCCGGCGCCCTGGTCGCCGGCCATCCGCCGGATGCTGCGCAGGTCGCCGAGGTCGCCGATGCCCCAGCTGTCGCGGCTGCGCGCGGCGTAGAGCTGGACGGCCCACCCCCATGCGCGGTCCTCGGGCAGCCAGCAGCGCCCCGGCGAGACGATGAGCCGGCGGCGGCGCCCCTCGGGGGACTGCAGCCAGTGGTAGCCGAGCGGGAAGTCGGCGGGGAGCTCGCCGTCGATGTGCCGGACCTCGCCGTCCTCGCAGACGACGTCGGCCTCGTCGACCTCCAGGACGTCGCCGGGGCGGGCGACGATCGGTGCGCGGTCGTCGAGGTCGGTCGGCGGCTCGCCGATGACCTCCCGCAGCATGTCGATGGTCTCCTGCGCTACCCGGTGCTCCTCGTCGAGCGCGTCCAGCCAGCTCGCATCGATGCCCCACTCGTCGGTCGTCGGCTTCGTCGTCACCGCTCGATCCTCTCCGGGCGAGAGACGGGCCGCAGCCTCAGCCGCGGAGCCGCGTCCGTGGCGTCGCCCGCTTCGTGGCCGGAGCGACCGCCGGGTCCTCCGGCCAGGGGTGCCGGGGATACCGGCCCCGCAGCTCGCTGCGGACGGCGGGGTACCCCGTGACCCAGAACCCGGCGAGGTCGGCGGTGGTGGCGACCGGTCGCTGCGCGGGGGAGAGGAGCTGCAGCCGCAGCGGACGTCCGGCGACCCGGGGCGCCTGCGGCCAGCCGAACACCTCCTGCACCCGTACCGAGAGCGTCGGAACGGCCGGGTCGCCGTAGTCGATCCGGATCCGCGACCCGGTGGGCACCGTCACGGAGTCGGGCACGACGGCGTCCAGGTCACCGGCCGCCTGCCACGGGACCAGCGCCCGGAGCGCCGCGACCAGGTCGATCCGGGCCAGGTCCGCCCGGCTGCGGGCGCCGGAGACGTCGACCGCGGCGAGCAGCGCCGCGTCGTCGACGGCCGGCCACGGCTCGCCCAGCCCGGCGTGG
>DASPIH010000281.1:0-8381 GCA_035629195.1 Blastococcus sp. | reverse complement strand
CGGACCTGGGGGAGCAGCTCCACGAGCACCTGACCCGGACGGAGGTCCGGCGCACCCAGCGGCGGGTGGCCGAACTGCTGCGCACCGGCCTGCACCCCGAGCCCAGCGGCGAGTGGCCCGCCCTTCCCTGGCCGCCGTTCTAGCGTTCCGCCGAGCGGGGGCCGGAGGCTCCCCGAGGCGGGACGCGGAGCCGCCCTGCGAGGTCGTCGCGTCGAGTGGGGGCCGGAGGCTCCCCGAGATGCGGCGAGGAAGGGCTCCACGTAGGCCGGGGACGGCTCCTGGTGGCGGTCGGAGCCCGGAGGGCGACAGTAGGAACATGCACCGCAGTCGTCTGTCGATCCTGCTGCTCGATCTGCCGCCGGAGCACCACGCCGCCGGTGCCGCGTTCTGGGCCGGTGCCACCGGGCGGTCCGCCGCTCCGGACGCCGGGGACGCTACGTGGGCGACCCTGGGCTCCTTCGCCGACGGCTGGCACGTCGAGATCCAGCGGACCGGTGCCGGCACGCCGCCCCGCTGGCACGTCGACGTCGAGACCGACGACATCCCGGCGGAGGTCGCCCGGTTGGAGGCGCTCGGAGCCACCCGGCACCGGGACATGGGCTCGTTCTGGCAGCTGCTCGATCCCGCTGGGTTGGTGTTCTGCGTCGTCGGCGTCCAGACCGGCGAGGAGTTCGAGCGGCACGCCGTCACCTGGCCCTAGGACGGCCGGCTCCCACCGGCCGGCCCCGGACAGATCGTGCGAGACGTCACTCCATCCGCACGAGATCGATCATCGCCGCCGCCTGGAGGCCGTCGCCGTCCACCCTCAGCACCTCCAGCGGCACCCGCCGCCACGCGGCCAGCAGCAGGTCGCCCGCGGTGCCGGTCAGCGTGGCGACGGGAACGGCCCGGGTGCCGGGGAAGAGGGTGCGCTCGGCGTCGACGTCCACGGCGTGGAACACGACGGGAGAGGCCGACTCGGGCGGTCCCTGCGGCAGCACGCCGGGGACCATGAGCTCCAGCCACTCGTCCAGGCCGTCGAGACCCACGTCGGCCGGGATGGGGCGGACGTCGCCCAGCACCTGCTCGACGTCGACCGTGTGCACGGTGGCCTCCTGTGCCTGGCGGCGCAGGACGAAGGCGACGTCCTGGCGCGGCGCCCACGTCCACACCCGGTCACGGGGGTCGGCACCGGCCAGCACCGTCTCCAGCTCGGCGCTCTGCGCGGCGCCGTAGCCGAGCAGTTCGTCGTCAGGACGCCGCTGCGGCCCGGTGTACCCCGACGGATCGATCGCGCGGGTTCGCACCACCCAGGCCCAGAACCGCTGCACCTCGGCGAGGTGCCAGACGAGGTCGGCCAGCGTCCAGCCGGGACACCCGGGCACGCCGGCGCGCCAGCCGACGTCCAGCACCGCCGCGGCGGCCGCCTCGGCGAACCGGGCGTCGGCGCGCTGCAGCACGGGCAGGTACTCGTCCAGCTCCATCGATGCTCCTCCTGCGGCCGGTGCGGGCACGCGGCCTTCCGACGTGATGACCCGCACGGACGTGCTGGCCGACGGCGTCGGACCCCGGCTCTAGGCTCGTGGGGTGCTCTCCTGGCCCGCTCCGCTGCTGCCGACCCTGCCCGGCACAGGCCCTGTGCTCAAGGTCTACGACACCGCCCGGCGCGAGGTCGTCGCGACGACCCCGGACCGCACGGCGCGCATGTACGTCTGCGGCATCACCCCCTACGACGCCACGCACCTCGGGCACGCGGCCACCTACCTGGCCTTCGACCTGATCAACCGCGTGTGGCGGGACGCCGGGCACGCGGTGCACTACGTCCAGAACGTCACCGACATCGACGACCCGCTGCTCGACCGCGCCGACCGGGACGGCGAGGACTGGGTGGTGCTCGGCATGCGGGAGACGGCGCTCTTCCGCGAGGACATGACGGCGCTGCGCGTCCTGCCCCCGGAGGACTACGTCGGCGCCGTGGAGTCGATCCCACGGATCGTGGCGCAGATCGAGCAGCTGCTCGACGAGGGGCTGGCCTACGTCCTCGAGGACGGCACAGGCGACGTCTACCACGACATCGCCTCGGCGCCGGGCTTCGGCAGCGAGTCCGGCTACGACGAGCCGACCATGCTGCGCTTCTTCGCCGAGCGGGGCGGGGACCCGGACCGGCCGGGCAAGCGCAGTCGGCTGGACCCGCTGCTGTGGCGCGGCCGGCGCGAGGGCGAGCCCTCCTGGCCCGGTCCGCACGGCACCGGAGGGCGGCCCGGCTGGCACATCGAGTGCGCCACCATCGCGCTGGACACCATCGGCATGGGTTTCGACATCCAGGGCGGCGGCAGCGACCTGGTGTTCCCGCACCACGAGTACTCCGCGGTCCACGCCGAGGCGCTGTCCGTCTCGGCCACCGGCGAGAAGGGACCTTTCGCCCGGGCCTACGTGCACGCGGCCATGATCGGCCTCGACGGCGCGAAGATGAGCAAGAGCCGGGGCAACCTCGTCTTCGTCTCCAAGCTGCGGGGCGAGGGCGTGGACCCCATGGCCATCAGGCTGGCCCTGCTCTCCGGGCACTACCGCACCGATCGCGCCTGGACCGACGACCTGCTGCGCCAGGCCGTCCGGCGGCTGGGCACCTGGCGGCGCGCCGCGGCTCTCGACGCGGGCGCGCCGGCCGGTCCGGTGCTGAACGGCCTGCGCGAGCGGCTGTCCGACGACCTGGACACAACCGGCGCCATCGCGCTGGTCGACGACTGGGCGGCCCGCACGCTGGCCGGGGGAGCGGACCTCGAGGAGCAGGCGCCACGGATCGTGTGCGACGCCGTCGACGCCCTGCTCGGCGTGGAGCTCCAGGACTGCGGATGACCGGTGGTCCCGCCTTCCGGCTGACCGACCGCGTCACGAGGGAGCGGGAGGAGGAGCAGCTGGCCCCGTCCGCGGCCCGCGCGGCCGCATCGCGCGGCCGAGCCCGGCCCGAGCCCGAGGACCCGCTGCGCACGGCATTCGAGCGCGACCGCGACCGGATCCTGCACGCCAAGGCGTTCCGCCGGCTGAAGCACAAGACGCAGGTCTTCCTCAACCCCGACGGCGACCACTTCGTCACCCGCCTCACCCACACCCTGCAGGTCACCCAGGTGGCGCGGTCGCTGGCACGGGCCCTCGGCCTCAACGAGTCGCTGGCCGAGGCCATCGCCCTCGGGCACGATGTCGGCCACTCGCCGTTCGGGCACATCGGCGAGGAGGCGTTCGACCCCTACGTGCCCGGGGGCTGGCACCACGCCGCACAGGGCGTGCGGATCGTCGAGGTGCTCGAGGACCTCAACCTCACCTGGGAGGTGCGCGACGGCATCCGCGCGCACAGCTGGAAGATCTCCCCGCCACCGGCCACCCATGAGGCCGGGTGCGTGCGCTACGCCGACCGGATCGGCTACCTGTCCCACGACGCCCTGGACGCCGTACGTGCCGGCGTCATCCGCACCGCCGACCTGCCCGCCCGAGCGGTCGCCGTCTTCGGGCAGCCGGGCAGCGAGATGGTGGGAGCGATGATCGCCGCCGTCATCGACGGCTCGATGTCCCAGGCCGGTCCGGCCGGGGCCGTGGTCATGGGTCCGGAGCAGCTGGAGGCGATGCACGAGCTCCGCGCCTTCATGTTCGAGCGCGTCTACGCCTCCGACGTCGCCGCCGGCCAGAAGCACGTCGCCGTCGACGTCATCCGCCGGCTGGTCGACCACCACCTGGCCCATCCCGAGCTGCTCCCGGCGTCCTACCGCGACACCGAGGCCGACGCGCTGACCCAGGTGGTCGACTACGTCTCGGGCATGACCGACCGGTTCGCCCTGGCCACCCACGACCGGTTGTTCGGCGCCGACGCCGCGTCGCGGATGCGGCCGCTGCTGCGCACCGGCTGACCGCATCCGCCGGCGTCGTGCCGGTCGCGGGTCGAACCACCCCGACGGGGGCCGACGGCTGGTTCGATGCGGGCACCCGGCGGCGGGCCGGCGGCGAGGAGGGAACCCGGATGGCGCAGCGGACCCCGTCGAACGACGCCTTCCTGGCCGCGGCACGGCAGATGCTCGACCTGCACCCGGCGGACGAGGAGGGGCGGATGCTGCAGGCGCCGGGCCTGCGGACGCACGGCAGGTTCTACGGCTTCGCCTACGCGGACGCCCTGATGGTCAAGCTCCCGGCCGCACGGGTGGCGGAACTGATCGCCGCCGGGCGCGGGCAGCCGTGCTCTCCGCGCGCCGGCCGGCCCATGCGGGAGTGGGTCCGCATCCCGGGCCCGGGTGAGGACGAGTGCTTCAGCTACCTCGTCGAGGCACGGGCCTTCGTGTCCGGTGCCGCGACCGCCGCTCAGGCGCCGCTGGCGGAACCGCCCCGGCGGCGGAGGTAGCGCTCGAACTCCCGGGCGATCGTGTCGCCGTTGGCCTGCGACAGGTCCGACTCGGTGGCCCGCTCCTCCAGCGACCGCACGTACTCGACGACCTCGGCGTCCTCGTTGGCCATCTCGTCGACCGTCTTGACCCACTCCTCCGCCTGCTGGGGCAGCGCCCCGAGGGGCACCGCGATCTCGAGGACCTCCTCCACCCGCTGCAGCAGGGCGACCGTGGCGCGGGGCGACGGCGGCTGCGAGACGTAGTGCGGAACGGCCGCCCAGAAGCTGATCGCCGGCAGACCGGCCTGCACGCAGGCATCCTGGAAGACGCCGAGGATGCCGGTCGGGCCCTCGTAGCGGGAGGACTCCAGCCCGTAGGCGCGCGCGGACTCGCCGTCGTAGGCCGAACCGGTCACCGGAGTGGGCCGGGTGTGCGGTGTGTCCGCCAGCAGCGCGCCCAGCGCCACGACGATCGACACGTCGAGCTCCTCCAGGATCTCCAGCAGCTCGTCGCAGAACCCGCGCCACCGCATGTTGGGCTCGATGCCCCGGATGAGGACGACGTCGCGGTCGAGCCCCTCGGGGCGGGCGACGGAGATGCGGGTGGTGGGCCACTCGATGCGGCGGCTCACCCCGCTGACCAACGAGACGGTGGGCCGGTTGACCTGGAAGTCGTAGTAGTCCTCGGGGTCGATGGCCGCGAGCGGTCTGGCGTTCCAGATCAGCTCCAGGTGCTCCACGGCACCGGTCGCGGCGTCCCCCGCGTCGTTCCAGCCCTCGAACGCAACGACCACCACCGGGTCGGTGAGCTGGGGCAGGTCGTCCGAGGCGGACTTCGGATCCATCACCCTTCGAGCCTACGTCGATCCCGTCATCCGCCTCGGTCATCCGGTATCCGCCCGGCGCGGTCCGGCCGGCCGACGTGAGACGATGGACGCCGCCATCGGGAACGCCCAGGCCTGGGCCCGCCCGCCGGGGTGACGGAGCGCAAGGCCCGTACGCCGACGAGACGCACCACTGGGGATTCACCTGTGTCCACGCCACCGACGCTCCGCCCGGACGCGACGCCCGCGCTCACCGCCCTGCTCGAGCAGCGGATCCTGGTCCTCGACGGCGCCATGGGCACCGCGATCCAGCGGAACCGTCCCGACGAGGCCGGCTACCGCGGGGAGCGCTTCGCCGACTGGCCCACCGACGTCCAGGGCAACAACGACCTGCTGAGCATCACGGCCCCGCAGATCATCGCCGGCATCCACCGCGAGTACCTCGAGGCCGGCGCGGACCTCATCGAGACGAACACGTTCAACGCGACGGCGATCTCGCTGGCCGACTACGGCATGTCCGAGCTCGCCTACGAGCTGAACGTCGCCTCCGCCCGGCTCGCCCGCGCCGAGGCCGACGGCATGACCGCCCGGACGCCGGACAAGCCGCGCTTCGTCGTCGGGGCCATCGGCCCCACCAGCCGCACCGCGTCCATCTCCCCGGACGTCAACGACCCGGGCGCGCGCAACGTCACCTTCGACGAACTCGTGGCCGCCTACCTCGAGCAGGCCAACGGGCTGGTGGACGGCGGGTCCGACGCGCTGCTGATCGAGACCATCTTCGACACGCTCAACGCCAAGGCCGCGATCTTCGCCCTGGAGACCCTCTTCGAGGAGCGCGGGCGCCGCTGGCCGGTGCTGATCTCCGGCACGATCACCGACGCCTCCGGCCGGACGCTGTCGGGCCAGGTGACGGAGGCCTTCTGGCACTCCGTGCGGCACGTGCAGCCGCTGCTGGTCGGGCTGAACTGCGCCCTCGGCGCCACGGAGATGCGGCCCTACATCGCCGAGATCTCGCGGGTCGCCGACACCTTCGTCTCCTGCTACCCCAACGCCGGGCTGCCCAACGCCTTCGGCGAGTACGACGAGTCGCCCGACGAGACCGCCGAGGTGCTCGCCGAGTTCGCCGCCAGCGGGTTCGTCAACCTCGTGGGTGGCTGCTGCGGCACCACGCCGGCGCACATCGCCGCCGTCGCCCGTGCCGTCGAGGGACGGGTGCCGCGCACGCCTCCGCAGGCTGCGCCGGCGCTGCGCCTGTCGGGCCTGGAGCCGCTGACGGTCACCGAGGAGTCGCTGTTCGTCAACGTCGGCGAGCGGACCAACATCACCGGCTCGGCCCGCTTCCGGAACCTGATCAAGGCCGGCGACTACCCGGCCGCCCTCGCCGTCGCCCGCCAGCAGGTCGAGGCCGGTGCGCAGGTCATCGACGTCAACATGGACGAAGGGTTGATCGACGGCGTCGAGGCGATGGACCGCTTCACCAAGCTGATCGCCTCCGAACCCGACATCTCCCGGGTTCCCACGATGATCGACTCGTCCAAGTGGGACGTGATCGAGGCCGGCCTGAAGAACGTCCAGGGCAAGCCCATCGTCAACTCCATCTCGCTCAAGAACGGCGTGGAGGAGTTCGTCCACCAGGCCCGCCTGTGCCGCAAGTACGGCGCCGCCGTGGTGGTCATGGCCTTCGACGAGCGCGGCCAGGCCGACGACCTGGAACGGCGCACCGAGGTCTGCCGCCGGGCCTACGACATCCTCACCCGCGACGTCGGCTTCCCCGCCGAGGACATCATCTTCGACCCGAACATCTTCGCCGTCGCGACCGGGATCGAGGAGCACGCCAACTACGGCGTGGACTTCATCGAGGCCACCCGCTGGATCAAGCAGAACCTGCCCGGCGCGCTGGTGTCCGGAGGCGTCTCGAACGTCTCCTTCTCCTTCCGCGGCAACAACCCCGTCCGCGAGGCCATCCACGCCGTCTTCCTGTACCACGCGATCCGGGCCGGCCTGGACATGGCGATCGTCAACGCCGGGGCCATCGAGGTGTACGACGAGGTGCCGGCGGAGCTGCGCGAGCGGATCGAGGACGTGGTCCTCAACCGCCGCCCCGACAGCACCGAGCGGCTGCTCGAGATCGCCGGGGACTACGCCGGCGACGGCGCGGCCAAGGAGGTCGCCACGGAGGAGTGGCGGTCGCTGCCGGTGGGGGAGCGGATCACCCACGCGCTGGTGAAGGGCCTGGACGCGGACGTCGAGGCCGACACCGAGGAGCTGCGCGCCGAGATCGCCGCGCGCGGCGGCCGGCCCATCGAGGTGATCGAGGGCCCGCTCATGGACGGCATGAACGTCGTCGGGGACCTGTTCGGCGCCGGCAAGATGTTCCTGCCGCAGGTGGTGAAGTCCGCGCGGGTGATGAAGAAGGCGGTCGCCTACCTCATCCCGTTCATCGAGGCGGAGAAGCAGCCGGGCGACGTCGAGCGCAGCAACGGCAAGGTCGTCATGGCCACCGTCAAGGGCGACGTCCACGACATCGGCAAGAACATCGTCGGCGTCGTCCTGCAGTGCAACAACTACGACGTCGTCGACCTCGGCGTGATGGTGCCGGCGCAGCGGATCCTCGACGCGGCCAAGGAGGAGGGCGCCGACATCATCGGCGTCTCCGGGCTCATCACGCCGTCGCTGGACGAGATGGTCAACCTGGCCTCGGAGATGGAGCGGCAGGGCTTCGACATCCCGCTGCTCATCGGCGGCGCCACGACCTCGCGTGCGCACACGGCGGTGAAGGTCGCGCAGAAGTACCACGGCCCGGTCATCTGGGTGAAGGACGCGTCCCGGTCGGTGCCGGTCGTGGCAGCGCTGCTGTCGGACGAGCAGCGCCCGGCGCTGCTCGCCGACACCGACCGCGACTACGCGGCCCTGCGCGAGCGGCACGCCGCCCGGCAGGACACCCGGTCGCTGCTGCCCATCGCCGCCGCCCGGGCGGCGGCCACCCCCGTCGACTGGAGCGCCTACACGCCGCCGCGCCCGCGGATGCTGCTCCAGCAGGCCAAGGACGTGTGCACCGGACCCGGCTGCGACCACCGGCACGACGTCGCCACGCAGTTCGTGAAGACGCTGCGGGACTACCCGCTCGAGGAGCTGCGCGGCTACATCGACTGGCAGCCGTTCTTCAACGCCTGGGAGATGCGGGGGCGGTTCCCCGACATCCTGAACAACCC
>DASPIH010000280.1:0-3349 GCA_035629195.1 Blastococcus sp. | reverse complement strand
TCACCGTCACCGACGACGGACGGCGGCGGTTCCCGGTACCCGAGGGGGCCGCGGACGCGGCGCTCGGCGGGCACGGCCAGTTGCACATGCGCGAGCGGGTGGCGGTCGCCGGGGGCACCCTCGAGGTCGGCCCGCTCCGGGGGAGCGGCTACCGCGTCCGCGCGACCTTCCCCGTGCCGGCTGACCGGCCGACCCGGCAGCCGGCCCGGGCGGGAACGGCGTGACGATCCGCGTGGTGCTGGTCGACGACCAGGCGATGGTGCGCACCGGCCTGCGCATGGTGCTCGCGGCCGAACCGGACATCGACGTCGTCGGGGAGGCCGCCGACGGTGCCGCCGGGGTGCGGGTGGTCACGGAGCAGCAGCCCGACGTCGTCCTGCTCGACGTCCGGATGCCGGGCATGGACGGGCTGGAAGCGGCGCGGCGCATCCTCGCGGCCGAGCTGCCGACGCGGGTCGTCGTCCTCACCACGTTCGACGAGGACGAGTACGTGGCCGCCGCGCTGCGGGCGGGGGTGAGCGGCTTCCTGCTCAAGGTGGCTCCGCCGGAGGACCTCGTCACGGCCGTGCGCACCGTCGCCGCCGGGCAGGGGCTGCTCGACCCCGCCGTGACGCTGCGGGTCATCCGGACCTACGCCTCGGCGCCGGCGCCCGACCCGGCCCGTGCCGCCGCGCTGGGCGAGCTCACCGAGCGGGAGACCGACGTCCTGGCGCTGGTGGCCGCGGGCCTCTCCAACGCCGAGATCGCCGCCCGTCTCTACCTCGGCGAGGCGACGGTCAAGACCCACGTCAGCCGGGTCCTGCTCAAGCTGGGCCTGCGCGACCGGGTGCAGGCGGTCGCGTTCGCCTACGAGAGCGGTCTGGTCACGCCGGGCGGCAGGTGACGTCGCGACGCTAACCTGAGGACCCCGCCGCCGGTGTCCCCCGACGTCTGTGGTCGTCCCCGAGCCCCTTGACTCCCGGAGACCCGTGCTCGCGCTGCTGCTCCTCCACCTGGTGACCGCCGTGCTGGCGCCGGTCCTCGTGCGGTGGTGGGGCCGGAACGCCTTCCTGGCGCTGGCCCTGGTCCCCGCCGCCGCCTTCGCCTGGGTGCTGACCCGGCTGTCGGCGGTGGTCGACGGCCGCGAGGTCTCCGAGAGCATCCCCTGGGTGCCGGCGCTCGACCTCGAGATCGCGCTGCGGCTGGACGCCCTCTCGCTCGCCTTCGCCTTGCTGGTCACCGGCGTGGGCGCGCTGGTGCTCCTCTACTGCGCCCGCTACTTCGAGCCCGGGGACGGGGGCACCGCCCGCTTCGCCGGAAGCCTCACCGCCTTCGCCGGCTCCATGCTCGGCCTCGTCCTCGCCGACGACCTGCTGCTCCTCTACGTCTTCTGGGAGCTCACCACCGTCTTCTCGTTCCTGCTCATCGGTGGGGCGGGCACGCGGCTGGCGGCGCGGCGGGCGGCCAGCCAGGCGCTGATCCTCACGACGGCCGGTGGGCTGGCGATGCTCGTCGGGCTGCTCCTCGTCGGTCAGGACGCCGGCAGCTACCTGCTCTCGGACGTCGTGGCCGCGCCCGGCACCGGAACGGCGACGACGGTCGGCGTGCTGCTGGTGCTGGCCGGCGCGGTCACCAAGTCGGCGATGGTGCCCTTCCACTTCTGGCTGCCCGCCGCGATGGAGGCGCCCACCCCGGTCAGCGCCTACCTGCACGCCGCCGCGATGGTGAAGGCCGGGATCTACCTGGTCGCCCGGCTCGCGCCCGGGTTCGCCGACGTGCCCGGCTGGCGCCCGCTCCTGCTCGGTCTGGGTCTGGTCACCATGCTCGTCGGGGGCTACCGCGCACTGCGCCAGACGGACCTGAAGCTGCTGCTGGCGTTCGGCACGGTCAGCCAGCTGGGCTTCCTCACCGTGCTCGTCGGCGGGGGCAGCCGGGAGCTCGCCGCCGCCGGCCTGGCGATGACCGTCGCGCACGCGCTGTTCAAGTCCACGCTGTTCCTCGGCGTGGGTGTCATCGACCACGCCACCGGCACGCGGGACCTGCGCCGGCTCTCCGGTCTCGGCCGGCGGCTACCCGCGCTCGCCGTCGTCGCGGGGCTGGCCGCCGCGTCGATGGCCGGGCTGCCCCCGCTCCTGGGGTTCGTCGGCAAGGAGGCGGCGTTCGCCGCGCTGTGGAACGGCGGGCTGCCCGACCGCACCGCCGCCGCGCTGGTGCTGACCGGGCTGGTGCTCGGCTCGGTGCTGACCGCGGCCTACACCGGGCGGTTCCTGTGGGGTGCGTTCGCGCGGAAACCGGGCCTGGCCGACTCCGAGCCGTCCGAGCTGGTGCACCGGCCCGGCGCGCTGTTCCTCGCCGCACCCGTCCTGCTCGCCACCGCGGGACTGGCCGCCGGCCCGGCGAGCCCGCTGCTGGAGCCCCTGGTCGCCGGCTACGCCGACACGCTGCCGCTGCTGGCGCCCGAGCCGGAGAAGCTCGGGCTCTGGCACGGCTGGCAGCCCGCGCTCCTGCTGTCCGCGATCAGCCTGGCCGGCGGTGCCCTCCTGTTCCTGGGCCGCCGCCCGGTGAACCGGCTGCAGCGGCGGTTCGCCGTCGGCGCCTCGGCCGACGAGGGCTACTGGAACGTGATCCAGTTCGTCGACCGGCTCGCGGTCCTGGTCACCGGGACCACGCAGCGCGGCTCCCTGCCGGCCTACCTCGGCACGATCCTCGTCGTGGTCCTGGCATTGCCCGGCACGCTGCTGCTCACCCGGGCACCGTGGCCGGGCGAGTGGCGCGCCTGGGACACCCCGGTGCAGGCGCTGGTCGGCGCGGGCATGCTGATCGCCGCGGCGCTGGCGCTGCGCATCCGGCAGCGGCTGTCGGCGGTCCTCGTCGTCGGCGTCACCGGCTACGGGCTCGCCGTCCTGTTCGCGCTGCAGGGGGCGCCGGACCTCGCCCTCACCCAGTTCCTCGTCGAGACCCTGACCCTCGTCACGTTCGTGCTGGTGCTGCGCAAGCTGCCCAAGGACATCGGCGAGCGGCACCGGCCGCGCGAGCGGGTGGTGCGCGGGGCGATCGCGGTGGCCGTCGGCGGGCTGATGGCGGGCGTCGGCGCGGTGGCCCTGGCCGCGCGCACCGCCGTTCCGGTGTCGGTGGACTACCCCGAGGAGGCCTACGACTTCGGAGGCGGCAAGAACATCGTCAACGTGACCCTGGTCGACATCCGCGCCTGGGACACCCTCGGCGAGATCTCGCTGCTCGTGGTCGCCGCCACCGGCGTCGCCAGCCTGGTCTTCCTCCGCGGCCGCACCGGAGGGGTGGACCGGCTGGAGTCGGTGGCCGAGGCCGCGCACGAGCCGGTCGGCCGGGCGCCGCGGTGGCGCTGGCTGGC
>DASPIH010000279.1:0-2021 GCA_035629195.1 Blastococcus sp. | reverse complement strand
GCCCGGGTTGTGCTGGGTGTACGTCGTGCCGAGGTAGCGGTCGGCGGCCGTCAGCGGGTCGCGCTCGATGAACGCGGTGGTGAAGAAGCCGAGCACGACGCTCTTGGGGTCGGACGGGCTCTGCGCGGAACTGGTCATGTCCTGGTCTCCGAACTCTGAGGTCTGTGGTGGGTTGACGTGTGATTGGTCGGTGCGCACCTGCGCGTGCGCCGGCGGCGGCGAGCGTCGGTGAGTCAGCTGTCGAAGCTGGCCATGAAGGTGCCGAGGTCACCGACGATGGTGTGCTCGACGATCCTGCCGTCGCGGACGACGTCGATGACGATTTCGTCGAGCGTGAGGGTGTTGCCCGTGGCGGGCTCGCCCATGCAGGGCGCGGTGTTCGTGCCCTGCAGCGTCCAGTGGCTCACGACCTCGTCGCCTTCGGCGACCTGCTCGTGAACCGTGATCTTCTTGACCTCGGTGCTGCTCATGGTGGTCCGGTCGTCCTCCTCGGTAAGGGTGGCGTGTACTCCGTCGCCCAGTGACGACGGGTCGCCGAGAACACCTGGTTCAGCTCGCGGTCGACCGGCCAGGTCCAGTCCTCCAGGTTCAGCGTCGCTATGCCGCCCATCGTGACCACGCCGGCCTTGTTGTGGACGACGTCGATCCTGGCGTGCTCGGTCACCGCCTGCTGGACCCAGGCTCGGACGTCGTCGGCGACGGTGCGGTCGAGCGCCTCGCTGCCGGTCATCACCTCACCCTCGGCCTCGACCATGGCCATCGCCGCCGCGTGCCCGGGCGTCTCGATGTCCGCGCCGACGACGATGGCGCCAGCCTCAGCGAAGCGAAGCGAAGCGCAGCGCTCCGCCCGACCCTGCCCGCCGCCGGTGCCGGTGATCAGCACAACCTTGCCCTCGAAAGGGCGCGCGGTTCGGCTCGGTGTCCGAGGGGCGGCACGCTGCATACGCACACGCTTGCGCCGGCCATGGCGGTCAGCGGTAAACGTCGGCGCGGTGCGAGATGCGCACGACTCGGACCAGGATCGCGTCGTCGTGGATGGAGTAGATGACCCGGTACTGGCCTCGTCGTGCGGACCAGTAGCCGTCGAGTTCGAACCGCAGCGGCTTGCCGACGCGGTAGGGATCCGTGGCGAGCGGTCCGTAGAGGAAGTCGACGACCGCGACCGCGACCGGCTCCGGGAGGTCGAGTTCGATGGCCCGCTTGGCGGCTGCCGACAGGACGACGGTGTAGAGCCGGGGTCCGGTCACCGGCGGCGGGCTGCCAGTGCGGCCCGCACCTGCGCCTCGCCGTAGACGTCGCCGCCGGCCATCTCGGTCTCGGCCTTCCGGATGGCGGACCTCGCCTCCGGATCCGAGAGGATCTCCAGCGTCTCCATCAGGGACTCGTAGTCCTCGACAGCGAGGAGGACGGCGACCGGGCTGCCGTTCCTGGTGATCGTCACCCGTTCATGGGTGCCGGACACCTCGTCGATCACCTGGCTGAAATGAGCCTTGACCGCGGCGAGCGACTGCGTCGTCATGACCCCTATTGTGGTCAAGGCGTTCGCCGTCGGTCAACGAGTCAGCAGTGAACGGCCTCGGTCGGGGCACGTGCTCGCCGACGCGCGCGCGGGTGGGCTGGGTGACGCAGGTGAGCCTCGCCCGAGCCGTCGACGACCCGCGGTAGGGCCTGGTGATGGTGCTGGCACACCGATGTCCCGTGGGTTGCCGGGCCGTGTGCCGTCTCGGTTCCATCGGGTGCGGGGGCGGTCGACCACGAACAGGGGCCGAGGACGCCACTACGGTGCGTCGGGTGTCCACATCGGTCGTGCTGAGCGTGACGCCTGCTGTGCCGATCGATCCCCATCGCCGTGCGGAAAGGGTCCCGGACGACATCGCGGATGCCCTGACGGCCGCTGGGCAGCTCCGATCACCGGGGTTGTGGGTTCCGCGCAGCGGCCCGGTGCGATTGCTGTTCCAGCTCGGCGGCCCGGACCGCGTGGGCGCTGGTCAGCGACTTCTGGATGAGGTGCGGGGCATGGG
>DASPIH010000278.1:0-3714 GCA_035629195.1 Blastococcus sp. | reverse complement strand
GGCGTAGCCCTCGTAGGTGATGCCCTGGTAGTCGACGCCGCCGGCCTCGAGACCGGCTCCGCGCTTGACCGCCCGGTCGATGTTGTCGTTGGGCACCGAGCTCTTCTTCGCCTTCTGGATGGCGTCGAAGAGGGTCGGGTTGCCCGCGGGGTCGCCCCCACCGGTGCGGGCCGCGACCTCGATGTTCTTGATCAGCTTGGCGAAGAGCTTGCCGCGCTTGGCATCGATGCCGGCCTTCTTGTGCTTCGTCGTCGCCCACTTGGAGTGGCCGCTCACGGCTGTCCCCTCTCGTCCCCGGCGTTCCCGATGTGAGTGCCGCCGGCCCTCTCGGCCGGGTGACGGCGCACGATGTCGACGAACAGCGCGTGCACCCGGCGGTCCCCGGTCAGCTCGGGGTGGAAGCTGGTGGCCACCACGTTGCCCTGGCGGACCGCGACGATCCTACCGTCGGCCGCACCACCCGTGACCCGGCCGAGCACCTCGACCGCCGGGCCGGCCTCCTCGACCCAGGGCGCGCGGATGAAGACCGCGTGCACCGGCCCGCCCTCCAGACCGTCGAAGGCGACCGACGACTCGAAGCTGTCGACCTGCCGCCCGAAGGCGTTGCGGCGGACCGTGACGTCCAGTCCGCCGATCGTCTCCTGGTCCGCGGGAGCGTCGATGATCCGATCGGCCAGCAGGACCATCCCGGCGCAGGAGCCGTACACCGGCAGTCCGTCGCGCACGGCCGACCGCAGCGGGTCGAGCAGGTCGAACCGGGTCGCGAGCTTGACGATCGTCGTCGACTCGCCACCGGGCAGGATCAGGCCGTCGACCGCGGCCAGCTCCGCGGGCCGTCGGACCGGAACGGGTTCCGCGCCCAGTGCCGCGAGGGCCGCCACGTGCTCCCGGACGTCGCCCTGCAGGGCGAGCACGCCGATCGTCGGGCGGACGGGGATGGGAGGCACGACCGACGAGATCACGTCGGCGGTGCCGGCGCGACGGCGGCCGCACGGGTCGAGCTCCACGTCAGGAGGCGCTCGAGCGGTCCCCGCCCGAGCTTCCACCACCAGATCCCGGCCACGGCCAGCGCGGAGAGGACGAACAGCGCCCACATGCCCGCGCCCCGCGTGGCAGCGCGGTCGGCCTGCTGCAGCAACGCCCACAGGACGACGATCTGCGCGGAGTAGACCGAGAGGGCCAGCGCCCCGACGGCCCGCAGCGGAAAGGTCGGTCGCGGCAGCAGGTCCGCGACGACGAGGCTCGCCGCGACGACGAGCAGGGCGAACCCGGTGGATCCGACGACCTCGAACGTCGTGCCGCTGTGCGGCTCGGCCCCCGCGAACCAGGCGGCCCGCCACTCCCCCACGGGGGAGGCGAACCCACCGGAGGGTCCGTGGAGCGGAGCGCCGTCGGCGACCACGCGGGTGGTCAGCCAGCCGCCTCCGTAGCCGAGCACGGCGGCGACCGCTCCGGCTGCGGCCAGCCGCGCCCGGACGCCTGCGGCACCGAGGTCCAGGCGGCCGATCCCGAACCCGACCAGCAGGAACGCCATCCACAACACGGCCGGGTAGCTGCCGGTGACCAGCAGTTCCGCCACGTAGTGCGATTCCGCGTCCGCGGTCGACAGGACCTGTCCGAGGAGGGCGTCCAGCGGCGGTCCCGCCACCGCGATCCCGCCGGCAGCGGCGAACGACCGACGAGGCGGCCAGCGCAGGACCGGGAGGGCCAGCACGAAGAGCACCGCGTAGACGCCGAGGATGATCGCGACGAAGGTGTCGAGCCACTCCAGCACCGCGCCGATCGCGAAGACCCATGCGGCACGGACGGCGATGCGCAGCCGGGCGCGGACGAGGTCCACGCCGTCGACCGGCCGCGAGCCACCGGACAGGAGTGCGATCGAGACGCCCGCGAGCGTGGCGAACAGGATCGAGGAGCGGCCGTCGACGACGGCCGCCCAGGTCGACGGGTCCGCCGTCAGCTCGTCGCCGATGTCGAGGTGGGCGCCGAACATGCCCAGGACCGCGAGCCCGCGCGCGAGGTCGATCCCCGCGATGCGGTCGCGGCCGCCGACCCCGTTCACCAACCGCGGGTGGCGTACCGCTCGCTGTCGGGCAGCGTGGTGACGTTGATGCCCACCATGGGCTCGCCCAGACCGCGCGAGACCTTGGCGATCACGTCGGCGTCGTCGAAGAACGTGGTCGCCTGGACGATCGCCGCGGCGCGCAGCGCCGGATCGCCGGACTTGAAGATGCCCGAACCCACGAAGACGCCCTCGGCGCCGAGCTGCATCATCATCGCGGCGTCGGCCGGCGTGGCGATGCCGCCCGCCGTGAACAGCACCACGGGCAGCGAACCGCGCCGCGCCACCTCGACCACGAGGTCGTGCGGAGCCCGCAGCTCCTTGGCCGCGACGAACAGCTCGGTCTCGTCGAGCGTGCCCAGGCGCCTGATGCCGGCCCGGATGGCCCGCATGTGCCGGGTCGCCTCCACGACGTTGCCGGTGCCGGCCTCGCCCTTGGACCGGATCATCGCGGCGCCCTCGGCGATGCGCCGCAGCGCCTCGCCGAGGTCGGTGGCCCCGCAGACGAACGGCACCGTGAAGGCGTGCTTGGCGATGTGGTGCGCCTCGTCGGCCGGGGTGAGCACCTCGGACTCGTCGATGTAGTCGACACCCAGCGACTGCAGGACCTGCGCCTCGACGAAGTGCCCGATGCGGGCCTTGGCCATCACCGGGATGGAGACGGCCTGGATGATCCCGTCGATCATGTCGGGGTCGCTCATGCGCGCGACGCCGCCCTGGGCCCGGATGTCGGCGGGCACCCGCTCCAGGGCCATCACGGCGACGGCACCGGCGTCCTCGGCGATCTTCGCCTGCTCCGGGGTGACGACGTCCATGATGACGCCGCCCTTGAGCTGCTCGGCCATGCCGCGCTTCACGCGGTCGGTGCCGGTGGCGTCCGCCTGCTCGGGGTGCGCTGCCATGGCTGTCCGCCTTCGTCGTCCGGATGGATCCCGATCGACTGTACGGACGTCAGCGCCCCTGCCGGCCGGCGGTGCCGGTCCGGGACGTCCCGCTCTCGATCCGGTCGTCGATGTCGAAGTAGCGCGGCAGCGGGCGCGAGTGGTGCAGCCCGAGCCAGCGCGGAGCCCGCCGGCCGCGCAGCTCCCGGGTGTCGCGGACGGCGTCGTTGTAGAACCGGCGGGCGAGGGCGACGCGGATCATCGTGCCGCTGACGTCGGTGCGCAGGGCGTTCGGAACCCCGGGCAGGTCCGCCGGCAGGTTGCGCAGCTCGCGGCCGAGCGCGTTCTCGGCCAGCTCCCGGTCACCCGTGGCCGAGCCCCGCGCCGCCGCCGCGGCGGCGGCCAGCCGAAGCGCTGAGTCCTCGCCGAGGACGGCCGGGTGGTTGCGCGCCAGCTCCTCGGCCAGGCCCGCCCTTCGGCGCAGCTGCCCCTCGAGGACCAGCCAGGCGCGGTCGACCCGGGCCGCCAGCCGGCGCAGCCGGATCAGCGTCCAGCCGGCCCACGCGAGCAGCGCCAGGAGGACGCCTGCGGCGAGCAGCACCCAGGCCTCGGACGTCACGGAGCGAGGTTAGCGGTGCCCTCGCCGGATGCGGGGGGACCGCGCCGCGGTGCCCGTGGGCGGCACGGCGGGGAAGTCGACGTCGGGGTCGGCGGTCACCGTGCCGCCACCGGTCGGCAGGACGGTCTCGTAGACGGCGAGGATGCGCCGGG
>DASPIH010000277.1:0-2447 GCA_035629195.1 Blastococcus sp. | reverse complement strand
GTGGCGTTCGGCAACGACGTCGGCGGTGGCCTGCTCGGAAACCCAGGTGAGTTCGCGGGCCTGCAGGGCACGTTCGGCGGCACCTACCTCGCCACCGACGGCGGCCCGCCCGTCGACATCCCGCTCGTCGGCACGATCCCGGCCACGGTCTTCGTGGCGTTCCAGGCGATGTTCGCGATCATCACCGTGGCGCTGATCTCCGGCGCCGTCGCCGACCGCATGAAGTTCGGCGCGTGGCTGCTGTTCGCCGGGCTCTGGGCCACGATCGTCTACTTCCCCGTGGCGCACTGGGTGTTCTCCTTCGACGGGGTCACCGCGGAGACGGGCGGCTGGATCGCCAACCAGCTCAAGGCCATCGACTTCGCGGGCGGCACGGCGGTGCACGTCAACGCCGGCGCCGCCGGCCTGGCGCTCGCGCTCGTCCTCGGCCGACGGGTCGGCTTCGCCCGGGAGCCGATGCGTCCCCACAACCTGCCGCTGGTGATGCTCGGCGCCGGGCTGCTCTGGTTCGGCTGGTTCGGCTTCAACGCCGGTTCCGCCCTGGGGGCCAACAACACCGCCGCCGTGGTCTGGGTGAACACCCTCGTCGCCACCGCGGCTGCCGTGCTCGGCTGGCTGCTCGTGGAGAAGTTCCGCGACGGTCACTCGACCTCCCTGGGTGCCGCCTCCGGTGTCGTCGCCGGTCTGGTCGCGATCACCCCGGCCTGCTCCGCGGTGTCGCCGATCGGCGCCGTCATCCTCGGTGCGATCGCCGGTGGCCTGTGCGCCCTGGCCGTGGGCCTGAAGTACAAGCTCGGCTACGACGACTCGCTCGACGTCGTCGGCGTCCACCTGGTGGGCGGGCTCTGGGGCACCATCGCCATCGGCTTCCTGGCCGACCCCGACGCCCCGGCGGGCGTGGAGAGCCTCATCTTCGGCGGCAGCGTCGACCAGCTGTGGCGTCAGGTCGTCGGCGCAGTCGCGGTCCTCGTCTTCTCCTTCGTCCTCACGTGGATCATCGGGACGGTCATCCAGAAGACGATGGGCTTCCGCATCGCGGAGGAGGACGAGATCACCGGCATCGACAACGTCGTGCACGCGGAGTCCGGGTACGACTTCGCCTCGCTCGGCAGCAGTGGTTCCACCGCCCCCCTGGCCGGGCAGGCACGCGCCGAGGCCCGCAACTCCGAGAGGACCCTGGCATGAAGCTGATCACCGCCATCGTCAAGCCGTTCAAGCTCGACGACGTCAAGAACGCCCTCGAGCTGATCGGCATCGCCGGGCTCACCGTCAGCGAGGTCCAGGGCTTCGGCCGCCAGCGGGGGCACACCGAGGTCTACCGCGGGGCCGAGTACCAGGTGGACTTCGTGCCCAAGGTCCGCATCGAGGTGGTCGTCGGCGAGCTCGACGCCGCCCGTGTCGTGGACGCCGTGGTCGAGGCCGCCTCGACCGGGCAGATCGGTGACGGCAAGGTGTGGGTCACCACGATCGACGAGATGGTGCGCGTCCGTACCGGAGAACGCGGCGACGACGCTCTCTGAGCAAGGCCCCCGTCCTCCTCATCCCTCGCACGCTCGGGTGAGCCTCGGGACGGGACCGCAAGGAGCAGCTGAGCGCGCCGGCCGGGGGGTCGGGTGGGTCAGAGCCCATGCCGTTGCCCCGGCCGGCGCCCTCGTCGGCTGCCCGTAGCAGGAGGACTCCGAGGGGGAGCCGTGCTGGACACCGAGGCCTTGCCACGGCTGAGCCGCGCCGAGCGGGTGGCCGCCCTGGACGGGTGGCTGACCGGACTGCTCGGCGAGGCGATCGAGGGAACGCCGCCGTCGCGGGTGCGGCGGGGCCCGGGCGGGCGGGGAGGAGATCCGCTCCGCACCGGCAGCGACGGGCTCGCGCTCGTGGCGGTCGGCAGTCTCGGCCGCCGGGAGCTGCCGCCGCACGGCGACCTCGACCTCGTGCTGGTGCACGACGGGCGGCCCGAGATCGCCGCCATCGCCGACGCGCTCTGGTACCCGGTGTGGGACGCGGGGGTGCGGCTGGACCACTCGGTCCGCTCCGTGGGCGAGGCGGTGTCGGTCGCCTCCACCGACGTCAAGGCCGGGCTCGGGCTGCTCGACGCCCGGCTGGTGGCGGGGGACGCCGACCTGGCCGCGCGCCTGCGATCGGCCACGCTGGCCAGCTGGCGGCAGCACGCCTCACGCCTCCTGCCGCAGCTGCGCGACCTGCGCCGGGAGCGCAGCCGGCACGTGGGGGAGCTGGCCTTCCTCCTGGAGCCCGACCTCAAGGAGGCCTACGGCGGCCTGCGGGAGGGGCAGGTGCTGCGCGCCGTGGCCGCCGCCCAGCTGGCCGACGAGCCCGCCGCGGAGGTCGAGGAGGCCTACGCGTTCCTGCTCGACGTCCGCGACGAGCTGCGTCGGCGCACCGGCCGGCCGGCCGACGTGCTGGTCCGGCAGGAGCAGCGCCCGGTGGCCGTG
>DASPIH010000276.1:0-11774 GCA_035629195.1 Blastococcus sp. | reverse complement strand
TCGGCCCGCCCGGCGCCGCGCAGCGGTCCGGTCAGGCCGACCGTGCCGCCTCCGGCGTAGCTGCGCGGGGCCACCCGGGCGCAGGTGGGGCAGGTCGCGGCGTCCGTGTCCTGCTGCATCGAGCGGTGCAGGTCGAACGGGCCGCACGCGGGGCAGCGGAACTCGTACACGGGCACGGTGGGCGCTCCTGTCGGGGAGGTCGGTCGGTGGTCCGGGCCTGTCCGGCCCGGACCACCGCGGAGGTCAGTCAGCGGTCAGGTCGCGGCCGCCGCCGGCGCCGTCCGGGAGGATGTTCCGGTCGAAGATGGACAGCGGGATGCTGAGGGAGACAGCGCTGTTGGGGATGTCCACGACGCCGCCGATGCGGCCCTCGATGGGGGCGGCTCCCAGGAACAGGTAGGCCTGCTCGAACGTCCAGTCCATCGCCGGCATCAGGTAGTTGATGGCGTTGAGGCAGGCCTGGCGGTAGGCGACCGTCGCGTTCATGTAGTAGTTCCGGCCGTCCTCGACGCTGATGCCCTCGAAGGTGATGAACTCCGAGTAGTTGGGGCCGACCCGGCCGGGCTTGAAGAACGGCATCGACTGCTTGTAGCGGTCCATCCCGCCCTTGATCAGGTCGAAGTGCAGGTCGATGTAGCCGGGCATCTCGATGGCACCGCAGAAGGTGATCTCCCCGTCGCCCTGGGCGAAGTGCAGGTCGCCGATGGAGAAGTTGGCGCCGGGGACGTACACGGGCATGTAGACCCGGCTGCCCACGCCGAGGTCCTTGATGTCGACGTTGCCGCCGTGCTCGCGCGGCGGGATGGTGCGGCACGCGGTCGCGGCGGCCTGGTCGAACGCGCTTCCGCTCAACGTGCCCAGCAGCGCGTCCTGGGGCAGCGGGGGCAGCGCGAGGGCCGGGTTCTGGGGTGCGCCGGGCACGTCGCCGGGATGAGCGGGAATGTCACCGGTGACCCGGTCGGGGTTCTGGTCGATCAGCGCCTGCTCGCGCCGGTTCCACTCGGCCAGCAGGTCGGGGGAGGGGGCGCAGCCGAAGAGGCCGGGGTGGGAGTTGCCGATGAAGCGGACACCGGGCACATGCCGGGAGCTGGTCCAGATGCCGTCGAAGTCCCAGATGGCCTTGGAGGCCTGCGGTGAGTAGTCGGTGAGGAAGCCACCGCCGTTCTCCTTGGCGAAGATTCCGGTGTATCCCCAGGGCTGTTCCTCGAACGGGCCGATGTTGACGATGTCGACCACCAGCAGGTCGCCGGGTTCGGCGCCCTCGATGGCGAACGGGCCACTGAGCATGTGGCAGGGGTCGATGTTCATGTCCCGGATGTCATCGGCGTCGTCGGTGTTGCGGACCTGGTCGTCCGTCCAGTCCTTACACTCGATCCGATAGGTGCTCCCTGGGCGGACGGTGGCGGCCGGGGGGATGTCGGGGTGCCAGCGGTTGTGACCGGGAACCACCTGGTCGCGCATCGACACACTCAGATCCCGGTTGATCTCGAAGATGACCTCGGGCATGGACGTGCTCCTTCGCTGCAGCGGTGGATGGGGTCGAGAAGGGAGCGGACGTGGTGGCTCCCGCGCCGGCGGGACCGACGATTCAGCAAGCGGAGCGGGGTGCTCCTCGGCCCGGGTCGATCTGCACCGGGCCCGCAGCCGACGGCGCGACGTCGACGTCGACGGTGATGGTCGGGATGGAGACCGTCGCGCGGGAGTCCGGGATGTCGACCCCTCCGGACAACCGGCCCTGGATGGGCGCGGAGCCCAGCAGCAGACAGGCCTGCTCGGAGGCACAGCCGAACGTCGTCAGGTGGTCGATCGCGTGCAGGTTGCCGGGCAGCCCGCGGTCAGCGCACCGGTACACGTACGTCGCCACGCAGCAATCCTGCACCGGTGACGAGGCTGCCGCGCGGGTGCAGCGGCCTCGTCACCGGGGGTCCCACAGGTCATCGGGCCGGCTCGGTGGACGCAACCCGTTGGGAGGTGGGCACCGGCTGCTCCTCCGGCAGGACGTGCTCGCCGGTCCGGTCGGTCGACAGGCACAGGGAGCAGATGTGCGTGCCGTGCGCTTGACAGGCGACCATGTCCGGGCGCTCGTAGTCCTGGCCGCAGACGTGGCAGGTGAGCACCTCATCGGAGGGGTTGCCGTCCTGGTCGTACATCGGCAGGTCGATGCCGTCGTCGGTGCGCCGGAGGTACCAGCGCCCCCGGGTGGCCACCGCGATGATCGGCGGCAACACCAGGGCCAGCGCGATCGCCACCAACGGTGAGTAGGGGCGGAGCGTCTCACCGAGGCCCCCGAAGAAGACCAGGATCGAGACGCCGGCGGAGATGAGCATCGACCCGAAGCCGACCGGGTTGACCGCGTACAGCATGCCGCGGCGGAATTCCGGCTCCTTGGGGGAGATGCCCAGCAGGTACTTGTTGATGGCGATGTCGCTGGCCACCACCACCACCCAGGCGATGCCGCAGTTGGCGTAGAAGCCCAGGATCGTGTTGAGGAAGTCGAACATGTTCGCTTCCATCAGCACGAGTGCGATCAGCAGGTTCACGCCGAGGAAGACCAATCGGCCGGGGTAGTGCCGGGTGATCCGCGTGAAGGAGTTCGTCCACGCCAGCGACCCGGAATAGGCGTTCGTGACGTTGATCTTCACCTGGCTGATCACCACCAGGACGACGGCCAGGCTCATCGCCAGCCAGGCCGGCACGAGGTCCTGGTAGATCTCCAGGAACTGGTGCACCGGCTGGTTGGCGATCGCCGCCGCGTCGGCGACGTTGGCGATCAGGTACACCGCCAGGAAGAGGCCGATCACCTGCTTGGCCGCCCCGAAGAGCACCCATCCCGGGCCGGCGAGGAGCACGGCGGCCCACCACCGGCGCCGGTTGGCCGCGGTCTTGGGCGGCATGAACCGCAGGTAGTCGATCTGCTCGGCGATCTGGGCGATGAGCGAGAGGCACACGCCGGCGGCCAGCAGCGCCGAGCCCACGCTCGGCGCCGTGCCGCTCTCACCCTGGTAGGCGAAGAAGGAGCCGATGGACTCGGGATGGCTGATCACGAGGTAGGCGAAGGGGAGGACCATCAGCACCAGCCACAGCGGCGTCGTCCAGACCTGCAACGTGGTCAGTGCCTTCATGCCGTAGATGACCAGCGGAAAGATGACCACGGTGGACATCGCGTACCCCAGCCACAGCGGAATGCCGAGCCCGAGCTCCAACCCCTGGGCCATGATGGCGCCTTCGAGGGCGAAGAAGATGAACGTGAACGTCGCGAAGATGACGTTGGTGACGACCGAGCCGTAGTAGCCGAATCCGCTGCCCCGGGTCACCAGGTCGAGGTCCAGGTTGTAGCGGGCCGCGTAGTAGGCCAGCGGGAAACCGGTCAGCAGGACGACGACGGCGAAGATCCCGATGCCCCACAGGGCGTTGGTGGTGCCGTAGGCGATGCCGATGTTGGCGCCGATCGCGAAGTCGGCGAGGTAGGCGATCCCGCCCAAGGCGGAGATGGCGACGACCCCTGGCTTCCACCGCCGGTAGTGCCGGGGCGCGAACCTGAGGGTGTAGTCCTCCAGCGTCTCCCTCGTGGCCGCGTCGACGCCGCGGCCGGTGGCGTAGTCCGGGGCCGACGGCCCAGCCTGCGGCGGACTCTGGACCGCCTCGCTCTGAGCCATCTCACTTCTCCTCGGGTCGGCGGGAGGGGCGACAGATGCCCGAATTCCTGCGTGCCAGCAGAAGCTAGGTGAACCATGATTCCGAGCGATGTACGCGGCATTACGCGATCGCCGTGCATTGTTTACAGGCCTCGAGTTGCGATCATGGACCGCCACTGCCTGTCCGAATGCTGTCGCGGCGGCATTCGCACCGGGCGTGGGGGAAGACTCGATGAACTGCCGGGACGCCGCTGGTGACCGCCGGACTCGACGACGGGGTCACCGACGAGGAAGGGTGGACCGCACGCGGGTCGACCGGGTGGTGGCGGTCTACCCGGTCACGGGAGTGCCGGGCTGCGCTCCTGGCTCATCTGCAGCGCGGCCGCATCGATCCACGGCTGGGAGTCGTCCAGTCCTTCCGCCCGGGCGGCGGATCGCAGTGCTGCCGTGGTGACGTCGACCGGTTGGCCGGCCACGTGCTGGGCGACCAGTTCGTACACCAGGCAGGCTCTCATGCACGTGCCCAGGGAGTGGACTTCGAGCTGGGTCCGCCAGTCGTCGGCCATGCCCGACGGCTATCCCGCGGGCCACATCGACACGCGCGGTTTACCTGGATGTAACACAGGAATTCCTCGTACGGGCTGTACTGCGGGCGCGACGAGGTGGCGTGCGTGGTCCGGCCGACCGCCGTCCCGGGCCGAGGCTCCGGCGCCAGCCGACCACGAGCCCCCGCTGTTCACCAGCGCGAAACCCCACTGGTGCGGGGCGTTCCTAGCTTTGGTGGTGACGGGTCTACCGAGGTTCCCGCCGAACGCATCGCCGTCCCAGGGGAGTTGTCATGAGCGGGAACGCCGTCCGTGCCCAGGCCATCAAGGCCGTCGAGGCGTACGTGCCTCCGGCCGTGAGCTTCACGTCCGGCGAGACCCCGGGTGAGGTCTTCGGCGCGAACGTCTTCAGCAAGGCCGAGATGCAGAAGCGGCTGCCCAAGTCGGTCTACAGGTCCGTCCTCGCCACCATCGACCACGCCGCGCCGCTCGACCCGCTGGTCGCCGACGCAGTCGCGGCGGCGATGAAGGACTGGGCCATGGAGAAGGGCGCGACGCACTACGCGCACGTCTTCTACCCCCTGACCGGGCTGACTGCGGAGAAGCACGACAGCTTCCTGGAGCCGGCCGGGGACGGATCCGCCCTCGCCGAGTTCGCCGGCAAGACCCTGACCCAGGGGGAGCCGGACGCCTCCAGCTTCCCGAGCGGCGGGCTGCGCAACACGTTCGAGGCGCGCGGTTACACCGGCTGGGACGTGACCAGCCCGGCGTACGTGCTGGAGAGCCCGAACGGCATCACCCTGTGCATCCCGACGGTCTTCGTCTCGATGAACGGCGATGCCCTCGACCACAAGACGCCGCTGCTGCGTTCCCAGCAGTCCATGGCGAAGCATGCCGAGCGGGTGCTGCGGCTGTTCGGGCACGCCGAGCCGGACGCGGTGGTGTCCTACTGCGGGCCCGAGCAGGAGTACTTCCTCGTCGACCGGCACTTCTTCCTCGCCCGGCCGGACCTGCTCAACGCCGGCCGGACCCTCTTCGGGGCCAAGCCGCCCAAGGGGCAGGAGTTCGACGACCACTACTTCGGGGCCATCCCCGAGCGGGTGCTGGGCTTCATGATGGACACCGAGCGGGAGCTGTTCAAGCTCGGCATCCCGGCCAAGACCCGGCACAACGAGGTCGCGCCCGGGCAGTTCGAGATCGCACCGATGTTCGAGCGCGGGAACGTGGCCGCCGACCACCAGCAGTTGCTCATGACGACGTTCAAGCGGCTGGCCCGGAAGCACGGCATGGAGTGCCTGTTCCACGAGAAGCCGTTCGAGGGCATCAACGGCTCGGGCAAGCACGTCAACTTCTCCCTCGGCAACTCGACCGAGGGCAACCTGCTGCTGCCCGGGGACACCCCGCACGAGAACGCGCAGTTCCTGGTGTTCTGCGCGGCGGTGATCCGCGCGGTGCACAAGTACGGCGGGCTGCTGCGCGCTTCGGTCGCCTCGGCCAGCAACGACCACCGACTGGGTGCCAACGAGGCGCCGCCGGCGATCATCTCGATCTTCCTGGGCGACCAGTTGGCCGATGTCTTCGACCAGGTCGCGAAGGGCGGGGCGACGTCGTCCAAGGAGAAGGGCACGCTGATCATCGGCGTCGACACGCTGCCCGTGCTGCCGACCGACCCCGGTGACCGGAACCGGACCAGCCCCTTCGCGTTCACCGGGAACCGGTTCGAGTTCCGCGCCCCCGGCTCGCAGCAGACGGTGGCCGGCCCGATGGTCACCATCAACACGATCATGGCGGAGGCGTTGGACCACATCGCCACCACGCTCGAGACCGCCGTCGCCGTCGGTACCGACTTCAACGTCGCGGTGCAGAAGCTGCTCGAGGAGATCATCACCGACCACGGGGCTGTCGTCTTCAACGGCGACGGCTACTCCGACGACTGGCAGGTCGAGGCGGCCGCGCGCGGACTGCCGAACCTGCGGACGACGCTCGATGCGCTGCCCGAGCTGCTCTCCGAGTCGGCGATGCAGCTCTTCAGCACGTACGGCGTCTTCAGCGAGCGGGAGATGCACAGCCGCTACGAGATCGGGCTCGAGCACTACGCACTGAGCGTCGGCGTGGAGGCGCGGCTGACCCTGGAGATCGGGACGACGACGGTGCTCCCGGCGGCGGTGCGCCACCAGACCGAGGTCGCTCAGAACGTCGGGGCGCTCACGGCTGCCGGCGTCGAGGCCGACACCACCGCCCTGGAGGAGGTGACCGCCCCGTTGACCCAGCTGCGGTCGGCGCTGGCCGGCCTGCGATCGGCGCTGGACGAGCACACCGGCTCGTCGGCGATGGAGGAGGCGCGGCACGCGCAGGATGCGCTGCTGCCGGCCATGGGGGCGGTGCGGGCGGCGGCCGATGTGCTGGAGGGTTTCGTGGCCGACGATCTCTGGCCGCTGCCGACCTACCAGGAGATGCTCTACATCCTCTGAGGAGGACGCGAACCGATTCGACCGCGGGAACGGGGCGTCATCCGATCCGGGGTTCCCGGGTGCTGCCGGCGGCTCGGTGATCAGCCTCCCTTGCGTCGGGTGAACACCAGGCCCGCGACCTCGGCGGCGCCGGCGTCGAGCAGGGCGCGGGCCATCTCGCGGAGCGAGTAGCCCTCGCTGTAGATGTCGTCCATGACGAGGACGCGGCGGCCGGCGACACGGTCCGGCGCCGGCACGGACAGCGCTGCCCGCAACTCACCTTCCGCGATGTCGCGGCGAGCCTGTGGACTGATGCCGAGGAACCGGCCCGTCGGCCCCGACTTCGCGATCAGACCGGGGGCGAACGGCCAGCCCGGCCCGTGGTCCTGGGCCGCCTGGACGATGAGCTGGAGGTAGTCCCAGAGTCGCTGCGCCCGCGGGCCCACGTAGATCGCGCCGGTGGTGATGAGGTCGTAGCCGGCCAGTTCGGCGCGGTGCTCGTCCAGGTACCCGACGAGGACGCGACCGAGGACCTCTGCCCAGGCGCGCTGCTCCTCGTACTTGTAGTCCATGATCACGCGCCACATGACGTCCGGGAAGTCCGAGACGGTGTGGATGCGGGAGAAGTACCGGTCGTCGAGGTGGCAGACCGCGTTCGGACAGCGGCCGTCGTCCATCGGCTGGTCGCAGGACGGACAACGGGGTCCGGCTGTGTCGACCGTCGTCGCGGTCGCGCATGCGAAGCAGATCGCGGGGGTTCCCGACCAGCGGTACGGGCAGCCGCCGCACGTGCCGAACCCGGCCGGAGCAGGAGCCAGATCTCGCAGGTCGACACGCATCGGCCGTCCCCTTCCGCGGCGGTGCCGCTGCACCCGGACCAGTGCGCTGCGAGGCTAGGGCCCGGCTCGACCTCTGGCGACCCCCAGAGGCGCGGCGCGGCGGAGGTGATCTGTCGTGCGACACCGCGGACCCGGCGGACTCCGGTGCGTCCGGAGGCCGTCTGGGGAGGCGGGGAGGCGCGTCCCGGCTCCCGGCCGAGGCCCGAGGGACCGCTCGGACACCGGCAACCCCGCACAGGATGGCGCGCCACCTCCTCTTGTTCGCGGTGCGTCCGTCGGGCTTGATGTGCCAACGCCGCGGCACATCGTCGTGCCCGGGGTGAGGAGGGTGTCCGTTGCGCCGTTCGCTCTGCGTCTACACCCCGTCGGCGGATCCGTCCGGCATGGGTGCGCACATGCTGGATCTGGTCGCGGAGTACGTGGGGACGGCGGAGGTCTCGCTGATGGCCCGTGCGTGCCCGCGAGCGGACTGGCTCCTCGAGGGAGCCGCGGAGCTCGGTGCCCGGACCCTGCCGTTGCCGTCCCCACGCGACCCGCGTTTCGGCCGCTTGGTCACGGAGTTCCTCCGTGCCCACCCCGCCGAGGTCTTCCACTGCCACGTCGGCACCGGCTGCGAGGACTGGGACGGCGTCCGGCTGGCTCGCGCCGCGGGGTGCCCCGCCGTGGTGCAGACGCAGCATCTGCCCTTCCTGGTCAGCCACCCACGCAAGCGGCGGGCCTATCACCACGCGATCGAGGGGGTGGACCGGCTGATCGCGGTCTCCGAGGGTCTGCGGCGCACCTACGAGCGGATCGGCGTTCCGCCGGAACTCCTCGTCACCGTGGCCAACGGCGTCGCCCCGCCGCCCGGCCACATGAGCCGGACGGAGGCGCGGCGGATCCTCGGCCTGGCTCCGGACCGGCCCGTGGTGCTGACCATCGGTCGGCTGACCCACATGAAGGGGCAGTGGCACCTGATCGACGCGGTGCCCGCCCTTGCCGCCCGCTTTCCCGATCTGGCCGTCGTCCTCCTCGGCGACGGGCCGCTGCGCGGCTCGCTGGCGGACCAGGCCGCTGCGCTGGGCGTCTCCGAGCACGTCGTCTTCGCCGGGCACCGACCCGACGCCCGGCAGCTGCTGGCGGCCGCCGACGTCTTCGTCCTCCCGTCCCGTCACGAGGGCATGCCGCTGGTTGCGCTGGAGGCCATGGCAGCGGGCCTACCGGTGGTCGCGACCCGGGTGATCGGCAGCGCCGAGGTCGTCGACGACGGCGTGACGGGGGCGCTGGTGCGGCCGGGTGATCCGGCGGCGCTCGGTGCAGCCGTCGCCTGCCTGCTCACCTCCCCGGCACTCCGCCGTCGTCAGGGCGCGGCGGGGCGTCGGCGGTACGAGGCCCAATTTACCCGGAGGCGCATGGCTGTCGAGACGGCCGAGGTCTACGAGTCGGTGCTCGCCGACGCGGAGGTCGCGGCGTGAGGCGACTGCGCGTCGGTTGCGTCGGCACCGGCTTCATCGCCGGGCAGCACCTGCGTGCCCTCGCGGGGTTCGACGACGTGGAGATCGTGGCCGTCGCCGACACGGTGAGAGAGCGTGCCCAGCAGGCAGCGGACCGGTACGGCGGACGTGCACACGACGACGGGCTGGCGCTCCTGGACGGCGAGGACCTCGACGCCGTGTGGCTGTGCGTGCCCCCGTTCGCCCATGGCGCCCTGGAGGCCGCCGCCGTGGACCGTGGGGTGCCGTTCTTCGTGGAGAAGCCGCTGTCCACCGATCCGGCCGTCGCACGGGTCGTCGCCGACCGCGTCGCCGGGAGCGGGTTGGCCACGGCAGTGGGGTACCACTGGCGGCACCTCGGTCTCGTGCAGCGGGCGGCGGAGCTGCTGGCGGGCAGGCCGGCGGAGTTGGTCACCGGCTACTGGCTGGACAGGACGCCGGGAGTCGCCTGGTGGGCGCAGCGGGACCACTCCGGCAGCCAGATGATCGAGCA
Organism: Blastococcus sp.; assembly: GCA_035629195.1. Classification (GTDB taxonomy): domain Bacteria; phylum Actinomycetota; class Actinomycetes; order Mycobacteriales; family Geodermatophilaceae; genus Blastococcus. The sequence continues at coordinate 2,340 of DASPIH010000276.1, read as the reverse complement.
GACCACGCACATCTTCGACCTGGCCCGCCATCTCGTCGGAGAGGTGGCGACCGTCGCGGCGGCCGAGCGGCCCGCTCCCGATGGGCAGGGCGACGTCCCCAGCGCGGCCAGCGCGCTGCTCCGGTTCACCTCAGGGGCGGTGGGCAGCATCTCCTCGGCTCGTGTGCTCGGCTGGCGGCATCGTGTCGCGCTCCACCTGTTCGCCGATGGCCTGGCCGTGGAGATCGCCGAGCGGAGCCTGACCGACCACGAGCTCCGGGTGGTCACCGCGGACGGAGAGGACGTCCACCGGTCGGACGAGAACCCGATCGGCGCCGAGGACCGGGAGTTCCTCGACGTCGTGCTCGGCCGGGTGCCGCATGCCCGCGTTCCGTACTCCGAGGCGGTACGCAGCCATGCGCTGGCCTGCGCCGCCGACCGGGCGGCACGGGAGGGGATCACCGTTCCTCTCGCGGAGGCGGGCGCGTGACCGGGCAGCGGCCGGTGCGGTCGATCGGAGTGCTCGCGCCGGGCCGGCCGGCGATGATCGACGATGTCGAGCCCGAGCCGGGCCACGGGCAGGCATGGGTGCGCACCGAGTGGTCGGGGATCAGCGCCGGCACGGAGGTGGCGCTGGTCCGTGGCACCGATCCGCAGCACCAGGCGGGCTGGGACCCCGACCTGCGGGCCTTCGGCGCCACGGGACCGAGGGCCGGCTACCCGATCCGGGGGCTGGGGTACATGGAGGTCGGGCGCGTCACGGAGAGCCGCACGGGCGCGCTGGCGGAGGGCGACCTCGTGGCCATGAACTACGGGCACCGCACCGGCCGATGTGCCGACCCGGCGACCATGCCGGTGATCCCGGTGCCCGACGACCTCGACCCCCTGCTCGGGATCTACCTGGCGCAGATGGGGCCGATCTGCGTCAACGGCCTGCTGCATGCGGCGGCAGCGCTGGTCGGGCCCGCGGCCGGCGTGGCCGACGGCGTCCGCGACCGGCATGTGCTCGTCACCGGCGCCGGCGTCATCGGGCTGCTGTCCGCGCTGCTGGCTGTCCAGCACGGGGCAGCAGACGTCCTCGTGGTCGAGTCCTCGCCCGAGCGTCGCGCCGTCGCCGCGGCCCTCGGCCTGGCGACCGTCGACGATGCCGGTGGAGCTGCCTGGCTCGCCGCGAAGGACCGGTGGCGCCACGGCCCCGGCGACGCCGGCGCCGACGTCGCCTTCCAGTGCCGTGGCCACGACGTCTCGTTGGCCACCGCGCTCAAGGCGTTGCGCCCGCAGGGCGTCGTCGTGGATCTGGGCTTCTACCAGGCCGGCGCACGAGCGGTGCGCCTCGGCGAGGAGTTCCACCACAACGGCCTGGCGCTCGTCTGCGCGCAGATCGGCCGGGTGCCCCGTGGCATGGCCGGCGCCTGGCCCAGGACGGAACTGGCCGCGGTCGCCGTCGACCTGCTGCGACGGCGCGGCCGGGAGATCCGCCAGCACGTGATCTCCACCGTCATTCCCTTCGACGACGGGCCGCGGCTGCTGGCCGATCTGGCCGAGCGGCGGCTCCCGAGCCCCCCGCTGCAGGCGGTGCTGCGCCTCGACGCCGGCTGATCGACCCGGTGTGGTCGTGCTCGGGCGCATCCCGGCCCGGCTGCGCGGCGGCACCTGCTGCAGCGGAGTCGAGGGAAATGGGAAACGCTGTCCCGGCGGGACCGCGCGGGTCCCATCGGGGAGGCCTGGTGGCGACGGATCTGTACCTGGTGCGGCACGGCGAGGCCGTGGCGAACGTCGAGCCGGTGATCGGCGGCATGCGGGGCGACCGGGGCCTGACGCCGCGGGGACGGGAGCAGTGCCGCCTGCTGGAGGAGCGACTGGCGCACCAGGGACTGCACGTCGACCGACTCGTGTCCAGCACCCTGCCACGGGCACTGGAGACCGCCGAGTTCGTCGCACGGGCGCTGGGCCTGCCGGTGCTGCGGAACGAGGAGCTGCACGAGCTGCGTCCCGGGGAGGCCGACGGGCTGACCGTGCAGGAGTGGCGGGCCCGGTACCGCGCCGGCGAGGAGGCGTCGGGCAGGCGGGACCCGTACCGGGTGTTCTCGCCGGGCGGCGAGAGCTGGGCCATGTTCCTGACCCGTGCAGGTGCCGCGCTGTCTCGTCTCGTCGCCCAGCACCGGGACGAGACCGTGGTCGCCGTGTGCCATGCGGGGGTCGTCGAGGCGTCGTTCGCACTGGCGTTCGGCCTGGGCGCGAGCGGGAACCGGGTGGACTGCGCGCCGCTGAACACCAGCCTCACCCACTGGCGGCACCACGTCACGCCGGCCGGCGGACCCGAGTGGACGCTGGCCTCCTTCAACGACGGCCGCCACCTGA
>DASPIH010000275.1:0-6636 GCA_035629195.1 Blastococcus sp. | reverse complement strand
GGGCAGGATGCGGATGTAGTGCTGCCGCATCTTGCCGCTGATGTGGGCGAGCACCCGGTGCCCGTTCTGCAGCTCGACCCGGAACATCGCGTTGGGCAGCGGCTCGACGACGCGACCCTCGACCTCGATGGCCCCGTCCTTTTTCGCCATGCCCTACACGCGCTCCCTGACTCGGTGGTACTAGAACCTTGCGCGCCCACGCCGGTACCCGGCTGGACACACGCGGTGATTGCAGAACAGGTGGTGCTGACGTTCTCGCAGAGGGCGTCTCGCGTCACGCGGCCACAGCACGACGACAAGACGGCGCGAACGCCGTCGGCCACTGTACCCCGACGCCGCTCACCTCACCAACCCGCCCTGAGGTGACAGCACGCACGCTGGGAACTGCGACGGAACGGTCCCGTCGCAGAAGCCCGGCGCGAGCGCAGCGAGCGCCGGGGGGCGACGGGCCGCAGGACCCCCTCCTCCTCAGCCCTCGCACTCTCAGGCCGAGTTCTTGGAGGGAGCCTCAGGTGCGGGGGGTCACGCCGAACGGGGCGAGGCCGGCGACTCCGCCGTCCCGGGCCGTCAGGACCCACGGCCCCTCCGGCGTGATGGCGACCGTGTGCTCGAAGTGGGCGGCCCGGGAGCCGTCCTTCGTCACCACGGTCCATCCGTCGTCGAGCTCCGCCGTCGAGGGGTCCCCGACCGTGACCATCGGCTCGATCGCCAGGACCAGCCCCGGAACCAGCCGGGGGCCGCGGCCGGGACGGCCGTAGTTCAGCACGTGCGGATCCTGGTGCATCTCGGTACCGATGCCGTGACCGCCGTAGTGGTCGACGATGCCGTACTCGTGGTCCGCGGAACGGATGGACTCCTCGACGGCGTGGCTGATGTCGGTGAGCCGCCCACCGGCCACCGCACGGGCCAGCCCGGCCCACATGGAGCGCTCCGTGACCTCGAGCAGGGCGGCGTCCTCGGCGGAGGGCTCCCCCACCGTGACGGTGACGGCGGAGTCACTGTGCCAGCCCTCGAGGATCGCGCCGCAGTCGATGGAGATGTTGTCGCCCGGGGCCAGCCGCCGACCGGCATCCGGGATCCCGTGGACGACCTCGTCGTTGATCGACGCGCAGATCGTGCCCGTGAACCCGTGGTACCCGAGGAAGTTCGGGATGCCGCCGTGCGAGCGGATGTAGTCCTCGGCGACGGCGTCGAGCTCGCCGGTGGTGACTCCGGGCACGACGGCGGCCTTCACCGCCTCGAGCGCCCCGGCGGTGATCAGCCCGGAGGCCCGCATGAGCTCGATCTCGTGGGCCGTCTTGATCTGGATCATGCGTCCACTCCACTTCGCCAGCAGCGGGATGCGACCGAGGATGCCTGCCGTCATCTGCCGTGCTGCTCCTTCATCGGGACCGGAGGGGGTCAGGTGGTGGCCGGCTGCCCGGCCTCGCCGTTCCCGTCCGCGCCCAGCGCGCGAAGCGCTCGGGCGGTGACCTCCTCGACCGATCCGATCGCGTCGATCCGGGCCAGCAGCCCCTCGCCCTCGTAGAACCCGGACAGCGGCGCGGTCTGTTCCCGGTAGACCTGCAACCGGTGACGCACGGTCTCGGGCTTGTCGTCGTCGCGCTGGATCTCCTTGCCGTCGACGATCATGCGCCGTCCGGAGAGCCGGCGGACCAGCTCCTCCTCCTCGACGACGAGCTCCAGCACACGGTCCAGCCGCTGACCCAGATCCGCCAGGGACGAGCGCAGCTGCTCGGCCTGGGCGATGGTCCGGGGGAACCCGTCGAGCAGGAAGCCGGCCTCGGCGTCGGGTTCGGCGAGCCGGTCCTTGACCATGGCGACGGTGATCTCGTCGGGGACGAGGTCACCGGCGTCCATGTACGTCTTGGCCCGCTGGCCGAGCTCGGTCTGCCCGCTCACGTTGGCGCGGAAGATGTCACCGGTCGAGATCGCCGGGACGTCGAGCTCACCGGCGATGTACTGCGCCTGGGTGCCCTTGCCCGCGCCGGGGGGCCCCAGGAGGACGACGCGCACTACTTCAGGAACCCTTCATAGTTGCGCTGGTTCAACTGCGTCTCGATCTGCTTCACCGTTTCCAACCCCACTCCGACCATGATGAGGACCGCCACCCCTCCGAACGGGAAGTTCTGGTTCTGCCCCGGCTGCGTGATGGCGAGGAAGAAGTTCGGCAGCACCGCGACCAGACCCAGGTAGATGGACCCCGGCAGCGTGATCCGGGACAGCACGTACTGCAGGTACTCGGCGGTCGGCCTCCCTGGGCGGATGCCCGGGATGAAGCCGCCGTAGCGCTTCATGTCGTCGGCCCGCTCCTCCGGGTTGAACGTGATCGACACGTAGAAGTACGTGAAGAAGACGATCAGGCCGAAGAAGACCGCGATGTGCACCGGACTGCTCTGGTCGATGATGTGGTTCTCGAAGAACTGGCGCACGCCGCCGGTCTCGTTGCCCTGCAGCTGGATGATCAGCTGCGGCAGGTACAGCAGCGACGAGGCGAAGATGACCGGGATGACGCCGGCCTGGTTCACCTTGAGCGGCAGGTAGGTCGAGGTGCCGCCGTACATGCGGCGGCCGACCATGCGCTTGGCGTACTGGACCGGGATGCGCCGCTGCGCCTGCTCGACCCAGACGACCGTGCCGATGATCAGGACGGCGATCACGCAGACCACCGCGAAGACGACGCCGCCTCGGGACTGGAGGATCGCGCCGCCCTCGGCCGGGATGCGCGCGGCGATCGAGGTGAAGATCAGCACGGACATGCCGTTGCCGATCCCCTTCTCCGTGAGCAGCTCGCCGAGCCACATGATCAGGGCGGTTCCGGCGGTGAGGGCGACGACCAGCACGACCGTCGTCCAGACCGAGTCGGAGGGGATGATCGGCTCGCTGCAGTTGGGGAAGAGCTGACCGCTGCGGGCGAGGGCGATGATGCCGGTGCTCTGCAGGACCGCCAGCGCGATCGTGAGGTAGCGGGTGTACTGGGTCAGCTTGGCCTGACCCGACTGCCCTTCCTTCTTGAGCACCTCGAACCGCGGGATGACCACCACGAGCAGCTGCACGATGATGCTCGCGGTGATGTACGGCATGATCCCGAGGGCGAACACCGACAACCTGAGCAGCGCACCGCCGGAGAACAGGTTGACCAGCGAGTAGATGTCGCGCTGGTCGGACGCCTGCGCCAGCTCGAGGCAGTTGTTGATCGCCTCCACCGAGACGCCCGGCCCCGGGACCTGGGCTCCCAGCCGGTACACGGCGATGATCGCCAGGGAGAACAGCAGTTTGCGCCGAAGGTCTGGCGTCCGGAACGCCGCGGCGAACGCCTGCAGCACGTGCCCTCCCCTGCTCGGTCGGTCGACACTAACAGCGACCCGCGCACCTGCCGCGGACCGCAAAGTTGAAGGACCCCCCTGCCCCCCACCGCTGGCAAGCTCGCGGCGGGCCCCTGCAGAGGGGCCAAGGGCAGGGGGGTCCTTCCTCAGATGCGGGTGGTGCTGCCCCCGGCCGCGCCGATCTTCTCGGCGGCGGACGCGGAGAACGCGTGTGCGTGGACGTCGACCTTCACGCCGCCCAGGTCGCCGGTGCCGAGCACCTTGACCGGCTGGCCGCGCCGTACGGCGCCGGCCTCCACGAGGGTGTCCGGGTTGACCGGACCGCCCTGCGGGAAGAGCGCGGCGATGCGGTCCAGGTTGACGACCTGGAACACGACCTTGTTGGGGCTCTTGAAGCCCGAGAGCTTGGGCAGCCGCATGTGCAGCGGGGTCTGCCCACCCTCGAACCGGGCGCTCGTGTTGCCACGGGCGCCGGTGCCCTTGGTGCCGCGACCGGCCGTCTTGCCCTTGGAGCCCTCACCGCGGCCCACGCGGGTCTTGGCGGTGTGGGCACCCGGAGCCGGGCGGAGGTGGTGGACCTTAAGAGTCATGGTGTGTCATCCCTCAAACTTCTTCGACGCGCACGAGGTGCGGCACCGTCGCGACCATCCCGCGGATCTCGGGACGGTCCTCCTGGACGACCGAGTCGTGGATCCGCTTCAGGCCCAGCGAGCGCAGCGTCTGACGCTGGTTGGGCTTGGTGCCGATCGCCGACTTGACCTGGGTCACCTTCAGCTGCGCCATCTCAGGCCCCCTGACCCGCACGGGCACGGAGCATGGCGGCCGGGGCGACGTCCTCGAGCGGCAGACCGCGGCGGGCCGCGATCTCCTCGGGGCGGACGAGGTCCTTCAGCGCCTGCATCGTGGCGTGCACGATGTTGATCGGGTTCGACGAACCGAGGCTCTTGGAGAGCACGTCGTGGATGCCGGCGCACTCCAGCACGGCGCGCACCGGCCCACCGGCGATGACACCGGTACCGGGGCTGGCCGGCTTGAGCAGCACGACACCGGCAGCGGCCTCGCCCTGCACCGGGTGCGGGATCGTCTTGGCGATGCGCGGCACCTTGTAGAAGTGCTTCTTGGCCTCCTCGACACCCTTGGCGATCGCCGCGGGCACCTCCTTGGCCTTGCCGTAACCGACGCCCACGGTGCCGTCGCCGTCGCCCACGATCACGAGAGCGGTGAAGCTGAAGCGCCGACCACCCTTGACGACCTTGGACACGCGGTTGATGGCCACCACGCGCTCGATGTAGTTGCTCTTCTCGGCGGGAGCGCCCCCGGGGCCCCGCCCGCCGTCACGACGGTCGCGGCGGTCGTTACCGCCGCCGGCGCCGCCGCCGCGTCGCTGTGGTCCTGGCATCAGACGTCCCTCTCGATCTGCTTCTGCACGGTGTTCGCGGTGCTGGCCATCAGAAGTCCAGCCCCCCCTCGCGGGCGCCGTCGGCGAGCGCGGCGATGCGACCGGCGTACCGGTTGCCACCACGGTCGAAGACGACGGCGGAGATGCCGGCGGCCTTCGCCCGGTCGGCGATCAGGGTGCCCACCTGACGAGCGAGGGCCGACTTGTCGCCCTCGGCACCGCGCAGGCCGGCGTCCATCGTCGACGCGCTGGCGAGCGTGCGGCCGACGGTGTCGTCGACGAGCTGCACGTGGATGTGGCGCGCCGAGCGCTTGACCACCAGGCGCGGGCGCTCCGGCGTGCCGGTGACGCGCTTGCGCAGGCGGTTGTGACGGCGCAGCCGCGACGTGCGGCGAGCCGTGCTGACGTCGGTGCCGACGGGCTTGCGGCCGCCGGCGGTCTTCCCGCTGGTGGAGGTGGTTGCGGTAGCCATCACTTACCCGTCTTCCCGACCTTGCGCTTGATGACCTCGCCCTGATACCGCACGCCCTTGCCCTTGTACGGGTCCGGCTTGCGGATCTTGCGGATCTTGGCTGCGACCTCGCCGACCAACTGCTTGTCGATGCCGCTGACCCGCAGGCGGGTCGGTGATTCGACGGCGAAGGTGATGCCGTCGGGAGCCTGCACCGGGACGGGGTGGCTGAAGCCCAGGGCGAACTCGAGGTCCGAGCCGCGCGCCTGGACGCGGTAACCCACGCCGACGATCTCGAGGGTCTTGGTGTAGCCCTCGGTGACCCCGGTGATCATGTTGGCGATGAGCGTCCGCGAGAGCCCGTGGAGGGCGCGGTTCTGCCGCTCGTCGTTGGGGCGCTGCACCCGCAGCGTGCCGTCGTCGTCGCGCTCGACGGTGATGGGGGCCGCGACGGTGTGCGTGAGGTTGCCCTTGGGGCCCTTCACGTTCACCGTCTGTCCGTCGATGGCGACGTCCACACCACTGGGCACCGCGATCGGGAGTCGTCCGATCCGTGACATCTTCGTTCGCTCCCTTACCAGACGTAGGCGAGGACTTCCCCACCCACGCCCTTCTTGTTCGCCTGCTTGTCCGTGAGCAGCCCGGTCGAGGTCGAGATGATCGCCACGCCGAGGCCACCGAGGACCTTGGGCAGGGAGGTCGACTTCGCGTAGACCCGCAGACCCGGCTTGGAGACCCGCCGGACGCCGGCGATGCTGCGCTCGCGGTTCGGGCCGTACTTCAGGTCGATCTGCAGCTGCTTGAAGGTGCTGCCGTCCTTCTCGATCTCGCTGACGGTCCACCCGGCGATGTAGCCCTCCTGCTGGAGGATCTCGGCGATGTGCGTCTTGAGCTTCGAGGACGGCATGACCGCTGCGTCGTGGTACGCCTGGTTGGCGTTCCGCAGACGCGTGAGCATGTCTGCGATCGGGTCGGTCATCGTCATGGCGTGTGGTGCCTCTCTCGCCGCGGTTCCTCATGCGCTGGGTCTCGGAGACTTGGCGCTGGGCCTCTCGGCGATCAGTGGTGCGTTGGTGAGGGGATGGAACCGGCCCCGCCGCAGGGCCCCGCCGCGAGCGTGCGAGCGGTGGGGGGCGGCGGGGTCCTTCTACCAGGAACTCTTGCGGACGCCGGGGAGCTCCCCGGCGTGGGCCATCTCCCGCAGGCAGATCCGGCACAGGCCGAACTTGCGGAAGACGGCGTGCGGACGACCGCACCGCTGGCAGCGGGTGTAACCGCGGACCGCGAACTTCGGCTTGCGGGCCGCCTTGTTGATCAGAGCCTTCTTGGCCATCTGTCTCTCCTGCCCCGGCTCAGCGGGTCGTGTTCACGACGGTCAGGCCGGCGAAGGGGAAGCCGAGCTGGCGGAGCAGCTCGCGACCCTCCTCGTCGGTCGTGGCGGTGGTGACCAGCGTGATGTC
>DASPIH010000274.1:0-9205 GCA_035629195.1 Blastococcus sp. | reverse complement strand
CGCCGTCCAGGCCGCCGCCGACGGAGCCCGCGCCGCCCTCGAGCGCACCCCCGGGCAGCTGGCCGCCCTGCGCGACGCCGGCGTGGTCGACGCGGGCGGCGCCGGCCTGTGCCTGGTGCTCGACGCGCTCGTCCGCACCGTCACCGGAATCGAGCCGGTGCGTCCGACCCTGGCGCTCCCGCAGCACCACCGGCACGAGCACGCTCCCCACCAGCCCCCGCCGGGCCCGGGCAGCGAGGTGCAGTACCTGCTCGCGGGGTCCGACGAGGCCGCGGTCGCCCGGCTCCAGGACCGACTGGCCGCCCTGGGCGACAGCCTGGTGGTGGTGGGGGTCGACACCCCGACCGGTCGTGAGTGGAACGTCCACGTGCACGTCTCCGACATCGGCGCCGCCATCGAGGCGGGCATCGAGGCCGGTCGCCCGCACCGCATCTCGGTGACCCCGCTGGCGCCCATCCGCCCTCCCGAGCCCGTTCCCGGGCAGCGGGCCGTCGTCGCGGTCGTGCACAGCGAGGGGCTGGCCGCCCTGTTCGCGGCGGAGGGGGCCCGCGTCGTGGCCTGCGGGGAGGACGGCGCCACCGAGGACGCGATCCACGCCGAGATCGTGGCGTCGGGCGCGGAGCAGGTCGCCGTCCTGCCCAACGACCCCGCACTCGTCCCCGTCGCCTCGCGGGCCGCCACCCGGGCGCGCGAGACGGGCCGGGAGGTCGGCGTGGTCCCTACCCGGTCCCCGGTCCAGGGCCTGGCCGCCGTCGCGGTCGCCGATCCGGAACGGCGTTTCGGCGACGACGTCATCGCCATGGCCGAGGCCGCCGCGGCCACGCGCTGGGCCGAGGTCACCGTCGCCGACCAGGAAGCCCTCACCTCGGCCGGCCGGTGCCGGCCCGGTGACGTGCTCGGTTCCGCCGAGGGCGACGTCGTGGTGATCGGCCGGGACCTCGGCGCCGTCGCCTGCGACCTCCTCGACCGGCTGCTGTCCGCCGGCGGGGAGATGGCCACCCTCGTCGCCGGCCCGGACGAGCAGCTCGGCGACGTCGTCAGCCGGCATCTCCAATCGGTCCACCCGACCATCGAGGTGGTCCGCTACGGCGGCGGGCCGGCCTCGCCGCCGCTGCAGATCGGGGTGGAGTGACGGTGGCGGTCACCCTCGACACCCCGTTGGCCCGGGTCCTCGGCCCCAAGACCGCGACCGGCATGGCCGAGCAGCTCGGCCTGCACAGCGTGCGCGACCTGCTGCGCCACTACCCGCGCCGGTACGCCCGCCGTGGCGAGATGGCCCGCCTCGACGACCTGCAGGCAGGCGACCGTGTCACCGTCCTGGCGCAGGTCAAGACGGTGAGCACCCGGCCCATGCGCCAGCGCCGCGGAACCATCACCGAGGTCACGGTCGGCGACGGCGCCAGCACCATGAAGCTGGTCTTCTTCACCCACAAGCACGCGCGGCTGGCGCCCGGGGTGTGGGGCATGTTCGCCGGCACCGTCGGCACCTACCAGGGGAAGCTCCAGTTCACCCATCCCGACATGCACCTGCTCAACGGTGGTGACGACGACGACTGGGCGCGGGAGCTGGTGCCCATCTACCCGGCGAGCAAGGACGTCTCGAGCTGGGTCATCCAGAAGTCGGTCAAGCTCCTGCTGGGGGGCGCCGGAAACCTCGCGGACCTGGTGACCGATCCGCTGCCGGAGGAGATCCGCACCCGCCACGGCCTGCTGTCGCTGCCCGCCGCGCTGCTCGACATCCACCGTCCGACCACCAGCGCGGACGTGGAGCGCGCGGGGTACCGGCTGAAGTGGGACGAGGCGCTCACCCTCCAGCTGACCCTGGCCGCCCGCCGCCGCGCCGCGGCCCTGGAACCGGGCACCGCCCGGCCCCGGAGGCCGGGCGGCCTGCTCGACGCGGTCGACGCCGCTCTGCCGTTCGACCTCACGGAGGGCCAGCGGGAGGTGGGGGAGGAGTTGGCCGCCGAGCTCGACCGCGACCAGCCCATGCACCGGCTGCTGCAGGGCGAGGTCGGCTCCGGCAAGACCGTCGTCGCGCTGCGCGCCATGGCCCAGGTGGTCGACGCCGGCGGCCAGGCGGCGTTGCTGGCCCCCACCGAGGTGCTGGCCGCGCAGCACGCGCGCGGCATCCGCGCCCTGCTCGGGCCGCTCGGCCGCGCCGGCGAGATCGACGGGGACCCGACCGGCACCCGCGTCACCCTGCTGACCGGCTCGCTGAAGGCAGCGGCCCGGCGGCAGGCGCGTGCCGAGGTGGCCGAAGGCCGGGCCGGCATCGTGATCGGCACGCACGCCCTCCTGCAGGAGGGTGTGGACTTCGCCGATCTGGGCCTGGTCGTCGTCGACGAGCAGCACCGCTTCGGCGTCGAGCAGCGCGACGCACTGCGCGCCAAGGGCAACCGGCCACCGCACGTGCTCGTCATGACCGCCACCCCCATCCCGCGCACCGTGGCCATGACCGTCTACGGCGACCTCGAGGTGTCCACCCTCCGCCAGCTGCCCAGCGGCCGCGGCGGCGTCTCCTCGTCCGTCGTACCGGTGGGGGAGAAGCCCGCCTGGCTCGACCGTGCCTGGGCCCGGCTGCGCGAAGAGGTGGCCGAGGGGCGGCAGGCCTACGTCGTCTGTCCCCGCATCGGCGACATCACCGGTCCCGACGACCAGCCCGAGGACGCCGACGGCGCACCCGCCGGCGACGAGGGCGGCAGCGACCGCCGTCCTCCGCTGGCGGTCCTCGACGTCGCCGAGGGGCTGCGCGCAGGTCCGCTCGCCGGCCTGCGGCTCGACGTCCTGCACGGCCGCATGACCCCCGAGGAGAAGGACGGCGCGATGCGCGCGTTCGCCGCGGGGGAGACCGACGTCCTGGTGGCCACCACCGTCGTCGAGGTGGGCGTCGACGTCCCGAACGCCACGGTCATGGTCGTCATGGATGCCGACCGGTTCGGCGTCAGCCAGCTGCACCAGCTGCGCGGCCGCGTCGCCCGTGGCAAGCACGCCGGGTTGTGCCTGCTGGTCACCGAGGCCCCGTCGTCCTCGCCCACCGGCCAGCGGCTGGCCGCCGTCGCCTCCACCTCCGACGGCTTCGAGCTCGCCCGGCTGGACCTGGAGACCCGGCGCGAGGGAGACGTCCTCGGTGCCGCCCAGTCCGGTCGGCGTTCGGGCATCAAGCTGCTCTCCCTCCTGGAGGACGAGGACCTCATCGCCGAGGCCCGCCTCGAGGCGACGGCGCTGCTGTCCACCCGGCGCGGGCTCGCCGACCATCCGGGCCTCGCCGCGGAGGTGGCTGCTCTGGCCAGCGACGAGCGCGCGGAGTGGCTGGAGAAGGCGTGAGCAAGGACGCGGTGGCGTGACCAGGCTCATCGCGGGCGCGGCCGGCGGCCGGCGGCTCAAGGTGCCACCGGCGGGCGTCCGCCCCACCGGCGACAAGGCCCGCGGCGCCCTGTTCAACGCCCTCGGTTCCCTCGTGGACCTCGAGGGCGCTGCGGTGCTCGACCTCTACGCCGGCTCCGGCGCGCTGGGGCTGGAGGCGCTCTCCCGCGGGGCGGTGCCCGTCGTCTTCGTCGAGTCCGGGCCGAAGGTGCTGCCGGTCCTGCGGGAGAACCTCGCCGCGGTCGGCATGCCTGGGGCCCGGGTGGTCGCCGGGTCGGTGCCGGCCGTCCTCGCCGCGCCCGCGTCCGCGCCCTTCGACGTGGTGCTCGCCGACCCGCCCTACGCCGTCCCCGCGGACGAGGTCCGGACCGTCCTGCGCGCGTTGGTCGAGGGCGGGTGGCTGGCCTCCGGAGGTGTGGTCGTGGTGGAGCGGTCCAGCCGCGAGGAGCCCTGGGACTGGCCGACACCGCTGGAAGGACTGCGCGATCGGCGCTACGGCGAGGCCGTGCTCCGGTACGGTCGGCGTCCGTGAGACGTGCCGTCTGCCCTGGCTCCTTCGATCCGGTCACCAACGGGCACGTCGACGTCGTCACCCGGGCCGCCGCCCTCTACGACGAGCTGGTCGTGGCCGTGCTGGTCAACCCCGGGAAGGCCGGCCTGTTCCCGGTCGAGGAGCGCATGGAGCTGCTCCGCGAAGCCGTCTCCGACCTGCCCAACGTCACCGTGGACAGCTTCCAGGGGCTGCTGGTCGACTACTGCCGCGACCGCGGCATCCCGGTGATCGTCAAGGGCCTCCGTGCCGTGAGCGACTTCGAGTACGAGCTGCAGATGGCCCAGATGAACCGTGAGCTGGCGGCCATCGAGACCCTCTTCGTGCCGACGGCCCCCCAGGTGGGCCACCTGTCGTCGAGCCTGGTGAAGCAGATCGCGACGTTCGGCGGTGACGTCTCCCGGCTCGTGCCGAAGGTCGTGAACGACCGGCTCACCGAGCGGACCCGACGGGCCGACCGGTGAGCCGGCCGGTGCGCCGCCCGCCGCGAGGGGCCACCACCGAGGTCGTCTACCGCCTCTACGAGACCGTCGACGAGCTGACGACGGTCATCGAGAACGCCCGCAACGTCCCGATGTCGAGCTCGTGCATGGTGCCCCGCGACCACGTGCTCGATCTGCTCGACGACCTGCGGGAGTCCCTTCCCGAGGACGTGCAGGCGGCCGGCGCGATCGTCGAGCAGCGCACCGAGATCCTGCAGCAGGCGCAGGCCGAGGCCGAGCGCGTCACCGGCCGCACCCGCAGCGAGAGCGAGCAGCTGCTGGTGCAGGCCCGCCGGCAGCGGGACGAGATCCTCGGCACCGCCCGGCGTCAGCGCGACGAGCTGCTCGCCGCCGCCCAGGCCGACGCCGAGCAGATCCTGCTCGACGCCGAGGCCGAGGCGCAGGCGCTGCTGGCCGAGGGACGGCAGGTGCGGGCACAGATCATCGCCGAGGGCCAGGCCGAGCACGAGCGGCTGATCACCGAGACCGAGGTCTACCGCACCGCCGTCGACCGCGCCGACGAGCTCGGTGCGCAGTCGCACGCCGACGCTGCCCAGATGCGCACCGAGGTCGACGAGTACGTCGACACCCGGCTGGCCGAGTTCGGTACGACGCTGGAACGCATGCTCCGGTCGGTCGAGAAGGCCCGCTCCACCCTCCGGGACCCCTAGAAGGACCACCCTGCCCCCACCCCTCGCTCCGCTCGGCGCGGGCCCCTGCAGGGTGGCCGTTCCATCCCGTCACCGTCGGGTACTGTTGATCCCTGGTCCGACTGCCAAGGCTTCCACCTCCCGGCCGGCCACCCTCCCGCTCCCGACCGCGAGTACCGACATGCCCTCCGCTTTGCCGAACCGCTCCGGCGCCAGGTCCTCCGAGGACCGGCGTCCCGCTGCCAACCCCTGGAAGGTCGACCTTCGAGAGCTGGGTCGTCGTGCAGGTTCCATGCAGGGGCTGGACCGCACCGCTCCTGCGCCCGAGGACTGGAAGGTCGAGCTGATCGGCGTCCCGTCCGGCGCGGAGGTCCACCTGCGGTTGCGGCTGGAGTCGGTCATGGAGGGCGTCCTGGTCACCGGCGAGCTGGAGGCACCGCTGGTCGGCTCCTGCGCCCGGTGCCTCGAGCCGATCGAGGACACCCTCCAGCTGGACGTCCAGGAGCTCTACGCCTACGAGGGCAGCACCACCGAGGCCACCAGCGAGGAGGACGAGGTGCGCCGGGTCGAGGGTGACTTCCTCGACCTCGCGCCGATGGCCCGCGACACCGTGGTCCTGAGTCTTCCGCTGGCCCCGGTCTGCACCGAGGACTGCGCCGGCCTGTGCGTCGACTGCGGTCAGCGCCTGGACGACCTCCCCGCCGGCCACTCGCACGAGATCGTCGACGCCCGGTGGGCGGGTCTCGTCGAGAAGTTCGGCACCCCTGCTTCCTCGTCGGGCACCCCCGGCGGATCCACCACCCCAGAGGAGAACTGATCGTGGCTGTTCCGAAGCGGAAGATGTCGCGCGCGAACACGCGCATGCGCCGGTCGCAGTGGAAGGCCAGCGCGCCGACCCTGTCGCCGTGCCCCAACCGTGCCTGCGGTGAGCTCAAGCCCCCGCACCAGGCGTGCCCCACCTGCGGCCAGTACGACGGCCGTCAGGTCCTGTCGGTCTGACGACCAGCACACCCGTGGGATCGACGGCCGCGACGCACCCGGACGAGGGTGCGGCGGGCGGCCGTCCCCCGGGTGGGCCGGAGCACGCCGAGCGTGCGGCCGCCTGGCTCTTCGACGCCCTCGGCGTCGAGCTGCCCGGCGGCCTGCTCGGTCTTGCGCTGACCCACCGCTCGTTCGCGTACGAGAACGGCGGCCTGCCCACCAACGAGCGCCTGGAGTTCCTGGGCGACTCGGTGCTCGGGCTGGTCGTCACCGACGAGCTCTACCGCAGCCAGCCGGCCCTCCCCGAGGGCCAGCTGGCCAAGCTGCGTGCCTCCGTGGTCAACATGACGTCGCTGGCCAAGGTCGCCCGCCGCCTCGGAGAGGGCGGCCTGGGGGCGCACCTGCTGCTGGGCAGGGGTGAGGAGACCACCGGCGGCCGGGAGAAGGACTCGATCCTGGCGGACGGGCTCGAGGCGCTCATCGGCGCGATCCACCTCGGTTGCGGGCTGGACGTCGCCTCGGCGATCGTCCACCGGCTCTTCGACCCGTTGCTGGTCGAGGCAGCGACCCGCGGCGCCGGCCTCGACTGGAAGACCAGCCTGCAGGAACTCGCGGCCGCCCAGGGCCTCGGCGCGCCGGTCTACCGGGTCGCCGACGAAGGGCCCGACCACGCCAAGACCTTCAGTGCCGACGTGCTCCTCGCTGGCGTCGTCCGCGGAAGCGGAACCGGACGCACGAAGAAGGCCGCCGAGCAGGAGGCCGCCGAGGCGGCGTGGCGAGCCCTGTCCATCGACGCCTGACAGCCAGGGGCGATACCCATGCCTGAGCTTCCCGAGGTCGAGGTGGTCCGCCGGGGCCTGGAGCGGTGGGTCGCCGGGCGGACCGTGGCCACCGTCGAGGTGCATCACCCGCGAGCCGTCCGCCGGCACCTGGAAGGCGTCGACGACTTCGTGCGGGTGCTCACCGGCCGCACGTTCACGGCCGCGCACCGGCGCGGCAAGTACCTGTGGCTGCCGCTCGCCGAGCCGGACGGTGCGCCGTCCGGCCGCGCGCTGGTCGGGCACCTCGGCATGAGCGGTCAGCTGCTGGTGGAGAAGCCGTCCGCTTCCGACGAGACGCATCTGCGAGCGCGGTTCACCTTCACCGACGGCGGCCGGGAGCTGCGCTTCGTCGACCAGCGCACCTTCGGCGGTCTGGTGGTGGAGGAGTTGCCCCGGGGGAGCGGGTCGGGTGGAGCTGCCGAGGACGGCATCCCGCCGCGGCTCGCGCACATCGCCATCGACCCGCTCGACCCCTCCTTCGACGTGGTCGCGTTCACCGCCGCGCTGCGCCGCCGCCGCACGGAGGTGAAGCGCGCGCTGCTGGACCAGACCCTCATCGGCGGCGTCGGCAACATCTACGCCGACGAAGCCCTCTGGCGAGCTCGCCTGCACGGGTCACGCCCCACCGACAAGCTCACCCGTGCGCAGGTCACCGATCTGCTTGGCGGCGTGCGGGACGTGCTCGGCGAGGCGCTGGCGCAGGGGGGCACCTCCTTCGACTCGCTCTACGTCGACGTCAACGGGCAGAGCGGCTACTTCTCCCGCTTCCTCGCCGTCTACGGGCAGTCCGACCGGCCCTGCCCGCGCTGCGGAACGCCGGTCCGCCGGGAGCCGTTCATGAACCGGTCCAGCTACAGCTGCCCGACCTGCCAGCCGCGCCCGCGGACCCGGCGGGCGACATGAGCCTGTGACATGGACGTGACGAACGCGACACCCTCTTGTCGTAGGCGGCTCGCCGCTCCCGCGTTGACCAGCATGTCTACGGGTGTCACTCTTGGACTACCACACCGCGCCGACCGTTCCCCGGGGCGCCGGTCCTCCTCTGTGCATGAAAGGCCGTCACAGCCATGGCCAAGGCCCTGTTCGGTTCGTTCGTCAGCCCCGCTGAGCTCCGCGTACTCGAGGAGAACGCTGCGCTGCGGGCCAGGGTCCGCCGGCTGGAGGCCGAGCTCGAGGAGCTACGCGCCCAGCGGGACGCCGCCATCGCCCACGAGCTGCTCTCGATGACCGGCGACACCGCCGAGCCCGCCCTCGCGTAAGGCCCCGTCCAGAGGCTCGCCATGAGCCTGCGAATGGGGAGAGGGACGAGGTCCCTCCACTAGAGTCTTCTTCCCGTGCACCTGTCGAGCCTCACGCTGAAGGGCTTCAAGTCCTTCGCGTCCGCCACCACGCTGCGGCTCGAGCCCGGGATCACCGCCGTCGTCGGCCCCAACGGGTCGGGCAAGTCCAACGTCGTCGACGGCATCTCGTGGGTCCTCGGGGAGCAGGGCGCCAAGAGCCTGCGCGGCGGCAAGATGGAGGACGTCATCTTCGCCGGCACGGCCGGCCGCCCGGCGCTGGGCCGTGCCGAGGTCACGCTCACCATCGACAACTCCGACGGCGCCCTGCCGATCGAGTACACCGAGGTGTCGATCACCCGCCGCATGTACCGCTCCGGTGAGAGCGAGTACGAGATCAACGGCGACAAGGTGCGCCTGCTCGACGTGCAGGAGCTGCTCAGCGACTCCGGCATCGGGCGCGAGATGCACGTCATCGTGGGTCAGGGGCAGCTCGACGCCGTGCTCTCCGGCCGCCCGGAGGACCGCCGCGCCTTCATCGAGGAGGCGGCGGGCGTCCTGAAGCACCGCAAGCGCAAGGAGAAGGCGCTCCGCAAGCTCGACGGCATGCAGGCCAACCTCGACCGCCTGGCCGACCTCACCGCCGAGCTCCGCCGCCAGCTCAAACCGCTGGGCCGGCAGGCCGAGGTGGCCCGCCGCGCCGCCGGTGTGCAGGCCGACCTCCGCGACGCCCGCCTGCGGCTGCTGGCCGACGACCTGGTCCAGCTGCGCGATGCCCTCGACCGCGACGTCGCCGACGAGACCGCCGCCCGCGAGCGCCGCGCGGTCGTCGAGCGGGAGCACGCCGTCGTGTCGCGACGGGAGTCGGAACTGGAGCGCGAGCTGGCCGCGAGCGCGCCGCGGCTGCAGGCCGCCTCCGACACGTGGTACCGGCTGTCGGCGCTGGGGGAGCGCTTCCGCAGCGTCGCCCAGTTGGCCGCCGAGCGCCACCGCCACCTCTCCGCGGCCGGGCCGGCGGCGGCCGCAGGCCGTGACCCCGACCAGCTCGACGCCGAGGCCGACCGGGTGGCCGCCACCGAGG
>DASPIH010000273.1:0-10482 GCA_035629195.1 Blastococcus sp. | reverse complement strand
GGTGGGCACGTCGGCCGACGTCACCCTGGTGTCCCGGGGGGTCACGGTGACCGCGACGGTGGAGGCGTCCGACGCGTCCGGGCTCGCCGTCCGGCCCGAGGGGCAGGGCGGGGCGTGGCTCCCGGTCGAGCCGGGCGACCTGGTGGAGCTGTACTGGACGGCCGGGGACGCGGAGCGCACGCTGCCCGCGCGCATCACCGACGTCGACGAGACGGCGGAGGACGTGGTGTGGCGGCTGTCGGCCACGGGCCCGGCGGAGCGCAGCCAGCGACGCCGGACCGTGCGTGCACGCCTGGAGGTGTCGGTGAGCATGCCCTGGTCCGACGGTCTCCTGGCGGGTCACACCGTCGATCTCAGCGAGGCCGGCATGCGGGCTCTGGTCGACGGCTGGGCACTGCCTCCGGACGACGGCGCCCGCACCGAGATCACCATCGACCTCGACGACCGCATCCTGCACCTGACCGGCGAGATCGTCCGGCAGGCGGTGCAGGGGCCGCGCTGGCTGCTGTCGCTGAGGTTCCTCGACGTGTCGGAGCAGGACGGCGACGCGCTGCGCCGCCGGGTCTCAAGGCCCTGCGGGACGAGCGGGCCACGAGCGCCTGAGCGTCGCTCGAGCAGGCCGACGGAGCGGGTGATCCCAGGTGTTCCGGCGCGGGCCGGGCCGGTCATCGCTGCGATGGCGCACCGGGCGAACGGACGCGCGTCCGCGCTCAGCTGCGGCCGGGCCGAGGACGACCTGCCGCGGTGGACGCGGCGACCGGCGGACTGGCTCTGTAACGATCGTCACGGTCATCCGCGCCGACTGCTTGACAACGACGCGTGCCCACGGATTCCGTGTACCGGCCAGTCCGTGGAAGTTCCCGCCGCCTTGACCAGCGGCGTCGGTCCGCACGCCGCCCGAGCCCGGAGGTCCTGATCGTGGTGCTCGACGTAGCCATGGACCCGGCCATGGACCCGGCCATGGACTCCGGACCCCTGGTGGGTCCGCAGGCGATCGCGGACCTCGGCGGCCGAACGACACAGGCCCGATCGCTCCTCTCGGATGCTCCGGTGGCGACGAGGTCTCGTCACCACCCGGGCGCCGGCGCCTGACCCCCGTCACATCCATCGACAGCTAGAAGAGGTTCTCCATGAGGCAGCGTTGCCAGACCCGGCGAGTGCACTTCCGGAGCGCGGCAGTCATCTTGTCGGCGGGACTGGTCCTCACGGCGTGTGGAGGAGGGGAGAGCGACACGAGCGCCGAAGGTTCCGGTGGTGGTGAGTCGTGCGCCTATCCGGAAGAGGACATCACGTTCGTCGTCCCCTACGGCCCCGGTGGATCGACCACGCCTCTCGCCCGCAAGTACACGGAACTGCTCGAGGAGGAGCTCGAGGGGTCGACCATCGTCGTCGAGAACCGCGAGGGCGGCAGCGCCACGGTCGGCACCTCCGCTGTCGCGACGGCCGAACCGGACGGCTACACGATCGGGATGACGACCGGTGCGGCCGTGTTCGCGCGGCCCATGGTGACCGAGGGGTTGCCGTGGGACGGGATCGAGGACTTCCAGCCCATCGCTCTGATGGGCGCCGGGTCCACCCTCCTCGCCGTGCGCGAGGACTCGGAGTTCCAGACCCTCGACGACCTCCTGGAGTACGCCGAGGAGAACCCCGGGGAGATCCAGGTCGGGGTGTCCAACCTCGGCGGCACGCAGCACCTCGGGCTGGCCCTGGTGGCGGAGTCCGCCGGTGTGGAGCTGGAGCCCGTTCCGTTCAGCGGCGGCGGCGGCGAGGCGCTCGTCGAGCTCCTGGGTGGTCGGGTGGATGTCCTCGCCGGTCAGGTCGCCACCCTGCGGGGGCACCTGGACTCCGGTGAGGTACGTGCTCTCGCGGTGATGTCCGACGACGACGACCCGACTCTGCCGGAGGTTCCGACGACTGCCGAGCTCGGGCTGTCCGAGGGCCTTGCCGCGGATTTGATCGTCGTTGCGCCGAAGGGCATCCCGGACTGCGTGCGGGACCGGCTCGCCGATGCGAGCGCGCGGGTCCTGGAATCGTCCGAGTACGTCGAGTTCATGGAGCAGAACGGCTACCGGGTGGAGGAGACGGTGTCGACGCCGGACGAACTGGCCGCCAATCTCGAGGAGGACGCCGGGAAGTACGAGGCCCTCCGAGATCTGCTCACGGAGAACTGATGACGGGAGCTGGTCCCTCCGGAGCGACGACGCCGGCGCACCGGTTCCGGGGGAAGCGGAGTGGCAGGCTCCTGGTGGGCGCATGCTGCGTGGTGGTCGCAGCCGGGTACCTCCTCGCCGCGCTCGACCTGGAGCGGGGCACTCTCGCGAGCTCCGGGCCCGGGTTCTTCCCGGTGATCGTCGGCGTCGCGTTCCTCGTGATCTCCGTGCTCACCGTGGTCGAGACGATCCGCAGCGCGCCGGACGACGGGGACGTGCTGCCACCTGCTGAGCAACGGCGGACGGTGGCACTGTTCCTGGTGCTGACCGCCGGGTACGTGTTGCTGCTGCCCTCGTTGGGTCAGTACCTGGCAGCGTCGATCTTCGTCGTCCTCGTGCTGAAGCTGCTCGGCGTCCGCACGTGGATCCACGCGGTGGGCTTCGGCGTGGTGATCGCTGTCCTGGTGTCAGGGTTCTTCATCGAGTTGCTCGGGGTCCGCATGCCCGAGGGCCTGCTGGAGGGGCTGACGTGAGTTCCACCCTCGACGGACTGCTGCTCGGGTTCGAAGGAGCGCTGACCCCGGAGCTGCTGCTCGCGGCGTTCATCGGCGCCCTGGTGGGCACACTGGTGGGCCTTCTGCCGGGTCTGGGATCGGTCGCCGGCGCTGCCCTGGTGCTTCCGCTCGTCTACTCGATGGAGCCGGCTGCCGCTCTCGTCGTGATCGCCGCCGTGTATGCCGGCACGATGTACGGCGGGTCGACCACCTCCGTGCTGATGAACATGCCGGGCGAGGCATCGGCGGTGGTCGCGACGTTCGACGGCTACCCCATGACGCGCAAGGGGCGGGCGGGGGCGGCTCTGAGCGTCATGGCGGTCGGATCCTTCATCGCCGGAACGATCGCGCTCGTCCTCGTCACGCTGCTGGCGCCGCTCCTGGCACGGTCGGCCCTCGCCTTCGGCCCGGCGGAGTACTTCGCGCTCACCCTGGGCGGGCTCCTGGTCCTGGCTCGTCTGGGCGGCGGAAGCCCCATGAGCGGGCTCCTTCCCATGATCATCGGTCTGGCCCTCTCGACGGTCGGGCAGGAGGCGATCACGGGCAACTTCCGGTTCACCTTCGACGTGACCGAGTTGAGCGTCGGCATCGGCATCGTCCCGATCGCGGTCGGGGTGTTCGGGATCGCCGAACTGATGACTGCCCTGGAGGACCGGACGCCGGGCGGGCGCCGACCGGTGGCGCCCCGTCTCAGGGAGCTCTTCCCCAACCGGGAGGAATGGCGACGCTCGTGGGCGCCCTGGGGGCGCGGGTCCATCCTCGGGTTCCTGTTCGGGCTGTTGCCCGGTCCGTCCGGCGTCCTGTCGACCTTCGCCGCGTACCGCGTCGAGAAGGCGGTGTCGAAGCATCGCGACGAGCTCGGAACGGGCGCCGTGGAGGGGATCGCGGCGCCCGAGGCAGCCAACAACGCCGCGTCGATGGGCAGCTTGATCCCGGTCCTGTCCCTCGGTATCCCGTTCTCCGCCACTCTCGCGGTGATGATCTCCGCGATGATCACCATGGGGGTGCAGCCAGGCCCCTTGCTCGCGGAGCAGCGTCCCGACATCTTCTGGGGCGTCATCGTCTCGCTGTACGTGGCCAACGTCATGCTGCTGGTGCTGAACCTGCCACTCGTGGGGGTCTGGGTCAGCATCCTGCGGATACCGCAGAAGTACCTCATCCCGGGAATCGTCGTCATCGCCGTCATCGGCGGGTACAGCGTCCGAGGCAGCATGGTGGACGTCTACGTCCTCCTCGCGGCAGGGATCGTCGGCTACGTCCTGCGGAAGCTCGACTTCTCGATGGCCTCGCTCATCATCGGCCTCGTGCTGGGACCGCTCATCGAGAAGCACCTGCGGGAGGGGCTGTTCCTCAGCCGGGGGGAGCTCAGCTACTTCGTCTCGACCCCGATCTCCATCACCGTCTGGTCGCTCGTCCTCCTGGCGCTCGTCGGTGGAGCAGTCGCTGCGCGACGCGATCGGCTCCGTCGTCGTCGGCTCGCCGCGGAGCAGGCGACCGGGGAGTCGAGGTCCGGGTCGGAGCCGCCGGTCGCGATCGACGACCGTCGGTGAACCAGGCACCGACCCGGAGGCGCTCCGGGCTCTGAGCCCGGGAACCTCGGGCCGCGGATCGGGCTACCGCGCTCGGCTCCGGCGCTGCGTCACCGGCCCGTGGTCACCGTGGCGACGAGGTCGTCGAGGGCGCAGGGCTCCGCGCGGAGCACCAGCCACAGGAGCCGGGAGAGCTCGTCGCGCGCGTGACCGGGGAGTGCGGAGGTGGCCAGCGCGAGCGCCTTGTCGACCAGCTCCTGATCGGTGAGCGGATCCGCCGGGCGCCCCTTCGGTTTGCCGACGTGGATGTCGAACTGGCCTCCGTCCTTCGTGAGGATGCGTACCGACGCCGGCATGGCCTGGTCGTACACGAAGGACTCATCGACGGTCACCGTCACGTGCTCGCGCAGCGCGAGGACCGGGGCCGCATCGAAGACGCCGTGTTCGAAGGCGTCGACCTGGATCGGGTACCGGAACATCGCCAGCGCCGCGAGGTGCTGCAGGCTGAACTTGGCGTCGAGCGGGGTCATCGGGTCGACCTTGCTGGCCGCCTGGACGGCGGTCGGGTGAACCGTGACCTCGATCCGCTGCACCTGCTCCGGCGTGATCGACTGCTCCCTGGCCAGTCTCGCCACCGCCTCGATCGTGGAGTGCGTTCCACCGCATGCGGCGTGGAGCTTGAACCCGCTGCGATGGATCGCTCGTGGCAGCAGCGGAGTGTCGTCCATCGGCGCGCTCCGTGCCGTGGACGACCGCGGGCCGGCCGCTCCCAGGAGGGCGAGGTAGCCGGAGGAACCGGTGAGCACTTCCCCCGGGAGCTCGAGGCCGGCCGCGCTCAGGAGGCAGGCTTCGACCGCCGCCTCGGCGGCCCGGCCGACGTTCAGCGCCTTTCCGTGCGACCCGAAGGCGGCGCGCAGCGCGGTTCGCGACGCCGAAGCCGCGATCGCGGTCCGGGCGGCGTCCGCCGGTAGCTCGAGCAGCCGGCTGCCGGCGACCGCCGCCGCGATGGCGCCGAGGGTGCCGGTGGCATGCCAGCCCTGCTCGTAGTGCTCGGGGTTGACCCGCAGTCCGAGCAGCTCCGCTGCGGAGTAGCCGTACGGGGCCGCGTCGATCACCTGGTCGAGGGTCGCTCCGGTGCTCTCCGCGAGGGCGAGCAGGGTGGAGAAGACCACGACGCCCGGATGCCCGGTCATCGCCGGGTTGACGTCGTCGAAGTCGAGGACGTGGGAGACGGTGCCGTTGTACATGGCGGCCAGAGCGGGATGCGCCCTCGACGGCGAGGCGACGAGACTCGCGGCGCCGGGCGCCTGCGGGCCGACCTGCCCCGGCGTCACGTACTGCTCCATCACCTCGCGGATGGGATGGGCGGCGCCTCCGAGGGCGCACCCGAGCCAGTCGACGAAGGCCCTCGCGGATGCGTGCCGGCGGTGCTCGTCGTCGGGCTCGCGCGTTCCTGCGGCGACCGCGACGAGGTCGTCGAGCAGCGACATGTCGATCCGGGATGGCCGCGCCATCGTTGCCACGTCCGACACGCTCTCTCCTTCAGCCGGAGAACCGGACGTCCATCGACCGGTTGGCTCACTCAACTCGGGCTCGGGCCGCGAGGTCAAGGCCGCCGGAGAACTGACCGGGATGGCCGGGACGGTCGGCGCGACCAGGACTCCCGTGCCGAGGAACACCGACGACCGGAGCCTCGACGGAGACCGGGTCAGGCTCCGATCGTCCCGATGTAGGTACCGACGGCGACCGCGCCGTCGACCGGTGGTGAGTCGGAGGCCGTTGCGTCTCCGCCCCTGGACGGTGCGGTCCGGAACGCGCTCACCGCGGCGCCGGCGCGCCG
This sequence comes from Blastococcus sp., assembly GCA_035629195.1. GTDB lineage: Bacteria > Actinomycetota > Actinomycetes > Mycobacteriales > Geodermatophilaceae > Blastococcus. Next base: position 4,409 of record DASPIH010000273.1, on the reverse strand, counting down.
AGGGCGCGGGTGAGGGTCGCGAGCAGGACGGGGACGTCGTCGCGGGGAACCGTCGCCTGCACGAGCGTGAACCCGCCGGGGTCGGCGGCGGCATCGGCGTAGGCGCGGCGCAGCTCGCCGACGGTGGAGACCCGCACCGCGCGGGCCCGGGGACCGCCCCCGAACAGCGCGGGCACGGCCGTCCAGTCCCAGCGCGGGATGTCGTTGTAGGGCTGGTCCGGGCCGTGGATGGCGCGCTCGACCGTGTAGCCGTCGTTGTCGACCACGACGACCAGCGCGGGCAGCCGCTCGCGCAGCACGGTGCCGAGCTCCTGGATGGTCATCTGCGCGGCGCCGTCCCCGATCAGCAGGACGCCACGGCGGCCGGGTGCGGCGGTGCCGGCGCCGAGCAGCGCGGGCAGCGTGTAACCGATCGAGGCCCACAGCGGCTGGCCGACGAAGGTGACCCCGGCGGGCAGGCGGTGCGGCGCCATGCCGTAGAAGGAGGTGCCCTGGTCGGCGAGGACGATGTCGCCGGCCCTCAGGACGGCGGTGGTCTCCCGCCAGAGGGCGGCCTGGGTGAGCGGGACGTCGTCCGGTCGGCCGTCCGGGTCGCTCGTCGGATCGCCGGCGGGCTCGGTGGGCGGCAGCGGGCCGGGGCGCAGGGCCGCGATCAGGGGCTGCAGGGCGGCGAGTGCGCTCGGCAGATCCAGCGGGGCGAAGACCGCCGCGCCCACGCTGGCCGAGTGCGCGCCCAGCTCTATGGTCCGGGCACGGGTGATCCGCTGGCTGAACAGGCCGCTGTTGAGGTCGGTGAACTGGACGCCGGCCAGGACCAGGGCCGCGGCGTCCTCGACGACCGCCCGGGTCTGCTCGCTGCTGCCGGCAGCACCGGCGTAGGTGCCGCAGAAGCCGGGCGCGGTCTCGTCGAGCAGGCTCTTGGCCCACGGGGTGGTGGCGTGCGGCACGGGGCCGGAGGCGAGCAGCCCGGCGAGCGCCCCTGCCGCGCCGAAGCGGTGCACCAGCAGGCCGGCCAGCACCGCGACCCGGTCGGTGGACCCGGCATCGGCGAGCAATCGGCCGGCGGCCGCGGTGAAGGCCTCGAGCACCTCGGGGTCGGTGCCGTCGGGACACGGGGGCAGCGGGGCCGTGGCCCGCTCGGCGGGCAGCTCGGCCACGTCGGCGGGCACCAGCAGGTATCCCGGCAGGCGGCGGTCGCGGACCTCGGTGAGCACCCGGTCGATCTCGGCGACGGCGGTGCCGGGCGCGAGCGCTGCGCGGGCGCAGGTGATGTCGGCGTGCGCGGCGGTGAAGTGCCCGAACGTCCCGTCGCCGAGGGTGTGGTGCAGCGGGCGGTGCTCGGCCTGCCGAGCCAGGGCCGGCGCACCGACGATGTGCACCACGGGCACGTGCTCGGCGTAGCTGCCGGCGACGGCGTTGACCGCGCTGAGCTCCCCGACGCCGAACGTGGTGCACAACGCCGCCAGGCCTCGCAGCCGGCCGTAGCCGTCCGCGGCGTATCCGGCGCCCAGCTCGGTGGCGCACCCGGTCCAGCGCACCGTCGGGTGAGCGATGACGTGGTCGAGGAGCCGCAGGCTGTAGTCGCCGGGCACCCCGAACACCCGGTCGACCCCCAGCTCGGCCAGCCGGTCGACGAGGTGGTCGCCGACCGTGTACGGGGCCGTCGCCGTGTCCCGGGCGGCGCTCACGCCGGCACGTTCTCGTCGAGCCAGTCGAGGATCCGCTCGCCGCGCAGACCGGCCGCGGCGGGCTCGCAGTGCCCGTCCGCCCCCTCGTCGGCGGTGAACGGCAGCAGCGTCACCGGGCAGGTGAGCGCCTCGGCCAGCCGGGCCGACTGCCCTGGCCAGAACTGCTCGTGCTCGGGGTCGGTCACCAGGAGCGGACAGCGGATCGCCGCCAGCTGCTCGCCGGTCAGCCGGTACTGCCGCGCGGCGGTGAAGAAGTCGAACGTCGAGGTGACGCCGTAGGGTCGCATGCGCCACTGCAGCATCGTGCGGGTCGCCGGTGAGAGCTCCAGCGCCCAGCCCATCTCGGTGTCGAACCGGTCGCGGTTCCCGGCGTCGAGCAGCCGCACGAGGTGGTGCGGCAGCTGGCCGAGCATGGTGGTGGAGACGTCGACGACGCCGGGATCGGCGACTGCTGCGGCGACGCGGTGCTCGGACGCGAGGGCGCGGGGCACCCAGTAGCCCCCCTGGCTGACTCCCATGACCGCGATGCGGGAGGGGTCGACGTCGGCCCGACCGACGAGGGCGTCGACCACCGGCGTGAGCACGTGCTCCCAGTCCGGCCGGAAGCACAGACCCTGACGCACCAGGGCCGCGTTCTGGCCCGGGCCGTCGTAGGTCATCGCGTTCCAGCCGCGAGCCAGCGCGTCGGCGATGCCGCGGGTCCACGCGCCGACCACCGAGCCGTCGCTGCCGTTGGTGTACACGAGTGTGCGGCGGGGCTCGCCGGCCGGACCGGAGCGGAACAGGTAGCCGGGCAGCGTCGTGTCCTCGTAAGGGACCTCGAGGCGCTCGACCGCGACGTCCCCGAGGTCGCCGGTGCGGTCGACGAACCGGTCCCAGGCGTCGCGGTGCCGCTCCCACAGGTCGCTGAACCCGCCGGTGGCGTCGGCCCGGTCGCAGGCCTCGGAGAAGTAGGCGGCCGCCCGGAGCCAGCGTGCGGCCGCGGAGCGCAGGTGCCCGCCCGACTCGGCCTCGCGCGCCAGCCCGGCCAGCCGCTCGGCGGTGGCGGTCCACTGCGTGACCCAGGTGCGCGCGTCCCCGTGCGGGATGCGGTCGACGGTGCTCAGCACCTCGCCGATGTCGGCGGTGCGGGCGTACGTGCCGCCGAGGACGTTCTCGATGGCGAACTGGACGTCTGGGTCCTTCGTGAAGGTGTGCACGGGGTCTCCGGTCGACTCGGGAGTGCGAGGGTCAGGAACGGGGGGCGCACAGGAAGAGCGCCGACGCATCGGGGACGACGCGGTCGCGGACCGGATCGAGGAAGCCTTTCGGCCGGCCCGATGCGGGGCAGCCCGGCGCGCTCCGGTCCGGCTGCGGCTCGGCCGGGGTCGTCCCGCCTGCCGGGGACGACCGACGGGTCGTCGACGACGACCAGCCCCCTGGGCCTCCGAGCGCTCCAGGCGGCGGAGCGCGTGCTCGGCGCCGTCAGGTCGTCGAGCACCCCGACTCCCGGTGGTCACACTCGCGCTCCGATCGCCGGGAGGCGGAGTCCCCGCCGCTGGGCCCGACTGTCGCGGGGCCGGCTCCAACGCGGCTCCAACGCGGCCGGGATGAGGGCGAGCCCGACCGGGTGGCCAGCCGCGCGGCGACCTCCGGCGCCGGGGTCCCAGGCGCCCGAGCGGCCGGGTCAGGCGGGTGTGCTCATGCCGTGGGGCGGGTCGACGACGTCGGCGAGGGTGAGCCGGGCGCCGTCGACGCGGGCCTGCTCGGCTGTGCGAGGCTCGAGCTCGGCGGTGGCGTTCCGCAGGACCTCCGGGGTCGCCTCGAAGGCCGGCCAGCGCAACCCGTTGCGCAGCGCCTGCGTGCGGGCCGCGGCGAACAGCCGGACCGCCTCCTGCGGCCGACCGGCCATCGCCGTGGCGACGCCCCGCAGCTCGAAGGCGACCGGTCCGTCGGAGGTGCCCAGCACCAGGCGGTGCCCGATCATCCGGTCCGACCAGCACAGGGCCGTCGCCGCGTCGTCGGACCGGATGGCGGTGACGACGGCCATCCCGGCCACCAGCAGGGCGACGTGCACGTTGCCCAGCGCCAGCGCCCGCCCGTGCAGGCCGGTCAGCTCCTTCCCGTCGAGGAGGCCGGTGCCGCTGTCCACCAGGGCGGCGCACGTGTCGGCGAGCAGGTGCAGCTGGGCGTCCGCGCCGGCCGCGTGGGCGGCCGCCGCCACGGAGCCGGCGACGGCGCGGGCCGGCCCCAGCGCCCCGGCCACCACCAAGGAGTGGGCCAGCAGCGTCTGGACCTCGGCCACGGTGCGCGACAGCGCGTCCCCGGTGCCGTCGAGCAGTGCCGAGGCGGCGGTGAGGTGCGCGACCGCGAGGTCGTCCTGGCCGCTGGAGGAGAGGTGGTGGGCGAGGGTGAGCCGCACCAGCGCCGCCGACAGCGGATCGGCGAGGTGCTCGGCCTCCAGCGCCCGCTCGGCCCACGTGCGGCCCTCGATGGTCTTGCTGCGGAAGTACCAGAACGTGCCGAGCCGGCCGGCGAGCCGCACCCCCTCGGCCGAGGGCGCCTCCACGAGCAGGTCCTGCAGGGTGGCGCGCAGCGTGGGCAGGTCGTCGTCGAGGGCGTCGAACCACGCGCTCTCCGCCACATGACCCAGCGGGGGCTTCGCGAGGGTCAGCGCGGTCGCCCACTCGTCGCGCCGGCGGCGCAGCGCGGGCGTGTCCGGGCCGGCCGCGTGGGCCGCGT
>DASPIH010000272.1:0-5469 GCA_035629195.1 Blastococcus sp. | reverse complement strand
GTGGTCGGCGACGTCCCGGTCGAGGCGCTGCCCGCCGGTGGCGCCCCGGCACAGCCGGCCGCCGGCGCGCCGCCCGTGACCGACGGTGACTCGACCGGTCCCCGACGGGGTCGGCGCGCCCTGAGCGGCGCCGGCATCCGGGAACGTCGGCGGCAGCAGACCCGCGCCCGCATCGTGGACGCCGCCTCGGAGCTGTTCGCCGAGCGCGGCTTCGACTCCGTCAGCGTGGTGGAGATCGCCCAGCGCGCCGGGGTGGTCGAGAAGACGGTCTTCAACCACTTCCCGGTCAAGGAGGGGTTGGTCTTCGACGCCGATCCGCCCATGCGGGCCGCTCTGCTCGACGCGGTGCGCCGCCGGCCGGCCGGCGAGTCGGTGGCCGCGGCAGCGGGCAGCTTCGTCGTCGCCGCGGTGAGCCTGCTGGGCACCCCGGAGGCCGCCGACGGGGTCGCGCAGATGGCACGGGTCGTCCGGAGCAGCCGCATCCTGCAGACCCGCGAGCGGGAGATCCTGGGCGACCTCACGGACGCGCTGGCGGGCTTGATCGCCGAGGAGACCGGTGCCCGTTCCGGAACGATCGAGCCGTGGCTGGCCGCGCACGCGGTGCTGGGGCTGTACGCCTCGCTGCTGGAGCTGGCGCGCGACCGGGTGCTCACCGGGATGAGCGGAGAGGAGCTGTCGGCGGAGCTGCGCCGCCAGGGCCGGCGCGGGCTGGCGCTGCTGCAGTTCGGGTTGGCGGGGTACGCCAAGCGACGGTGACCGTGGCATCCGCCGTCCTCCGGACGGCCCCGTGGCCAGGAGCCGTCCCCGGCCCGCGCTGAACCGTTCCCGTCACTCTCCGTGGACCCTCTGGGCCCCCGCTCGTCAGAGCTGCAACGCCCTCAACAACTGGTCGCCGCGGTCGCCGGGCACGTCCCGGTCCCGGGTGAACAGGGCGACCGCCACCATGTACTCGTCATCCCCGGCCCACGCCCGGCCCTCGGCGCACAGCCGGTGGATCTGCCGACGGACCTTGGGCTCGCTGCTGTAGGGGCCGAAGTCCAGGCCCATGGCGAGGAAGTTCACGACCCGGTAGCCGAGGTCCTCCGCGGTGCGGAGGGTTCCCACGGGGTCGGCGTAGCTGGGCACGGCGGAGATCACGTGGTCGTAGCCGGTCTTGAGCAGCTGCAGGACCAGATCGTTGCCGTGGGGACCGCCCCAGAGCTCGGGCATGAGGATGTCGCGATCGGGCGCCGGGATGTAGGGCGGATTGGAGATGACCGTTCGCGCCTGCACGCCGCCGGAGGAGTCGGCCTGGTCGAAGAAGTCGCCCAGCTCGACGGTGTACCGGTCGGCCACGCCCCGCTCGGCGATGTTGGCGCGCGCCTGGTCGACCGAGGGCGCGCTGATGTCGTAGCTGCGCACCCGGAGGCCCGGGAGCGACCGGACGACGTCGGCGATGGCCGACGCGTCACCCGTACCGAGCTCGTCGACGCCGCCGTCCTCCCACCGCAGGTGATCCCGGTACTGGCTGAGCAGCATGCAGACCGAGAAGCCGTAGTGCGCTGACTCGTCTGCGGCGGAGAAGCAACTCACCAACCGCCTCTACCCCGCGGTTCGGTTGCGCACTCCCGATTTCACCCGGCCGTGCCCGAGGCCGGTCGAGCCGCCGCTGCGACGGCGAGCAGCTCACGCGCGTGCGCCTGCCCCGTGTCGCTGTCGGCCAGGCCGGAGAGCATCCGCGCGAGTTCCCGCACCCGCTCCTCTTCCTCGACGGACCGGATGTCGGTGGCGGTCACGCCCGCGCCGGTGTCCGGCGACTTGTCGACCACCAGGTGCGTGTCGGCGAAGGCGGCGACCTGGGCGAGGTGCGTGACCACGACGACCTGGTGGTCCCGGGCCAGCCGGGCCAGCCGGCGACCGATCTCCCCGGCCGCCTGCCCGCCGACACCGGCGTCGACCTCGTCGAAGACCATGACCGGCACCGGGTCGGCACCGGCGAACACCACCTCGATCGCCAGCATGACGCGCGAGAGCTCACCGCCGGAGGCGCCCTTGTGCACCGGGCGCGGCGGCGCACCGGGGTGGGCGGCCAGGAGCAGTGCGACGTCGTCGATGCCGTCGGGCCCCGGCTCGGCGGGGTGGCTGTCGACGGCGAAGGACACCCGCGCGCTCTTCATCGCCAGGCCCGCGAGCTCGGCGCCCACCTCGGCGGCGAATCCCTCGGCGGCGGCCCGCCTCCCGGCGGACAGCTCTGCGCCGAGCCGGTCGACCTCGGCACGGGCGGCGTCGCGCTCGGCGGCGAGTGCTTCCAGCGCCTCGTCGGAGACGTCGAGCTCGGAGAGCTTGCGCTGCGCCTCCTCCGCCCAGGCCAGGACACCGGAGGCGCCCTGGCCGACGTCGGCGTACTTGCGGACCAGCGCGGTGATCGCCGCCCGCCGGTCGAGCACCTCGGCCAGCCGGCCCGGGTCGGCATCGAGGTCGGCGACGTACCCGGCGAGCTGGCCGGCGACGTCGGAGACGACGGCGACCGCGTCGGACAGGTCCTGGGCGAGCATGACGAGGGTCGGGTCGTCGGAGGAGGACAGCGCCCGCTCGGCGGTGGACAGGGCCGCCGTGGCGTCCTGCGGCACCTCGCCGCCGGCGAAGTCGCCGGTGACGTCCCCGATGAGGGCCAGCCGCGCCTCGTCAGCGGCGGCCCGCAGCGCGTCGGCGTCGCTGAGCCGCTTGGCCTGGGTGGCGAGGTCCTCGTCCTCACCGGGCTCCGGCGCGACCGCCGCGATCTCCTCCAGGCCGTGCCGCAGGACGTCAGCGGCCTGCGCCAGCTCGCGGGCCTGACCGCGCCGGCGGTCGAGGTCGGCCGTCAGAGCCCGCCAGCGCTGGTGGGTCTCCCGGTAGCGCTCGAGGAGGGCCAGGTGCTCGGCGCCGGCGTAGCGGTCGAGGGCGCGCCGCTGCTCGGCGGGGCGCGACAGCCGCAGCTGGTCGGTCTGCCCGTGCACCGCGAGGAGGTCCTCGGCGAGCTCGGCGACCACGCCCACGGGAACGCTGCGCCCGCCGAGGTAGGCACGCGACCGCCCCTCCGCGCTCACGGTGCGGGCGAGGATGAGGCTCCCGTCGTCGTCCGGGTCCGCGCCGGCCTCGGCCGCCCGCTCCCAGACCGGTGACCCCTCGGGCAGCTCCAGGCGGCCCTCGACCCCGGCGCGGCCGTTGGCCCGCACCCGTCCGGGGTCGGCCCGACCGCCGAAGAGCAGCGTCAGGCCCGTGACGACCATCGTCTTCCCCGCGCCGGTCTCGCCGGTGACCACGGTCAGACCCCGGCCGAGCTCGAGCGTGACGTCGTCGATCGCACCGAGCCCGCGGATGCGCAGCTCGGACAGCCGACCGGTGACGGGACGAGGGCTCTCCCCTCCTCCTCGACGGGGTGCTGCCGGACGCCGGTCAGACGTCGCCGTTCGTGCCGCCACCGCTCACCTCCCGGACCGAGGTGGAACCGCTGCCGGCGTCGGCACCCTGCGGTGTGGCACGCCCGTCCGCAGCGTCCCGCCCGTCCACAGCGACGACGTCGCGGGCCAGGACGTTGCGGCTGGTGAGCAGCTCCTGGCCGGGACCGGCGTGCCGTGCGTCGCGGAATCCACGCACGGGCAGGCCGAACTTGGCCACGAGGCGGTCGCCGAAGGTGGAGGCGTGCACGCGGGCGATGCGGACCGGACGGTTGGCGCGGCGCACGTCCACCCATCCACCGTCGGGGACGTCGACGGCACGCCGCCCGTCGGCGGACACGCGGGCACGGTTGCCGTCGGCGGGCACCGCGATGGTGAGGACCGAGTTCGGCGAGGTGACGAGCGGGCGGCCGAAGAGGGCATGGGCGTTGGACGGCACCAGCAGCAGCGCCTCGACGTCGGGCCAGACCACCGGCCCGCCCGCGGAGAAGGCGTACGCGGTGGAGCCGGTGGGGGTCGCGCACAGCACCCCGTCGCAGCCGAAGCTGGTGAGCGGGCGCCCGTCGATGGAGATGACGACGTCGAGCACCCGGGACCGCTCGGACTTCTCCACGGACACCTCGTTGAGCGCCCAGGTGCTCCCGACGACCGTTCCGGCCGCGTCGCGCACGTCCACCCGGATGGCCAGCCGCTCCTCGACCGAGTACTCGCACTCCTCGATGGCGGTCAGCGTCTCCTCCACCGCCTCCGGTTCGGTCTCGGCGAGGAAGCCGACCCGGCCGAGGTTGACGCCCATGAGCGCCGCGTCGGTGTACCGGGCGAGTTCGGCGGCGCGCAGGAAGGTGCCGTCGCCACCGAAGACCATGACGATCTCGGCCCCCTGGGCCGCCGACTCGTCCGCGGGGACGACCTCGGCGCCGGGGATCGCCAGCGCCGGCGCCTCGTCGTCGAGCAGGCGCACCCTGATGCCGCCCTCGAGCAGCCGGGCGGCGGAGGTCCGGGCGAGGTCGACGATGTCCCGCCGGCCGGTGTGCACGGCGAGCAGGACCTGCCGGTCCGGCTGGCCGCCGTCCTCGTGGCCGTCCTGTCCTGCGGTGCTCGGATTGCTCACTGCGGTCCCTCCTGGACTGCTCGACGGACGGCGTCCTCCTGGATGGGCCCGGCGTCGGCCCGCAACCAGAGGAAGAACTCCACGTTTCCTGCGGGCCCGGGCAGCGGACTCGCCACCGCTCCGGCGGTGCCCCAGCCGAGCGCTCCGGCCGCCCGCCCCACCTCCAGCACAGCCTGTACCCGGTGCTCCGGATCGCGCACCACGCCCCCTGCTCCCAGCCGCTCGCGGCCCACCTCGAACTGCGGCTTGACCATGGGCAGCAGGTCGGCTCCGGCGCGGGCGCAGGCGGTGAGGGCGGGCAGGACCAGCCGCAGCGAGATGAAGGACAGGTCGGCCACGACGAGGTCGACCGTTCCGCCGATGGCCTCCGGCGTGAGCGAGCGGACATTGGTGCGCTCGTGCACGTGCACCCGCTCGTCGGTGCGCAACGCCCAGGCGAGCTCTCCGTACCCGACGTCCACTGCGACGACCTCGGCGGCGCCGCGGCGCAGGAGCACGTCGGTGAAGCCACCCGTCGAGGCCCCCGCGTCGAGCGCACGCCGCCCCTCCACGGGGACGGCGAAGGCCTCCAGGGCGCCCAGGAGCTTGTGCGCGCCGCGGGAGACCCACGTGGGCTCGTCGGGATCGGTGCGGACGACGACGGGCGTGCCCGCCTCGACGCCGGTGGCGGGCTTGGTGGCCGCCTGCCCGCCGACGGCGACACGCCCCTCGGCGATCAGCGCCACGGCGTGCTCCCGTGAGCGGGCCAGGCCCCGGCGGACCAGTTCGGCGTCGAGCCGGCTGCGACGTGCCATCAGGAGGGGTCGATCGTGCCGAGCTCGCGCTGCAGGCGCTCGTGCTCGGCCTCGAAGACGGCGACGTGCTCGGCCACGGGGAGCGCGTCCAGACCTGCCGACCACTCCCCGTCCCGGGACGTCGGGGAGCCGACCTGCTCGCCCTCGG
>DASPIH010000271.1:0-20331 GCA_035629195.1 Blastococcus sp. | reverse complement strand
GGCGGTACCCGGGTCGATCACGTACCGGATCCCCGGCACCGTCAGCGAGGTCTCCGCCACGTTGGTGGACAGCACGATCCGCCGCCCGGTGTGCGGAGCGAACACCTTGTGCTGGTCGGCGGCGGAAAGTCGGCTGTAGAGCGGCACCACCTCGACGGCATCGGAGAAGCGGTCGCCCAGCCCCCGGTCGGCGAGCGCGTCCTGGGTGTCCCGGATCTCCCGCTCCCCCGCCAGGAACACCAGGATGTCGCCCGGTCCCTCCGTGACCAGCTCGTCGACGGCGTCCAGGACGGCGGAGACCTGGTCGCGGTCCGGATCGGCGGCCGGGTGGCCCTCCGGGGCCTCGGGGTCCACGACCGGGCGGTAGCGCACCTCCACCGGGTACGTGCGCCCGCTCACCTCGACGACGGGGGCGTCGCCGAAGTGCTTGGCGACCCGCTCGACGTCGATCGTCGCCGAGGTGATGACCAGCTTGAGATCGGGCCGCCGAGGCAGCAGCTGGGCGAGGTAGCCCAGCAGGAAGTCGATGTTGAGGCTCCGCTCGTGGGCCTCGTCCAGGATGATCGTGTCGTACTGGCGCAGCAGCCGGTCGTGCGCGATCTCGGCGAGCAGCACGCCGTCGGTCATGAGCTTGACCAGCGTCGAGTCCGACACGTGGTCGTTGAAGCGCATCTTGTAGCCGACCGCCTCGCCCAGCGGCGTCCCCAGCTCCTCCGCGATCCGCTCGGCGACGCTGCGCGCGGCGATCCGCCGCGGCTGGGTGTGCCCGATGCGCCCGCGCACGCCGCGGCCGAGCTCGAGGGCGATCTTGGGCAGCTGGGTGGTCTTGCCCGAGCCGGTCTCGCCCGCCACGACGACCACCTGGGCGTCGCGCAGCGCCGCGGCGATGTCGTCCCGGCGTCCGCTGACCGGCAGCTCCTCGGGAAAGGAGATCTCCGGGACGGCGGCGCGCCGGCGGGCGATCCGCTGCTCGGCGACCGCGACGTCAGCGGCGATCCGCTCCCGCTGCCGCTCCCGTGCCTGCGGGTCCCGGGTGCGGCGGAGCCCGTCGAGCCGTCGGCGCAGCCGGTGCTCGTCGGCCAGCGTGAGGGTGGCCAGGCGAGCGCGGAGGTCGTCGTGCGGAGAGCTCACCGGTGTGCTCGCTTCCCTCTCGTGCGGCGTGGGTGGGACGGGCAGGCCCTCAAGAGTCCCACCTCCCCGTCGAGCGCACCCCTCCCTCGGGGCACACCGTCGCCCAGGTCACGTCTATGGGCTTTGCAACGAGTTGCGTGGGTTTTACAACAGCTTGTAACGTACATCCGTTCCTGTCCCCTACTCGACGAGGTCGTCATGTCTGCCGAGAGCTCGCCCCGCCGGGCCGAAGAGGTGGCCACCCTTGCCGAGCAGCTACCCCGCATGATGCGCGTGCTCCACGGCCTCAAGAGCCAGATGGGCACCGAGGCCCGCGACCGCGCCGCGCTCATCCTGCTCTTCCCGCTGACCCGGCTGGGGCCGCTGCGGCAGAGCGCGCTCGCCGATCTGGTGCATGCCGACCCGTCCACGGTGAGCCGGCACGTGGCCGCGCTCGTGGACCAGGGACTGGTACGGCGGGTCGCCGACGAGACCGACGGTCGCGCCACCCGCCTGGTCGTCACCGACGCCGGTACCGCGGCGATGCAGGACCTGCGACGCGAGCGGGAGTCCCAGCTGCGCGCCCTCACCGCCGACTGGACCGAGGCAGACCTGGCCACCCTCACCCGTCTCTTCGGCCGGCTCCTGGACGGCCTCGCGTCCGGACTACCGGCCTCCGCCGTCCCCGGCGTCGCTCCGACCCACCCGAGCACCCGTTCCCCGAAGGACCACGCATGAGCCAGCACCGCGCCCGCAGCACGGCGGCCCAGCGACGGGGCGCCCGCGCGGCAGCCTCCGCGCCCGACGCCGACGGCGCCTTCACCCACCGCCAGATCCTCACGATCCTGCTGGGGCTGATCACCGCCATGTTCCTGGCGGCCCTGGACCAGACGGTCGTCTCCACCGCGATCCGCACGATCGCCGACGACCTGGACGGGTACGACCTCCAGGCCTGGGCGACGACCGCGTTCCTGATCACCTCGACGATCGCCACCCCCCTCTACGGGAAGCTCTCGGACATCTACGGTCGGCGGCCGTTCTACCTCTTCGCCATCGGCGTCTTCATCGTCGGCTCGCTGGCCTGTGCCTTCGCGGCGTCGATGTACCAGCTCGCCGCCTTCCGGGCGCTGCAGGGCGTCGGCGCCGGTGGCCTCATGTCGCTGGCCCTGGCCATCATCGGCGACATCGTGCCGCCACGCGAGCGTTCCCGGTACCAGGGCTACTTCATGGCGGTCTTCGGTACGTCCAGCGTCCTCGGCCCGGTGATCGGCGGCTTCCTGGCCGGGCAGGACTCCATCATCGGCATCGGCGGCTGGCGCTGGATCTTCCTGATCAACGTGCCGCTGGGTGCCCTGGCGCTGGCCGTGGTCTACCGGGTGCTGCACCTGCCGCACCAGCGCCGCGACCACCGGATCGACTGGCCCGGCGCGCTCTCGCTGGTCGTCTTCCTGGTGCCGCTGCTCATCGTGGCCGAGCAGGGCCGCCTCTGGGGCTGGGGCTCCTCCGGTGCCCTCGCCTGCTACGCCATCGGAGCGGTCGGCTTCGTCCTCTTCGTGCTGGCCGAGCGCGCGTACGGCGACGAGGCCCTGCTGCCGCTGCGCCTCTTCAGGAACCGGAGCTTCGCCATCGGTTGCATCGGCAGTCTCGTGATGGGCGCCGGCATGTTCGGCGGCATCCTGCTGCTCCCGCAGTACCTGCAGATCGTCCAGGGCTCGAGCGCCACCGTCGCCGGGCTCCAGACGATCCCGCTGGTCGCCGGCATCATGGCCGGAGCGACGAGCTCGGGCGTCACCATCTCCAAGAGCGGCAGGTACAGGGCGTTCCCGCTGGTCGGCACCGCCCTGATGGTCGTCGCGCTGGTCTCGCTGTCGCTCATCGTCGGAGCCGACACGTCGGTCTGGACCCTGGTCCCCTTCATGGTCCTGCTCGGCGTCGGCCTGGGCTTCAACTTCCAGCCGGTCATCCTCGCCGTGCAGAACGCCGTCTCCCCCCGGGAGATGGGCGTCGCCACCTCGTCGGTGACCTTCTTCCGCCAGATGGGCGCCGTGATCGGCGTCGCGGCATTCCTGTCCGTCCTCTTCACCCGGCTGCCCGGCGACATCGACAGCGCGTTCAGGTCGAGCACGGACCCACGGGTGCAGCAGGCGCTGCAGAGCGGTCAGCTCGACGGCAGCGGGGACCTGTCCGACACGTCCTTCATCAACGACCTGCCCGACCACCTCGCGCGGCCGTTCAAGATCGGGTTCTCCGAGTCGATCGACGCGGTGTTCCTCATCGCGGCCCTGGTCGTCGCCATCGGTTTCTTCGTCTTCCTGTTCCTGCCGCAGCTCGCCCTGAGTGAGAAGTCGGGCATCCAGGCGCTCCAGGACGACGAGGGGCCGGCGGACGGCCCGGGCACCGCGGTGACGCCGGACGTCGAGGCGGACCAGCCGGTCCAGGCCGCCGGCGCCGCAGCACCCACCTCGGTGCCGCCGCCCGCCGGAACCGCCGAGGACCCGCGCCGCTGACGGCAGCAGGCCCGGCGCCTGGTCTCGTCGCCGGGCGGGCCTAGTGTCGGCTGCGCCCACCGCTCGTCGCAGGCGTTCCAGGAGTTCCGGTGCCGTCGTCGTTGATCCTGTCCCGGCGTGACCTGGACTTCCTGCTGCACGAGTGGCTGGACGTCGAGTCGCTGACCAGGCGTCCGAGGTTCGCCGAGCACTCCCGTCAGACCTTCGACGCGGTGATGGACCTCGCCGAGCGGATCGCCACCGACCACTTCGCTCCGCACAACCGGAAGGCCGACGAGAACGAGCCGCACGTGGTCGACGGCGAGGTCGTCCTGATCCCCGAGGTCGCCGAGGCGCTGAAGGTCTTCACCGACGCGGGCTTCATGGCCTGCTCGTTCGACGAGGAGTACGGGGGCATGCAGCTGCCGCACACCGTCGGCCAAGCGGTGTTCGCGTGGTTCATGGCGGCCAACGTCGGCACGTCGGCCTATCCCTTCCTCACCATGGGCAACGCCCGGCTGCTGCTCGCCCACGGCAGTCAGGAGCAGGTCGACACCTACGCGCGCCCCCAGCTCGAGGGCCGCTGGTTCGGCACGATGGCGCTGTCGGAGCCGCAGGCCGGCTCGTCGCTGGCCGACATCACCACCAGGGCCGTCCCCCAGGACGACGGCAGCTACCGGCTCACCGGCACCAAGATGTGGATCTCCGGCGGCGACCACCAGCTGACCGAGAACATCGTCCACCTGGTGCTGGCCAGGATCCCCGGCGGTCCGCCCGGGACCAAGGGCATCTCGCTGTTCGTCGTCCCGAAGTTCCTGGTGGAACCGGACGGTTCGCCGGGCGAGCGCAACGACGTCGTCCTCGCCGGTCTCAACCACAAGATGGGGTACCGGGGGACGACGAACACGCTGCTGAACTTCGGCGAGGGCAGGCACACCCCCGGCGGCCGGGCGGGTGCGGTCGGCTACCTCGTGGGGAAGCCGCACCGCGGCCTGACCTACATGTTCTCCATGATGAACGAGGCGCGGATCGGCGTCGGCGTCGGCGCCACCGCGCTCGGCTACACCGGGTACCTGCACGCCCTGGAGTACGCGCGCACCCGCACCCAGGGCCGGCCCGTGGCCGCGAAGGGCATGACGTCGACGGGCGCCTCCTCCCCGATGGTGCCGATCATCGAGCACCCCGACGTCCGCCGGATGCTGCTGGCCGCCAAGTCCTACGCCGAGGGCGGCATGGCGCTGAGCCTGTACTGCGCGCGGCTGGTCGACGAGGAGCAGACCGCCGAGGCGCCGGAGGAGCGGGCTCGCGCCCACCTGCTGCTGGACGTGCTCACCCCGATCGCCAAGGCGTGGCCGTCCCAGTGGGGCCCGGTCGCCGACGATCTCGCCATCCAGGTGCACGGCGGGTCCGGCTACACCCGTGACCACCCGGTCGAGCAGTTCTACCGGGACAACCGGCTCAACCCGATCCACGAGGGAACGCAGGGGATCCAGTCACTCGACCTGCTGGGCCGCAAGGTCGTGATGCAGGGCGGCGCCGGCCTGCGACTGCTCGGCGAGACCATCACCACCACCACCGCGCGGGCAGCCGGCACGGAGTGGGCGGGCTTCGCCGCCGACCTCGGCGCCGCGGTGGCGCGCATGGGCGCGGTCACCTCGACCCTGTGGGGCACCGGCGACCCGGACCTCGCACTGGCGAACTCGCACGTGTACCTGGAGGCCGCCGGCCACGTCGTCGTGGCCTGGCTGTGGCTGGAGCAGGCACTGGCCTGCGGAGGATCGTCCAGCGTCTTCCACGAGGGCAAGCGCGCCGCGGCGCGCTACTTCTGGCGCTGGGAGCTGCCACGCACGCGTGGCCAGTTCGACCTGCTGGAATCGCTGGACCGCACGGTCCTGGACACCCCGGCCCGGGTGCTGTGACGAGCTGGTCCGGCGACGAGCCGGGTCCTGCGTCGGACTGAACGGAACGGCGGCGGGACGAGGTCCTCGTTCAGGCCCGGGCTGCGCCCACGGCCTCCGGAGCGGCGGGCCGTCCCGCGGTGCCGCGGCTCGCCGCCCGCTGCTCCTGCTCGTAGCGGGCGGTGGACTGCGTGCCCATCGCGATGACCAGGGCCGTCAGGACCAGGAACCCGAGCAGGGTCACGGTCGGCCACAACATCATCAGATCAATCCCCCATGCTCTTCGGGCGCCGCCGCCGGGTCAGGGGCGGGCGGGACGTCGTTCGGGGGACTGTGTCCCCCGTTCTCCGCCGTCTCAATCGTCCGATCGCGCACGTCGCCTGACGGAGCGTGAAGCGGACCACACTCTTCCGGGGCGCACCAGCGCCGTCCCGCGTCGCGGCCCGACCGTTGTGTGCCCGATATCACAGTCGCCGAGCCCTGCCCCGCGGCCCGGATGACGGCCGGTTCCCCCGATCCACACCGGTGGCGGTCACCGCAGTCGGTTCCGCGCCGGTCGACCGCCCGACCGACGCCTGACCGAACGCTGCCGAACCGTTACCGGCGTGTCCGGCATGGAACGTGATCGTCCGGGGAACCCGGGGATCGACTTCCCACCGCCCGACCGGAGGACCAGATGGCCCGAAAGACCGGCCCCTCGAGCCGTACGGCGGAGGCGCAGTTCCACGGGAACCGCGCCTCTGCCGACCCCGCTCCCGAGACCGACGAGATCAGCGGGACCAGGGCGGACTTCGCGCCCACCGGCGCCGACCCGAAGCCGACGACGGGCGGCACGATCAAGCGGACGCTGAAGGAGTTCAGCGAGGACAACCTCACCGACTGGGCGGCCGCCCTCACCTACTACGGCGTGCTGGCGCTGTTCCCGGCGCTGATCGCACTTCTGTCGATCGTCGGCCTGATCATGGACCCGCGGGACATGACCGACGCGATCACCGCCGTCCTGCCCCAGGGCGCGGCGAACACGATCGGCCCGGTCATCAACCAGCTGGCGAGCAACCAGGCCGCCGGCTTCGGTCTGATCCTCGGTGTCGCCGGCGCCATCTGGTCGGCGTCCGGGTACGTGGGTGCGTTCACCCGCGCGGCGAACGTCGTCTACGAGACGCCCGAAGGCCGCAAGGTCTGGAAGCTCAAGCCGCTGCAGCTGCTGGTCACGCTGATCGGCATCCTGTTCGCGGCGGTCGTCGTCGCGATGGTGGTGCTCAGCGGGCCGATCGTGGACGCCGTCGGCCGCGGGCTGGGCCTCGGCTCCACGGTCCTGACGGTGTGGAGCTTCGCCAAGTGGCCGGTCATCGTCGTCATCGTCGCCCTGATGATCGCCGTCCTCTACTACTCGACGCCGAACGTGAAGCTGCGCGGCTTCAAGTGGGTCAGCCCCGGGGCCGGCGTCGCGCTGCTGGTGTGGGCGGTCGCTTCGGCCCTGTTCGCCTTCTACGTCGCGAACTTCGGCAGCTACAACAAGACCTACGGCGCCCTGGCCGGCGTCGTGATCTTCCTGGTCTGGTTCTGGCTGACCAACGTCGCGCTGCTCTTCGGCATCGAACTGGACGCCGAGATCGAGCGGACCAGGGAGCTGAAGGAGGGCGTGCCGCGGGCGGACAAGGAGATCCAGCTCGACGCCCGCGCCAACCCCAAGGACAAGCAGACGACATAACCCGGGGGCACCTCGGGACGGCGGGGGCGTGACGCGGGGCCGAAGGCTCCCGGCGCGCCCCCGCCGTCGTCGCTCGACGGCATCGGGGACGGCACCTGGCCGCGGTGCAGGCCGGAGGATCGCGACGGGCGCCGGAGGGTCGCGACGGGCTCAGCGGCTCGTCGGCGGCTGGTCCCCCCGGCGGGACAACGGCACCCGCTCCACGACGCCGGCCACGGCGGCCAGTGCCTTGCTCAGCGCCCGCCCGGCCGGCGCCAACCGTTCCGGCGAGCGGCGGACGCCGTCGTCGACGAGGTCCCGGGTGCGGTCGAGCAGCGAGAGCGGCAGGCCCGACAGGGCGTTGCCCGGTGGCCGCCGGGAGACCGTCGGGTGCGGCCGGGTCGGGGATATCCGGCGCATGAGCTCCCAGCGGCGGCCCAGTGCCCGCAGCTCCTCGTGGCCGACCCGCTCCTGCAGTCGCGGGAAGAGCAGGTCCTCCTCGTCACGGACGTCCTCCCGGAGCACCTCCACCAACCGGCGGAGGCGCGCCGGACGCTCCGGGTGGTCCAGCCCGTCCCGCTCCAGGGCGGCGACCAGCTCGTTGACCTCCTGGTGCTCGGTCTCGATGCGCAGGGTCAGCGCCTCGCCGTCGGGCAGCACCCGGCGCATCACCGGCCAGAGCACCGTCTCCTCCGCGAAGGCGTGGCTGAAGACCAGCCGGTCGATGCGCTGGAGCACCGCCTCCTGCACCGTGCCGGTGGTGCCGTCGAGCTCGTGCAGCAGACGGTCCAGATCGACGTGGTCCTGGCGCTGGCGGGTGAGCACGCTGCCCGGACCGCCGAGCTCCTCGACGGTCTGGTCGGCGATGGATCGGGTCACGGAACGCCTCCTGGTACTGGATGTCGCCCGGGTTGTGCCCGGCGGAGCGGTGCCGCACGCCCGGATTGCCGACGGGGCGCCGGGGTAGCCCGGGAAGGGACATCCCGGCGGGAAGGAAGCAGACCCCCATGAGCGACCGGTCGACGATCACCTCGGACTTCTACGACCTCGAGGCCCTGCTCGACGAGGACGACCGGGCGCTCCTGCACCGGGTGCGTGCCTTCATGGACGAGCAGGTCGAGCCGATCATCAACGAGTACTGGACCCGCGCGCGGTTCCCCCGGCAGCTCATCCCGGCCATGGCCGAGCTCGGGATAGCGGGCACGCCGTACCAGGGGTACGGCTGCCCCGGCCGGTCGACCCTGATCGACGGGATGATCGCCATGGAGCTGTCCAAGGGCGATCCGTCGATCGCGACGTTCATGGGCGTGCACGGCGGGCTGGCGATGGGGTCGATCTACCTCTGCGGGTCCGAGGAGCAGAAGCAGCGCTGGCTGCCGGTGATGGCGCGCATGGAGCTGATCGGGGCGTTCGGTCTCACCGAGCCCGACCACGGGTCCGACGTCGCCCGCGGGCTGCGGACCACCTGCCGCCGGGACGGCGACAGCTGGGTGCTCGACGGCGAGAAGAAGTGGATCGGCAACGGGAGCTTCGCCGACCTCGTCATCACCTGGGCCCGGGACGTGGAGACCGACCGGGTGCTGGGCTTCGTCGTCGAGCAGGGGGCGCCGGGGTTCACCGCCGTGGACCTGGAGGACAAGATCGCTCTGCGGGCGGTGCAGAACGCGCACATCACGCTCGAGGGCGTCCGCGTACCGGAGGAGAACCGGCTGCAGGAGGCCAACAGCTTCCGCGACACCGCCAGGGTGCTGCGGATGACCCGCGCCGGCGTCGCCTGGTCGGCCGTGGGCTGCTCGCGCGGCGCTTACGAGCACGCGCTGCGCTATGCCATGGGCCGCGAGCAGTTCGGGCAGCCGATCGTGGAGTTCCAGCTCGTCCAGGACCTCCTCGTCCGCATGCTCGGCAACATCACGGCCTCGGCGGCGATGTGCGCGCGTCTGTCGCACCTGCAGGGCAGCGGTGAGATGACCGACGAGCAGGCCTCGCTGGCCAAGGCGTTCTGCACCATGCGCATGCGCGAGACCGTCGGCTGGGCCCGCGAGCTCATGGGCGGCAACGGCATCCTGCTGGAGAACCACGTGGGCCGGTACGTGGCCGACGCGGAGGCGATCTACTCCTACGAGGGAACTCGCGAGGTCAACACGCTGATCGTCGGCCGCGGAATCACGGGAACCAGCGCGATCGTCTGACGACAGCCCATGAGCATCGCAGCCAGCACCAGCAGCGCGGAGTCGGCCGAAGGCATGTCCGAGCGGCCGTCCGGCTACTGGCGGTCCCACCAGGCACGAGCCGCCTCCGACGGTGTGCGTCCCTGCAGTTCGACCTGGCGGTTGAGCTCGACGAGATCGGCGGTGGTCAGCCGCGCGCTGGTGCTCTCGAGGGCGTTGTGCAGCGGCTCTCGCCACCGGTCGAGCACCTCCGCGCGCACCATGGGCACGACGTTCTCCCGCGGCTGCAGCCCGCGGTCATCGGCCAGCAGCACGACCGGGGCGACGGCCAGCCGGGCGTCGGTGGTCTCGAGCATGCCGACCTGGATCTGGCCGGACAAGAGCGCCTCCGTCGTCGCCGCCCGCGACGGCATGGGAGTCACAGCACCGAACCGGAGCCCGTAGACCTGCTCGAGGCCCAGCAGGCAGAACGGCCGGTCGGGACACTCCGGTGGCCCGCCGAAGGCGAGGTCGCCGGCCAGCGGGGCCAGCTCCGACAGCCGGCTCACCCCGTGGGTGGCCGCGAAGTCCGTCGTGACGGCGAAGCCGTTCTGGTCCTCGGCGGCCGATGCGGCGAGGACGTCGACACCTCGACCGCCCATCGTGCGGGCGAGGACGGCGTGCATGGCCTCGGGCTCCTCCGGCGGGCGGGGGAACTGCGGTCGCGCGAAGGCCAGCGCCGTCCCGAGGTAGTCGATGACGACGTCCACGACCCCCTGCTGCAGAGCCGGGGACACCACTTCCCGGGTGCCGATGCCGTGCTGCACCGCCACCGGCAGACCGCGGCGACGCGCCGCCTCGGCGTAGACCTCGACCAGGATCTGGTTCTCGGGGAAGTCGTAGGAAGCGAACCGGATCTCGTCCGGGTCGGCCGACGGCGCCCGCGGCCGGGTATCGCACCCGGTCAGTGCGGCAATGAGCAGCAGCGCGACCACGACCGTCCGGCCAGCACGCACGGCAGCCACCTCCCGCCGTTCGGGCGCGTCGCGCCGACCGCACGTCGGCCGGGCGCGCAGCGGCCACCGTAGCGCCGTGCGGGGCCCGAAGGGATGGTCTCGACGGGCGAGGAGGTGCAACATCAGCCGGCATGGCGTCGCTGCCGCAGGCGCTTCCCCAACAACGGGCGGCGGGTCCGGTCGCCAGACCCGCGCCGCCACCGATCGCGCGCGTCCGGCGCCGGCGCCGCCCCTCGGGCGAACCACCGCCGCTGCCCCGGCAGCTCCGGGCGTCGGGGAAGTGGTGGCTGGCGCTCAGCGGCTTGGTGCTGCTGGCCTGCGTGCTGGTCGTCGCCACCGGCACGATCCGCTACGTCGACGTCGCCGACACCCGGGTGCTGCAGGCGATCGCCGGTGTCCGGTCCCCTGCGCTCACCACCGTCGCGGAGGCCGTGGGTGTGCTCGCCAGCGACCGGGTTCTGCACGCGATCTGGCTGACCGACCTGGTACTGCTGGCGGTCTTCCGCCGCTGGCGGCACCTGCTCGTGTGGCTGGGCGTCGCACTGCTGGTGATCAACGTGGGCACCGCGATGGTGACCACGCTCCAGCGTCCCCGCCCCTTCGAGGTGGAGGTGCTCGGCGAGTGGTCGGGCTTCTCGATGCCGTCGCTGCCGGTGACCGTGCTCGCCGCCCTGCTGGTCAGCTCGCTGTACTCGTTGGTGCCGCCCGGGCCGAAGCGCACCGTCGGCAAGTGGGTGGTCTGCGCGCTCCTGGTGCTCACCGGGGCCTCCCGCCTCTACCTCGCCCAGGACCACCCCACGGGCCTGCTGGCCGGCGTCGTCCTCGGCGTGGCCACGCCCCTGGCGGCGTTCCGGCTGCTGACCCCCAACTCCGTCTACCCCGTGCGGTACACCCGCGCCCGGCCGGCGCACCTGGACGTCACCGGCGAGCGGGGCGCGGCGATCGTCCGGGCGCTGCAGGACCAGCTGGGGCTGGTGGCCACCGATGTGTCCCCGTTCGGGCTGGCCGGGTCGGGCGGCTCCACCCCGCTGAAGATCACCGTCAAGGCCGGCGGCTCCCAGGGCGAGAGCGAGAGCTGCGTCTTCGGCAAGCTGTACGCGGCCACCCACGTGCGGTCGGACCGTTGGTACAAGCTCGGCCGCACGCTGCTCTACGGCCGCCTGGAGGACGAGAAGCCCTTCCACAGCGTGCGCCGCCTGGTGCAGTACGAGGACTACATCCTGCGGCTGTTCTGCGACGGCGGGCTGCCCGTGCCCCAACCCCTCGGCATCGTCGAGATCACGCCGGAGCGGGAGTACCTGCTGGTCACCGAGTTCATCGCGGGCGCGAAGGAGGCCGGTGAGGCTCTGGTCGACGACTCCGTCATCGACCAGGGGCTGTTCGTCGTACGCCGCATGTGGGAGATCGGCATGGCCCACCGGGACATCAAGCCGGCCAACCTCCTGGTGCGGAACGGCACGCTGTACCTGATCGACTCGGCATTCGCGGAGGTGCGGCCCAGCCCGTGGCGGCAGGCGGTGGACCTGGCCAACATGATGCTCGTCCTGGGGTTGCGCACCGACGCCGAGCGGGTGTACCAGCGCGCCCGGCTGCACTTCTCCGACGAGGAGATCGCCGAGGCCTTCGCCGCCACCCGGGGCCTGACCATGCCTTCGCAGCTGCGCCGCATGCTGCGCCGGCAGGGCCGCGACCTCCAGAGCGAGTTCCTCGCCCTGCTGCCCTTCCGGTTCCCGCCGGTGCGCATCCAGCGCTGGACGTGGCGGCGAGCCGGCCTGACCGTCGTCACCCTCGCCGCCGCTGCGACTGCCGCCTACGTGTCAGCCGGCCTGCTGGGGTCCCCGCTGTGAGCGGGCGACTGCGCCGGGGACTTCCGGCCCTCCTCGCCGCCTGGCTGCTGTCCGGGTGCGGGCAGCCGATGGTGCTGGGCGAGGATTCGCTCGCCTGCCGCGACGGCGACGAGAACCACCCCGCCAACGGCGTCGTGCTCATGGCGCAGTCGGTGCCGAGCGCGGCCTGGGTGCCATGCCTGGAGGTCATGCCCCTGGGATGGGACCTCGCCGGGCTGGAGGCGGACGAGTCGTCGGCGAGGTTCTGGCTGGACTCCGACCGCGACGGCGTGCACGCGCTCGAGGTGGCCCTCACCTCCTCCTGCAACACCGTGGAGGCCACCGAGATCCCCAGTGAGCGGGAGGGGATGCGGCGGTGGGAGCGGGTCACCCAGGTCACCCCGCAGTACGTCGGCACCCGGCACTACGTCTTCGACGGCGGCTGCGTGAACGTCCACTTCCGGCTCTCCGGCGAGAACCGCTCGGAGCCACTGGGCGTCGCGACGCAGGGCGTGGGTGCCGTGACCCGTGAGCAGGTGCGGGCCGCCGTCCGGGACCAGACCGATGGTCGCCTGGAACTGGATCCTCCGCCGGACGGTGAGGGATGAGCACCGACCTGGCCACCGGCTCCCGGAGAGCCCGCCCGCGCTGGTACCGGTTCCTTGCGCCGCTGCTGTCGGTAGCCCTGATCGCCGCGGTGTTCACCTGGTTCCTGCCGCAGTTCACGAGCCTGGCGCAGGTCTGGGACGCGGTCGCCGGCATGACGTGGCTGGAGAAGTCGGTGCTCGGCCTGGCCGCGGTGTGGAACCTGGTCACCTACCAGTTCGTCGTGGTGGCGACGACGCCCGGCATGACCATGCGGCAGGCCACGGTCGCGACCGAGGCGGCGACGGCGGTGTCCAACACCGTCCTCGGCGGCGCCGCTCTCTCCGTCGGCCTCACCTACGCCATGAACTCATCCTGGGGTTTCTCCCGGTCACGGACCTCGGTGGCACTGCTGGTCGCCGGGCTGTGGAACAACTTCGCCAAACTCGGCCTGCCGGTGCTCGCGCTGGCCCTGCTGGCGTTCTCCAGCCCTCCGTCGACCGCCCGCCTGGTCGCGGGGCTGGCCGGGCTCGCCGGCCTCGGTGCTGCGGTGGCCGTGCTCGGCACGGTACTGCGCAGCCCCGCCACCGCCGCACAGGTGGGCCGGGCTGCGGCCCTGGTGGCCACGGGCGTGCGCCGTGCGTTCCGTCGGGGGCCGGTGAGCGGCTGGGACCGGGCGACGACGAAGTTCCGCGACCGCACCGTCATGCTCCTGCGCGCCCGCTGGCACTGGATCACCCTTGCCACTCTGGTCAGCCACCTGTCCCTGTTCCTCGTGCTGCTGCTGTCCCTGCGCTTCGTAGGGGTGGACGGCGACCAGGTGAGCCTGGCCGAGGCGCTGGCCGTCTTCGCCTTCGCCCGGTTGCTCACGGCCGTCCCCTTCACGCCCGGCGGCCTCGGCGTGGTCGAGCTGGCGCTGATCACGGGCCTCGCGGCGGCCGGCGGGCCGCGGGCGCTGGTGGCCGCGGCGGTGCTGGTGTTCCGGGCACTCAGCTATGTGCTGCCCATCCCGCTCGGTCTGGGCACCTACCTCTTCTGGCGGCACAACCGGTCGTGGCGCAGAGAGCCCAACACCGCTCCCCGGACCGTCCTCGTGCCGGAGACCGTGTGACCGCCCGGGCTCGGTCGGCTCGGACGAAGCCCAGCGGTCGGGAGAACTGATGCTGGTCGACTCTCGCCGCGGGCTGGTGATCAGTGGCGGGCTGCTCGCCGCGGCCGCCCTCGTGAGCGTGCTCGTGTTCTTCCCCGCCACCGCGCCGACCGTCCAGGCGGTGGACGACGCGGTGTGGCGGTGGGCCGGTTCGGTGCGCAGCGACACGGCGACAGCGGTGGCCGAGGCCCTGTCGTGGATCGGCGGCGCCGCGGTCAACTGGTCGCTGCGGGTCGTGGCCCTGCTGCTGCTGGCCTGGCGGCGGCACTGGCTGCGGATGGCGGCGTTCGCCCTGGCCGTCCTGAGCAGTGAGCTGTTCATCGGCCCACTCAAGTCCGCCACCGACCGGCCCCGCCCCCCGGGATCCTTGATCGAGACGACGGCCGCATCGTTCCCGTCCGGTCACGCGATCGCCACCGCGGTGACCGCGATCGGCTTGGTCCTCGTGTTCGCGCACCCGGGCCCGACCCGCTGGCGGTGGGAGGTGCACGCGGTGGAGTTCACCGCCGTCATGGCGCTGTCGCGCGTGTACCTCCGCGCGCACTGGTTATCCGACACCGTGGCCGGCGCGCTCCTGGGCGCGGGACTGGCCCTGGGCTGGCCGGCGCTGCTGATGGCCCTGCGGCACCGGCACGATCCGACCGCCTCCCTCTCCTGACGCCAGCCTGCCGCGGACCCGACCCCTGTGGTTGAGTGGTGCTGATCACACCTGCACCTCGGAGGACGCGAACGGCGGAGTCCGAGGCAGCCCGCGAAGGAGACCGCGATGGCCCAGCCCGCGACCGAGCCGGCCCGCAATGCGTCGGCCCCACCGTCGCAGCGGCCCGACGACACCTCGGCCACCGGCACGGCGGAACAGGCGGCGGAGGCCGCCCTCGGCCTGGACATGGTGCTGATCGACGCCGCGGAGAGCCCGCTGCGCCGCCTCGTGCCACCGGCCGGGACGACGCTGCGCTTCGGCCTGGCTCTCGCCCGGAAGCCCGGCACGGTCGCCCGCCGGGCCGGTGGGCTGGCCCAGGAGCTGGGCCGGATCGTGCGGGGCCGCTCGGAGCTGGCGCCCAGCAAGAAGGACAAGCGGTTCGCCGACCCCGCATGGGTCGGGAACGGTCTGCTCAGGCGCGCCATGCAGCTGCACCTGGCGGCCTCCGGCACCGCCTGGGATCTGATCGAGGACGCCGACCTGGAGTGGCAGGACGACGAGCGCGTCCGGTACAGCGCGACCATGCTCGTCGACGCCCTGGCTCCCAGCAACGCACCCTTCCTCAACCCGCTGGCGCTGAAGGCCGTCGTCGACACCGGTGGGCGCAACGCCGTCGTGGGAGTGCGCCGGATGGTCTCCGACCTCGCGTCGGCCCCGCGGGTGCCCACGATGGTGGAGCCCGATGCCTTCACGGTGGGCGAGGACCTGGCGGTCACCCCGGGCGCCGTCGTCCTCCGGACGCCGGTGTTCGAGCTGATCCAGTACCGCCCGACGACGGAGCGGGTGCGCGAGCTGCCGCTGGTGATCGTGCCGCCGACGATCAACAAGTACTACATCACCGACCTCGCGCCGGGCCGCAGCATCGTGGAGCACTACGTGGCCGCCGGCCAGCAGGTCTTCATGATCTCGTGGCGGAACCCCGACGAGCGGCACGCCGACTGGAACCTCGACACGTACGGGCAGGCCGTGCTCGACGCGATGGCCGCCGTCGAGCAGATCACCGGTCACGAGCAGGTGGCGCTCCAGGCGTTCTGCTCCGGCGGGATCATCACCGCGATGGTGCTGGCGCACCTGGCCGCCACCGGGCAGCAGGAGCGGGTGCGCGCCGCCAGCTACTCCGTCTCGGTCCTGGACTGGACGCGCGCCGGCACGATCTCCGCGCTGACCGACACCAAGCGGGCGGAGGCGGCCACCGAGCGCTCGCGCAAGAAGGGGTACCTCGACGGCGCGCAACTGGCGGAGGTCTTCGCCTGGCTGCGGCCCAACGACCTGGTGTGGAACTACTGGGTCAACAACTACCTGCAGGGCAAGCCCCCGCCGAAGTTCGACATCCTCTACTGGAACTCCGACACCACCCGGATGACGGCCGGGCTGCACCACGACTTCGTCGACGTCGCGGTGCGCAACACCCTGACGAAGCCGGGCGCGGCCACCATGCTGGGCTCGCCGGTGGACCTCTCGACGGTCACGGTGGACACCTATGCCACGGCGGGCGTCGCCGACCACATCTGCCCGTGGCAGGCCTGCTACCGCACGACCCAGCTCCTGGGCGGCGAGACCCGGTTCGTCCTCTCCACCAGCGGCCACATCGCCTCCCTGGTGAACCCGCCGGGAAATCCGAAGTCGACGTTCCAGGTGGCGAAGGAGACGCCGCCCGACCCCGAGGAGTGGCTGGCGCAGGCCGAGACCGTGCAGGGCTCCTGGTGGCCGGACTTCATGACCTGGCTCGGCGAGCGCTCCGGCGAGGAGATCCCGGCACCCGAGAAGCTTGGTGGCAACGGCCTGGACGTGCTGGCCGACGCCCCGGGTACGTATGTCTTCGACAAGTAGCCGGGTGTCTTCGACAAGTAGCCGGGAGGTCGTGCGCAGCCTGACCGTGGGCAGGCGCACGCTCCGGGTGGCCGTCCGCCGCGGCACGGACGACGACGTGCCGCCGCTGCTGCTCATGAACGGGATCGGCGCGAGCCTGGAGGTGCTGCAGCCGTTCGTCGACGCCCTGGACCCCCGGCGCACCGTCGTCCGCTTCGACGTCCCGGGGGTCGGCGGCTCGCCGCAGCCCGTCGTCCCGTACGTGCTGTCGACCCTCACCCCCGTGGTGACCGGGGTGCTCAGCCGGCTGGGCTACGAGCAGCCGGTCGACGTCCTGGGCCTGTCGTGGGGCGGGGGGCTGGCCCAGCACTTCGCCGTGCAGCACCGTCGACGCTGCCGGCGGCTGGTGCTCGCCGCGACCGGGACGGGCTCGCTCATGGTCCCGGCCCATCCGCGCGTGCTGGCGCACATGCTGACGCCCCGCCGCTACCAGGACCCCGAGTACGCCCGGCGGATCGCCGGCGAGATCTACGGCGGCACGATGCGCAGCGACCCCGGGCGGGCCGCGGCCGTGCTGCACGCGCACGCCTGGGTGGGGCCCCGGCGCGGCTACTACTACCAGCTGGCGTCGAGCACCGGCTGGAGCAGCCTGCCGTTCCTGGGGCTGATCCGGCAGCCCACGCTGGTGGTGGCCGGGAACGACGACCCGATCATCCCGGTGGTGAACGCCCGGCTGATGGCGCGGCTCATCCCCCGCGCACAGCTGCACGTCTACGACGGCGGGCACATCGCCCTGATCACCGAGGCGCACGAGCTGGCCCCGGTCATCGAGGGCTTCCTCGACGCCTGATCAGCGGCCGCTACCGGTCACCAGGTGAGCGCCGGTGCAGCCGTAGGGCTCCACGGTGAACCCCAGCTGGTGCAGGACGCCGGTGACCGCAGCCGTCATCGTCCGTTGCACGGCGTCCCGGACGTCGTCACCGCGCACCTGCTGGACGGTCATCCGGTCGTGCTGCCGCCAGGCGACGACCAGTCCTCCGGACGCGGGGTGCGGCGTCAGGCACGCCCCGCCCGAGGCGCTCCCGGCCTCGTCGTCCCGGTCGTGCAGCGGCAGGCCGGCCTCCAGGAGCGCCGCGGTGACGTCGACCGCCAGCGACGTCGAGGGGTCCTCGTCGTCGATGAGCTCGGTCCACTCCTCGGGCAGCCGGTCGAGCTGGCGTCCCAGCTCCTGCAGCCAGGCCCGCTCGTGCGGCGAGGGGCGACGCAGGACGCCGCCGTCCTGGCGCTGGGCGCCGAAGACCACGCGCGCCGTCTCGGGCACCCCGAGGGAGAACGCCGCCCAGTCCGCGTCCACCGCGTCGGAGAAGGGGCCGGCCAACGGCGCACCGGGGCCGTCGACGAGCCACCAGCCGGTGGCCATCGGGGCCAGCGCGGTCATGCGGCCGGCGGGGTGGGTGGCCACGCCGGGCGCCGCTGATCCCGGAGCGGGCCGTGTCGCGAGGGATTGCTCGCCCGCGGCGACGCCGCCGGACGGGGCGGCGGCCGGCACCCCGGCCGGAGCGGGCGCCGTGCGCGGCTGGCGCTGCACGGCGTTCCGCTCGAACTCGTACCGGGCCGTGGACCGCGTGCCCAGGACGACGATCAGGCCGACGCTGCCGAACAGGGCGACGGCGAGCCACATCAGCTCACCAGGCACGCCAGGCCCCCTGCGGCCCCGCGCCCCAGAGGGCCGCCCGGTGGGACCAGTCCTGCGCCCGCGTCGCCCATCCGATGCTCTGGGCGGGTGGCGCAGCCGGTGCCGGTTCGGGCTCCATCAGGTCGAGCAGCAGTGCGATCCCGTCGTCGACCGGCTGGCGTTCGGTCGACGGGGACGGGGCGTGGGCCGGCAGGCCGGACGTGTGCACGGGGAGCTCCTCAGGATCGTGCTCCGCGGCTGGGGAAGCGCCGCGGACAGCCCGAAGGCTAGGTCCGGGAAGGAGCCGCAGAGGCCGGCCTCGGACACTCCCCGGACGGCTCGTTGCCCATTCGTTGCGGACGGTCCCCGGAGCTGCCGATGACCCGCTCTCCGGCCGGGCAGCTTGTCGACAAACCGGTGGGTTCCGAGCGTGGAATGCCTGGTCGGGGGGCCGGTCACGGATTGCGGCACCCCGGCGCGACGGCGTGTCGGGGAGGTGGGACCGCCCGGCGGGAGCGGCACCGCAACCACTCGTCACGGGGAATCGGCGTCCGTACTGTCGTCGGCGTCCCGGATCATGCGTGCAGGCCGGCCGCCCGACGTCGTCAGGGACGAGCGTGACGGCCGCCCGCTCGACGGAGGGGAACCGATGACCACGGCCACGAGCAGGGATCCGCAGCCGCCCGCGCCGCACGCCGCCGACGGTCACGACGTGATCCGCGTGCTGGGCGCGCGCGTGAACAACCTCAAGGACGTCAGCGTCGAGATCCCGAAGCGCCGGCTGACGGTGTTCACCGGGGTGTCCGGTTCCGGCAAGAGCTCGCTGGTGTTCGACACCATCGCCGCGGAGTCGCAGCGGCTGATCAACGAGACCTACAGCGCCTTCCTGCAGGGCTTCATGCCGAGCCTGGCGCGCCCGGAGGTCGACCTCCTGGAAGGCCTGACGACGGCGATCATCGTCGACCAGGAGCGGATGGGCGCCAACCCGCGCTCCACCGTCGGCACCGCCACCGACGCCAACGCGATGCTGCGCATCCTGTTCAGCCGCCTGGGAAAGCCCTACATCGGTCCGCCCACCGCCTTCGCGTTCAACGTCCCGACGCGCAAGGCCAGTGGTGTCATGAGCACCGAGAAGGGCGGCAGAGTCGAGAAGAACGTGGTGCGCGAGGCCGTCTACCAGGGCGGCATGTGCCCGCGGTGCGAAGGCATGGGCTCGCTCAACGACTTCGACCTCACGGCCCTCTACGACGGGTCGAGATCGCTGAACGAGGGCGGCCTGATGGTGCCCGGCTACAGCATGGACGGGTGGTACGGCCGCCTCTTCCAGGGCATCGGCCTGGACCTGGACAAGCCGATCGGCAGGTTCACCGAGAAGGAGATGCGGGACCTCCTCCACAAGGAGCCGACCAAGATCAAGGTCGAGGGCGTCAACCTCACCTACGAGGGCGTGATCCCGAAGGTCCAGAAGTCGATGCTCTCCAAGGACGTCGACGCGCTGCAGCCGCACGTCCGGCGCTTCGTGGAACGGGTGGTGACGTTCACGACCTGCCCGGAGTGCGCCGGCACCCGCCTCAGCGCGGAGGCCCGCTCGTCGAGGATCAGCGGGAAGAACATCGCCGACGTCTGCGCGATGCAGATCAGCGACCTCGCCGACTGGGTCCGGGGGCTCGACGAGCCTGGGGGCACCGCCCGCGGGGACGATGGCGGTAGCCCCCCGCGGGGGACCGTGGCCCCGCTGCTCCGGGGGTTGCAGCACCTCCTGGACTCGTTCGCCGAGATCGGGCTGGGCTACCTCTCCCTCGACCGGCCGGCGGGCACGCTCTCCGGCGGCGAGGCCCAGCGGACCAAGATGATCCGGCACCTCGGCTCGTCGCTCACCGACGTCACCTACGTCTTCGACGAGCCCACGATCGGGCTGCACCCGCACGACATCCAGCGGATGAACGACCTGGTGCTGCGACTGCGCGACAAGGGCAACACCGTGCTCGTCGTGGAGCACAAGCCGGAGACCATCGCGATCGGCGACCACGTCGTCGACCTCGGGCCCGGTGCCGGCACCGCCGGTGGCGAGGTGGTGTTCGAGGGCACCGTCGACGAGCTGCGGCGCAGCGGCACGGTGACCGGCCGCCATCTCGACGACCGGGCGAGGCTCAAGGACTCGGTGCGGTCGCCGTCCGGCTCGCTGGAGGTCCGCGGCGCGAGCACCCACAACCTGCAGGACGTCGACGTCGACATCCCG
>DASPIH010000270.1:0-2206 GCA_035629195.1 Blastococcus sp. | reverse complement strand
CGCACGCACGCCGCCGCCGTCCAGCCCTGGGCGCCCGGCGAACACGGGAACTGGCTGCGGATCATCCCGCACGCGGTCACCGGACGACGGATCGTCGCCGGTCAGCTGCCGTGGGGCGTCGACGGGCGCGCGTACCTCTAGCCGCTCCGGCCGGTGCACCGTTCGCAGGGCGCCGTCGAGCGCGACCTCTACGCGCACGGCCAGCTGCCGCGGGTGCGCAGGGATGTTGGTATCGGCCTGATGAGCGCGTCCGTCGTCCGCGACGGCCGGGGTGCGCTGGCGTCCGGTGGTGAACCGGGCCCGGCTGCTCCCACCTTCGGAGGGCATGGCCGGTTTGGGTGCTGGTCGCCCGCCGTCTGGCCGTCCGGCCGTCCGGCCAGCGCGGCGAAGGCCGGGGTCACTCTGCTCCCGATGGGTGGGCGAGCATCAAGGGCGGGGTGATGGCCTGCGCCCGGCCGAGCACGTCCGGCGCCGGCGGCGGGCTCACCCACCGGTCGCCGCGGCCCGGAGCCGCTGGCTGTGTTGGAGCGTCGTCTCACCGCCGTCAGCCTGGAGTCGCTGCTGAGATGGCGGTGATCAGTCGACGCCCGCGGCGGCCATGCCGTCGGGCAGCCCACCGACCGCAGGGAGCCAGCGCATGCAGACGCCCACCTTGACCTTCGCCTGCGAGCTGGACGTCGCCCGGCTCACCGCGCTGTTCGACGACCCTGCGGTGCTTGTCGATCTACAGGCGCTGCGGGCCCGCGTCGTTCTCATGCTGTCCGACTACCACCCCGAGCGCGCCCACGTCGTGACGAAGCTCAACGACGCCGGCGTCCCCGTCGTCGGTGTGCCGCTGCTCCCGGCCGATCAGGGCTACTACTTCACGCCGGACAACGTGCCGCAGGCCCGGGCCAGCTACGCCCGGTTCACCGACTGGACGAAGGAGCACGGTCTGGTCTGGGATGCCGTCGGCCTCGACATCGAACCGGACGTCGCCGTGTACTGGCAGCTCAGCCGCAACCCCTGGGGACTGGTCCGTGTCCTGGGGCCTCGGCTGACCGACACCACCCGGCCGGCCCGTGCGCGGGCCGACTACGCCGCCCTGGTCGAGCGCATCCGCGCCGACGGCTGGCCGGTGGAGAACTACCAGTTCCCGCCCATCGCCGACGAGCGCCGGGCCGGCTCGACCCTGCTGCAGCGCCTGCTGGGCCTGGTCGACGTGCGCACCGACCGCGAGGTGTTCATGCAGTACACCTCGTTCATGCGCGGGATAGGACCCGGGCTGCTGTGGAGCTACGGGCCCGAGGCGACCGCCATCGCGGTCGGCACCACCGGTGGTGGGCCGGACATCCCCGGCCATCCGCAGATGCCTACTCAGACCTGGGACGAGTTCGCCCGTGACCTGAGCCTGGCCCGACGCTTTACGGACCAGATCTACGTGCACAGCCTGGAAGGCTGCGTCTGGCAGGGCTTTCTCGTTCGCCTGCGGACCTTCGACTGGACTTCCGCGGACGCACCGCCGGCCTCCGCGCGGCAGGCCCAGCTGCTGCGCCGCGCGCTGCGCGCCGCCCTGTGGGTCAGCGCCCATCCATGGCTAGTGGCCGGCACCGTCGCCGGCGCGGTGCTTCTCCGTCGTCGTCTCCCACGCGGTACAGCGGGCGCGTGACGACGGACCGGTGCGGCGTCGGTTCCTGCCCAGCGGCGGTGTCCGGCCGGGTGAGGATGGCCGGGGATGAGCGGGTGGATGCGGCGGCGGCCGGTGACCGCGTACGTGGTGTTGGTGGTGGGACTGTCCTGGGCGGTGTGGCTGCCGCTGCTCGCGCAATTCCAGGGCTGGATCGGCTTCGGGCTGCGGCACCTACTCCGCGCCTAGGAGGTCGCCCCTCCGCCGACCGCGGCACCGGGGACACCGGAGGAGCCGACGTCCGACGCCGCTGGCCGGTCGGGGGTGTGCTGGGCCGCATCGCGGCCGTAGAAGGGCAGGTAGGAGCGGGCGGGCAGACCCACGTCGGTGTTGCGCCAGTACACCCGGTGCTGCTGGCCGCGCTTCTCGATCCAGAGGCTGGGGGGCTTGAGGGACATGGTGAGTGTGCTCCGTGCGGTTGGTCGGGAAGGACCAGCTGCACCGTCGGCAGCTGCGCGCGGTGCGCAGTAGCCCCGTCGCTGCCCCCCCGATCTGCCCCCCAGCGAGGGGGTCAGCGGGGCCCCGGCGGGCGCCGCGGAC
>DASPIH010000269.1:0-7383 GCA_035629195.1 Blastococcus sp. | reverse complement strand
CGGGCCCGTCGGCCGCCAGCGCCGCCAGGGTGGGACCCGATCCGCTGACCAGCGCCGCGACCGCACCCGCCTCCTCGGCCGCGCGCAGCGCCCGGCGCAGGCTCGGCCGCAGGCTCAGGGCCGGCGCCTGGAGATCGTTGGCCAGGGCAGCTCCGACCGCGGCGGCCGAGCCGCTCCGCAGCGCCTCGATCACCCGTTCCGCGGACGCGGGCGCGGTCGGGGCGGCCACGCGGCCCTGCGCGCGCAACCGGTCCAGCTCGCCGTAGACCGCCGGCGTCGAGAGCCCCTCCCCCGCGATGCCCAGCACCCAGTGCCCGGTGCCTCCGCTGAGCACCGGGGCCACCTGCTCTCCGCGCCCGGTGCCCAGTGCGACGCCTCCGACCAGGCCGAACGGGACGTCGCTGCCGAGCCGGGCGGCAAGGGCCATCAGGTCCTCGTGACCGGCCCGGGTGCCCCAGAAGGCGTCCAGCGCGACCAGGGTGGCCGCCGCATCGGCGCTGCCACCGGCCAGACCGCCGGCCACCGGGATGCTCTTGGCGACCTCGATGGAGGCGTCGGCGGGCACGCCGGCGTGCTCGGCCAGCAGCTCGGCGGCGCGCCAGACGAGGTTGCTGCGGTCCGCCGGGACGACTGCGGCCCCTTCGCCGGAGAGGGCGAGGGTCAGCCCGTCCCCCGGCCCGACGGTCACCGTGTCGAACAGCGAGACGGCCAGGTACACCGTCCGCAGCTCGTGGAACCCGTCCCCGCGCAGGGGCCCGACACCGAGGTGGACGTTCACCTTGGCGGGTGCGCGGGCGGCCCGCGCGGCGGGCGCGGTCACGGAGCTCCCGGGCCGGTGGCCGCCAGGCGTGCGAAGTCGGTGACCGACAGCTGCTCACCGCGCGTGGACGGGTCGATGCCCGCCGCCCGCAGGCGCTCCTCGGCCGCCGCCGGGCTGCCGGCCCAGCGTGCGAGAGCAGCACGCAGGCCCTTGCGGCGCATGGCGAAGGCCGCGTCGGTCACCTCGAACGTGGCCCGCCGGTCGCCGGGCGGTGGCGGGCGGCGGACCAGCGCCACGAGACCGGAGTCGACGTTGGGCTCGGGCCAGAAGACGCGGCGGCCGACGCTGCCCGCCCGCCGCACCTCGCCGTACCAGGCCGCCTTCACCGACGGGATGCCGTAGGCCGGGGTGCCCGGTGCCGCGGCGAGCCGTTCGGCCACCTCGGCCTGGACCAGCACCAGTGCGCGGTCGAGCGTCGGCAGCAGTTCCAGCAGGTGCAGCAGCACCGGGACGGCGACGTTGTAGGGCAGGTTGGCCACCAGCGCCGTGGGCGGAGGACCCGGGAGCTCGGTCACCCGGAGGGCGTCGCCCTCGACGACGGTGAGCCGGCCGGCGAGATCAGGGCGACGCGCCGTCACCGTCGCCGGCAGCAGTGCGGCCAGCCGCGGATCGATCTCGACGGCGGTCACGCTCGCGGCCGCGGGCAGCAGCCCGAGGGTGAGCGAACCGAGGCCGGGACCCACCTCCAGCACCACGTCCTCGGGTCGCACCCCGGCGGTGCGCACGATCCGGCGGATGGTGTTCGCGTCGTGCAGGAAGTTCTGCCCGAGGGACTTCGTCGGGCGCAGGTCGAGCTGCTGGGCCAGCTCGCGGATGGCGGCCGGGCCCAGCAGCCCGTCGTTCTGCTCGGGTGCGGTGCTCAGGAGGATCCGATCAGAGGTGCTTGCCGCAGTGCGGCCACTGCCCGGCGCCGGACTGGTTGTAGAGCAGCTGCGCACGGTAGGTCTGCTCGTCGGCCGAGGCGGCCGACGGGAGACCGGTTCCGCCGACGGCCTGCCACGTGGCCACGGAGAACTGGTAGAGCCCGTGGTACTT
The DNA here is from genome assembly GCA_035629195.1 of Blastococcus sp. Classification (GTDB taxonomy): domain Bacteria; phylum Actinomycetota; class Actinomycetes; order Mycobacteriales; family Geodermatophilaceae; genus Blastococcus. The sequence continues at coordinate 5,528 of DASPIH010000269.1, read as the reverse complement.
GCCCGTGCTGCTGACGGCGTCAGGGCGGCCACCGGACTCGCACTCGGCCAGGGCCGCCCAGTTCAGCCCGTCGGCGGCCGGCGTGTTCGTGGGCCGCGCCTTGGTGCCCACGGACACCTGCTGGTCGACGGGCTCGCGCGTCACCGTGGAGGCCACCGACTCGCGGCCGGTCTCCTGGCCGTCGACGACGGTCACGCGGTAGGTCGTCGACCGCTCGCCGTCGACGCCCTGCTGGGTCACGGTCTCCTCGCCCTCGAAGGCGGCGGCGTCCTCGGTCTCGACCCGGCCGTGCTCGAGGACGGTGGTCTCGGTGACCTCGGAGACCTGCACGCGGAAGACCTGCAGGCGCATCCGGTTCAGCAGGTTCTGCTCCAGCCGCAGGCTGGTCTGATCGGTTCCGCTCAGCGCGATGCCCTGCTCCGCGAGCAGGTCCCCGGCCGTCGCGGCCACGGTGCTGACGACGCGCTCCTGCCCGTCGGCGACGAGCACGATCTCCTTGGGCGTCGTGACGGTGAGCGCCATGCCCTCGAGCGGCAGCCGCTCGCCGCGGCTGGCCGAGAGCACCAGCCCCTCGCCGCGGAGGCCGAGCTGCTCCAGGGCCTCGTCCACCGAGAGCGCCGTGACGTGCACCTCGCTGGAGACGCCGTCCACGGTGAGGGTGAGGGGGCGGGCCCGGTTCAGCACGACGGCGTCGCCGTCGTTCACAGCGGCATCCGGCGCCGGGAGGACGACGTCCTGCGCGGCCAGGGTCAACCCCTCGTCCTGCAGCACCTCGCCCACCGTGTCGGAGTACGTGCCCACGGTCCGGGCCTGCCCGTCGACGGTGAGGGTCACGGACTTCTGGGCGACGAGAAAGGCGAGCGTTCCGCCGACGAGTCCGAAGAGCACGAGGGCGAACAGGCTCAGCTGCAGGGAGCGGCGCACAACACATCCAGGGGTCACAGAACCCGGGCAGGAGAGCGACCACGCCGCGGAACGGCCCGGTCGCCGGCTCGAACTCGGGCAGCGTCGAGCCGGAGGCAGGCTCCGGACCCGGTGCTGCCCGGGTCGTCTCCACCCCGGCTGTCGGTAACGACACGATAACGAACACGTGCATGGAGCAACGGTGCGCGACGAGTGAACCAGAGCGCTGATGGCGCTCACAGTGGGCACGCCGATACACCACGTCACCGCCGTGCCGTATGAGCCGGGTGGGACGCGCGTTCCTACCGGGACGGCCGTGTGATCAAGCGCACGGCGTGCGAGCGCCGGCCCAGGGGAAGGGAAAGGCGCTCGTCAGCCTGCCAGCGCGGGCTCGGTCGACCGGATGGGCCGCAACCAGCTCAGCAGGAAACCCGCCACCGCGATGCCGGCCGCCAGCGCCGAGAAGCCGCCGGCGACCAGTGCCACGGGCACGATGTCGATGCCTTCGCCGACCCGCTCCCCGAGGTCGAGACCGGCCCGCAGCAGCAACGTGCCGAAGGGCAGCAGCGCCGCGACGCTGGCGGCGGCGGTGACCAGGTGCGCCGTCCACGTGCGCAGCGCCTCGTCCACGGGCACGTCGGCCCCTTCGGCGGGCAGCGGTCGGGTCAGGAGCCGCAGCAGCGCCACCTCGGCGATCAGCCAGGCCACGAGCGGAACGCCTGCCACGGCACAGACGGCCGGTGCGCCGAGGTCACCGGCGCGCCACATCGCGCCGGCGGTGACGACCTCGGCGAGCACCACGGACCGCATCGTCCAGACCAGCCACCCGGAGATCTGCTCGTTCTGCCGGGGCCGGCGCGGCGGGGCCGACAGCGCCCACCTCGGCCGCGGGCGCGTGACCTCCGCCAGGAGGACACCCGCGAGAAGGCCGACGGCCAGCACGGGGATCCACAGGAAGACCGAGGCCTCGGCGAACGCGACGATGCTCAGCAGGACGCCGGCGATCCCCAGCACCAGCCCGAGCGAGCGCCAGCGACGACCGTGGGCGGCCTGCCGGCGCAGCGTCGCCCGTCCCTGCGGGGTCGCCTCGGCGAACTGCACACCGGCGGCGGCCACGGCCCGGCGTCCGGCCGCCAGCCCCCACGCTCGGGCCAGCAGGACGCCCGGCACCAGCAGGGCGACGAAGAGGACGACGGCGATGAGGCGACCCACGGCGCTCATTGTCGTCCTCTCGACGACGATGCGGCCACGTACCGCTTCCTCCGGGGTCCCGCCGTGCGCCCGGCCCCGTCCCGGGCCCGCGCCGAGCGCAGCGAGCGTGGGGGCCGGTGGCCCTTCCGCAGGGTCCCGCCGCGAGCGTGCGAGCGGTGGGGGGCGGGAGGGTCCTTCTACCTTCACCAGGGCCCGAAGACCCGCTCGCCGGTGGCGGTGAGGGCGGCACACAGCTCCGGCAGCCCCACGCCGGTGATCCCGGCGAGCGCGCGCACCGTGTGCGGTACCAGCCGAGAGGCGTTCGGGCGACCGCGGTGCGGCACGGGGGTGAGGAAGGGGGAATCCGTCTCCACGAGCAGCTGGTCCACCGGGATGAGCGCTGCGGCCTCCCGCAGGTACCCGGCGTTGCCGAACGTGAGCGTGCCGGCGAAGGAGAGCACGAAGCCGCGCTCGACGCAGGCCCTGGCGAACGCCGCATCCCCGGAGAAGCAGTGGAAGACGGTGTGCTCGGGCGCACCCTCGTCCTCCAGCACGCGGAGGATCTCCTCGTGGGCGTCGCGGTCGTGGATCACCAGGGCGACCCCGCGCTCCTTGGCGATCCGGATGTGCGCCCGGAACGACGCCTCCTGCGCCGCCCACCCGTCCGGGCCGGTGCGGAACCGGTCCAGCCCCGTCTCCCCCACCGCCCGCACCCGCGGCATCGCCGTCAGGCGGTCGATCTCGGCGAGCGCGTCGTCGGTCGCGACGCCCTCGCCCGCCTCGTTGGGATGGACGGCCACCGCGGCCAGCACGTTCGGATGACGGGCGGCGAGCGCCGCCGACCACTGCGACGAGGCGACGTCGACCCCGACCTGCACGAGCCGCGGAACGCCGACCTCCACCGCTGCGGCGATCTCGGCGTCGACGTCCTCGTCCGACGCCGTCGACCCGTCCTCCGGGCGGAAGCCGTTGAGGACGATGTCGAGGTGCGTGTGGCTGTCGATCGCCGGGGCGGGCAGCGGCTCGGGGGACGGCGGCGGCTCGCCCCGCCGGTTCGCGCGGGCGCTCGCCGAGCGACTCACTTCCCCTCGTCCTCCAGGCGCGCCAGCTCTTCCTCGACCACCGACTCGTCCAGCTTCTTGAAGATCGGGGTGGGCGGGCTCAGCGGCGTGCCGGACGGCAGCGGGCGCGAGCCCCACGCGGCCTGCGCGGCACCGTAGTCCCCGGTGATGACCGGGTAGGGCGAGCCGTCGTCGAGGTCCTCGGTCTCCACGACCTGCGGGGCCGGCGACCACACACCGGTGCCGCCGAGCAGCTCGTGCACCTTCTGCGCCGAGTGCGGCAGGAACGGCGTGAGCAGCGTGTTGCAGTCGCTGATCGCCTGCAGCGCGGTGTGCAGCACGGTGTCCCGGCGGGCCGGGTCCTCCTTGAGCTTCCACGGCGCCTGGTCGGACAGGTACTTGTTCGCCTCGCCGACCACGCGCATGGCCTCGGTGGCCGCGGCCTTCTGCCGGTTGCGCGCCAGCAGGTCCCCGATCGGACCGAAGGCGTTCCTCGTCGTGTCCAGCAGCGCCCGGTCGGCGTCGGTCAGCTCCGCGGGCGTGGGCACCGCGCCCACGTTCTTCGCCGCCATCGAGACCGAGCGGTTGACCAGGTTGCCCCAGCCGGCGACCAGCTCGTCGTTGTTGCGACGGCGGAACTCCGACCAGGTGAAGTCGGTGTCCTGGTTCTCCGGGCCGGCGACGGCGATGAAGTAGCGCAGCGCGTCGGCGTCGTACCGGGCGAGGAAGTCGCGCACGTAGATGACGACCTGGCGGCTGCTGGAGAACTTGCGGCCCTCCATGGTCAGGAACTCGCTGGAGACCACCTCGGTGGGCAGGTTCAGCCGGCCCAGGGAACCCGCCGAGCCTCCCTTGTCGCCCTCGCCGTTGTAGCCGAGCAGCTGGGCGGGCCAGATCTCGGAGTGGAAGACGATGTTGTCCTTGCCCATGAAGTAGTAGGCGTCGGAGTCGGGCGTCTGCCACCACTGCCGCCAGGCGTCGGGCTCACCGCTGCGCCGGGCCCACTCGATGGACGCCGACAGGTAGCCCACGACGGCGTCGAACCACACGTAGATGCGCTTGTCCGGCCGGTCGCGCCAGCCGTCGAGCGGCACCGGCACGCCCCAGTCGATGTCGCGGGTGTAGCTGCGCGGCTTGAGGTCCTCCAGCAGGTTGACGCTGAAGTTCAGGACGTTCGAGCGCCAGTTCGTGCGGGTGGCCAGCCAGTCGCCCAGGGCGCGGGTGAAGGCGGGCAGGTCGAGGAAGTAGTGCTCGCTCTCGACGAACCTCGGCGTCTCGCCGTTGATCCGGCTGACCGGGTTGATCAGGTCGGTCGGGTCGAGCTGGTTGCCGCAGTTGTCGCACTGGTCGCCGCGGGCGCCGTCGTAGCCGCAGATGGGGCAGGTGCCCTCGATGTAGCGGTCGGGCAGGGTGCGGCCGGTCGACGGGCTGATCGCGCCGAGCGTCGTCTTCGGGAAGACGTACCCGTTCTTCAGCAGCCCGAGGAAGATCTCCTGGCTGATCTGCGCATGGTTCACCGTGGTCGTGCGGGTGAAGAGGTCGTAGCTCAGCCCCAGGCTGGCCAGGTCGTTGACGATGATCCGGTTGTTGCGGTCGGCGATCTGCCGCGGCGTGATGCCCTCGGCGTCGGCCGCGACCGTGATCGGGGTGCCGTGCTCGTCGGTGCCGCTCACCATCAGGACCCGGTCGCCGGCCATCCGGTGGTAGCGGCTGAAGACGTCGGAGGGGACGCCGAAGCCCGAGACGTGGCCGATGTGCCGCGGGCCGTTGGCGTAGGGCCAGGCGACAGCGGTCAGGATGTGCCGATCACTCACGGGGGAAGCCTAGGCGGCGTGGTGCCCGCGTCATCCGCACGGGGCTCACGGGTGCCCGACGACGCTCGAGGTGGGCGTGTCGGCCCCTGGCTGGACCGGGGCGAGGACGGCGAGGGCGCCGAGGCCGAGAGCGAGAACGCCCAGCGTGGCGGCGCACAGCACCCGGTACCGGGCCACCGGGTCGGGCCGACGGTCCCGTCGGAGCCGGGGGCCCTGCGCCACCCATCGCCGCGCCGACACCGAGTCGGCGAGCAGCAGCTTGACCACCGGCAGGGAGACGGCGGCGGCGAACGCCACCGGCATCGGCAGCCCGAGAACGGGAGCGGCCGGTGCGGGGAGGACGACGGCGACCGCGACGAGGACCAGCTCGGCCAGCGACGTGCGCACCAGCATGCGCCGGTCCCCGCCGTCGATGAGCGCGGCACCACCGGCGGCGGAGAGCACGATCCAGCCGGCCAGCACGACCAGGCCCCCGGCGATCAGCAGGCCCGGCGGCCGCACCGCGGAGGACAGCACGCCGTCGGTCCGGGTCAGCCCGGCCGCGAGCAGCCCGACGGCC
>DASPIH010000268.1:0-2760 GCA_035629195.1 Blastococcus sp. | reverse complement strand
CCTGCGCCAGCGGCGAGGTCGCCCCAGTCGATCGGTCCGGCGGGGTTGATCGCGAACACGGTGGCGGCGAAGCGGTGCGTGCGGGCCAGCCGCTTCGGCGTGACGCCGATGAGCTCCTTGAACCGCTGTGCCAGATGAGTGGTGCTGACACCGGTTGCCACGCTCAGGTCGCCGATCGCCACCGCCCCGCTGGTCGCCGCGATGACGCTGCTCGTATGGCGGACCAGCCCCAAGCCGGCGGTCTCGCATAGCCGTCGCCTTAGCTCCTCCTCGAGCAGCGTCAGCATCTCTGGCGGTCGGTCCGCCGTGACCAGCCGGTCTCGCAGCTCAGCAATGGCGGGCCGGCCCCAAACCTGCTCTACCGTCACCGGCCGGTCACACAGCTCGGCCGCGGGCATCGGCAGGAACGGTGCCAGCCCCCACGGCTTGAAGTGCACGCCGACGGACCGGGTGTGGAGTGGGTAGCCGAACTCCCACGCGCGAGTGGGCATGGTGACCACGCAGCCGTCGGCGTACTCGGCCGTCTCCATGTCGGTGCCGGCGCGGATGCGGAACGGTGCCCCGAGGTTGACGATGAGCAACGCTGACGGCGGCGGCAGCGTCAGCCGGGCGTACGGCGGCGCACCCTCCAGGTAGTAGAGGTCGTCGATCAGCCCGTCGAGTGGCGGTCGCGGCACTCTGGACACGTACTCCACGCCCACAGCATCGCCGACGCCCCGCCCCGACTACACCTGCATTGTGGAGAGCCCTATCCGTGACAACGAGTCCACACACCGCAGATGCAAGACGTGTAACGGTTGCGATCTTGATCGCCCCCGTCTGACTGACGGTGTCCGGCCGGTCTCGGAGCAGCTCCCGCAGTAGGCATGGCTCATGCGCAGCGGTGCCCCGCTCTGGGCCACTCGGTCACAGGCGGATGCCGCAGCTGCCGTCGGCAATGAGGGCGGAGCCTCAGGAGACCGCGACCGCGTTGCTCGCCGTCAGGCCAGACCCGATCACGCGGCCGCCACGGGGTGTCACGGTGGTGGCCTGAGGGTGTCGTGCAGGGTGGTTCGTCGCTGTCCCTGGATGACGGGCAGGCGTACTGACCTGCGAAGACGCACTGCGGCGAACCACCCCGAACCCCCACCAGCCGCCCTGGCAGTGTGGGGCTCAGGGGTTCGGGTCCCCTCCGCATTACCCGGTTGGCCAGGCCGTTCTCCGTCCGGGAAAGCGGCCTGAGCTGCTCCTGGTGCCAACCTGGTGGCTACTTGTGCCCATCCAGCGCCGGCTCAGTCCCGGAGCGCTCGGCCCACCGATGTGGCGAGTCTGCGTAACGGGAGGGGGTCAGGACCGCGGCGTCCGCCTGACCCATAGCGGTCCCTGAGGGGCACCTCGTCAAGAGAACGGAATGGGACGTGCCTTAAGGCTCTCGTCCCTTGCGGCCCGTGACCGGCTGACGCAGTGAGATGCCACATCCAGGAGACGGCGATCAGGCTGTTCGGCCCGGCAGGTGCGCCCGGAGCCAGCCGATGACGTCGGCGGTGACCTCGTCGCGGATCGTCTCATTGACCAGCTCGTGCCGGGCGTCGGGGTAGAGAGTGGCCGTGACGTCGGTGAGGCCGGCCGAGCGGTAGCGGTCGGCCAGCGCCATGACATTGCTCCCGCCCGGGCCGCCGACCGGGTCCCGGTCGCCAGAGATCAGCAGAAGCGGCAGGTCCGGCCGGATCTGCGACGGCTCGGCGGTGCGCTCGGCCTGCCCCAGGACGCCGCCGATGATCGCGTCCTCGGTGGGAAAGCCGCAAAGCGGGTCGGCCACGTAAGCGTCGACCTCCGCGGCGTCGCGGCTGAGCCATTCGAAGCCGGTGCGCGGCTCGAAGCCGGCGTTGAACGCGGCCAGCCCCGGCTGGTCGGCGGGCAGGCCGGCAAGGACGCCGCCGAGGCCGTCGAGGGTCGTCGAGCCGCTGAGCACCACGCCGCCGTAGCGGACCGGCTCGGCCAGCAGCGCGATCTGCATGCCCATCGAGCCGAGCGAGTGGGCGAAGGCGAACAGCGGCACGTCCGGATCTTGCGAGGCCAGCAGGCGCGCGTGCGCGCCGATGTCGGCCACGAAGCCTTCGACCCCGGCCGCGCCGAAGCTGCCCAGTGGGACATCCTTGGACACCGACGCTCCGTGGCCACGATTGTCGGCGGCTGACACCACGAACCCGGCCGCGTTCAAGGCCCGGGCGAACCGGTCGTAGCGGGGCCCGTGCTCGGCCAACCCGTGCACCAGCTGGACGATCCCGACGGGCCGGCCTGTGACGTCGTCCCATTGGTACGTGGCGATGGCGAGCCCGTCGACCGGGGACGGGAAGCTGGCGGTGGTCGGCATGCTCGCATCATCCGAGGGGCGGGCGCTGCTCGCATCCGGCATGTCACAGGTCCTCCGCTCGCGAGGGCGTCGGAGAGCACGACACGCAGGGCGTCGCCCGCCTTGTCGACGGTCGCGCGAGCCACACGTCGACCACTGCGGCCATCCCGAAGAAGGCGCGGCTCATGCCGGCGACGTCCAGCAGGTTGGGCGTCGACACCGGCCGCGCGCAGCTTCTCGACTCCACCTGACCAACATGGGAATGAATGTCGACGAATGCTCGCGTACCCCTCAAGCCGCCCTGGGTCGTCCGTTGTCTGGCCGAGGGCGGTGACCCCGGCCTCAACACGGTCGGGGGAGGGAGGACGGCGCCATCCGCGGCCCGGCGGACGACGGGCGGGTGGCGTTGGTGGCCCAGGACGACATCG
>DASPIH010000267.1:0-7060 GCA_035629195.1 Blastococcus sp. | reverse complement strand
TACCGTGGCCGGTCTACCCGCTGGTCGCGGGCGGCCTGGTGGTGATGTTCCTCCTGCCGCGGTACACCCGGGTCGTACCCGCTCCGCTGATCGCGATCCTGCTGGTGACCGCGGTCGTCGTCCTGACCGCGATCTCCGTGCCGACGGTCGGCGACGAGGGCCGACTGCCGGACAGCCTGCCCTCACTGTTCTGGCCGGACGTGCCGCTGAGTCTCGAGACGCTGCGCATCATCGGCCCGTACGCGCTGGGGATGGCGATGGTCGGGCTCCTCGAGTCCCTGATGACCGCCAAACTCGTCGACGACGTCACCGACACTCCGTCCCACAAGACCCGCGAGGCCTGGGGTCAGGGCGCGGCCAACGTGATCACCGGGCTGTTCGGCGGCATGGGCGGCTGCGCGATGATCGGCCAGACGATGATCAACGTGAAGTCCGCCGGTGCCCGCACCCGGCTCTCGACCTTCCTCTCCGGGGTCTTCCTCCTGATCCTGGTCGTCGCTCTCGGCGACGTCGTCAGCGTCATCCCGATGGCCGCGCTGGTCGCGGTCATGATCTTCGTGTCGATCGCGACCTTCGACTGGCACAGCCTCCGGACCATCCACCGGATGCCGAAGAGCGAGACCACGGTGATGCTCTCGACGGTCGCGGTCACCCTGGCCACGGGCAACCTGGCCATCGGCGTCGGTGTCGGCGTGCTGGTCGCCTGCGTGCTGTTCGCGCAGCGCATCGCCCACCTCGTCGACGTCACCCGCGTCGTGGAGGCCGACGGCACCGTCCGCTACACGGTGGACGGGGCGCTGTTCTTCGCGTCGAGCAACGATCTCTACACCCAGTTCGAGTACGCCGCGGATCCCACCGACGTCGTCGTCGACCTGTCGAACGCCCAGGTGTGGGACGCCTCCACCGTGGCCACGCTGGACGCCATCACGCACAAGTACGCGACCCGCGGCAAGCACGTGCGGATCGTCGGGCTCGACGACCACTCGCTCGCCCGGTTCCAGCGGCACACCGGGCAGCTGGACGCGGCGCACTGACCTGCCACGCCGTCCCGGGAGGGCGCGACCACGCTGCGGAGCGACCGGCCCCCCTACGGGTGGAACCCGGTCCGCCGGCGTGCGCGGCCCGGTGTCGACCCAGCAGGCTGTCCGGGTGCCGTCGTCCGCCCCGGGGCTGCCCGGCCTGCCGCCGGAGCTGGCCGGCCCGGTCGCGGTGCAGCTGGCCAAGCCGGTGCGGGCGATCCCGCAGCCCGCGGCCCTGACCGGTGGCTGCCGTTACGAGCCCAAGTGGGACGGCTACCGACTGGTGATCGTGCGGGACCGCCGGTCCACCCGGCTGTGGTCCAAGCAGGGCCGCGACCTCACCGACCGGTTCCCGGACGTGGCCGCGGCCGCGCTCGCCCAGGTGCCTGCCGGCTGCGTGGTCGACGGCGAGGTCGTCATCTGGAACGGGGACCGGCTCGACTTCGGCCTGCTGCAGCGGCGCATGGTCACCGCCGCCGGCCGGATCGCCGCCCAGGTGACCGCGGCGCCCGCGTCCTACGTCGCCTTCGACCTGCTGGCCGCCGGTGGGGACGACCTGCGCGGGCGGACCTACACCCGCCGTCGCGCCGCGCTGGAGGAGCTCGCCGCCCGCTGGGCGCCGCCGATGCAGCTGTCCCCCGTCACCGCCGATCCGGTCGAGGCGCGGCAGTGGTTCGACGACTTCCGGCCCGCCGGCGTGGAGGGCCTGGTCGTCAAGGGCGCCGCCACCCGCTACGCCCCGGGACGCCGCGACTGGCTCAAGGTGAAGAGCTGGGAGACGACCGAGGTCCTCGCCGGCGGGGTGATCGGTCCGATCGAGCGGCCCAGCCAACTGGTGGCCGGGCGCTACATGGACGGCGAGCTCGTCGTCGTCGGCCGGACCAGCCCGCTGTCACCGGCCCAGTCGGCGGAGCTGGCCGCCGTCCTGCGTCCTGCTGCGGGCGACCACCCGTGGCCGGATCGGATCGGGACCGGGCGCTTCGGCGGCGGGCGGCTGTCCGTCCCGCTCACCCGGGTCGAGCCCAGCACCGTCGTGGAGGTGAGCGCCGACGCGGCGCTGCAGGCCGGGGTGTTCCGGCACCCGCTGCGCTTCGTCCGCGTCCGGCCGGACCTGCACGCCGGCGACCTGCCCGTCCTCTCCTGAGCACCTACGGCTGCTGCGGCACCCGCCCCCGGGCGACCAGCAACCGGCGCAGCAGACCGGCGAGCTGCTCCCGCTCGGCATCGGACAGCCCGTCCAGCAGCCGCTGCTCGGTCTCCAGGTGGTCCGGCAGCGCCGCATCCAGGGCCGCGCGGCCGGCCGCGGTCAGGGTGACGACGACGGCCCTGCCGTCGGCCGCACTCCGCTCCCGGGTGATGAGCCCCTTCTCCTCGAGCCGGTCCAGCCGCTGGGTGATGGCGCCGGAGGTGACCAGAGCGGTGCGCATGAGAGCGGTCGGCGTGAGCTGGTAGGGCTCCCCCGCCCGCCGGAGGGCGGCGAGGACGTCGAAGGACGGCACGTCCAGCCCGTGCCGGGCGAAGGTCGCCCGCTGCGCGAGGTGGACCTCCCGCTGCAGCTGGCTGATCCGGCCGATGACGCCCATCGGCGAGCAGTCCAGGTCCGGCCGCTCCCTGGCCCACTGCCCCAGGATCGAATCGACCGAGTCCTCCACGTCGGTCACCGTAGTGGCCTCGACCACGGACGTGGAGCCCCGAAGCGGTCAGCGCAGCCGGGTGCTCAGCCGGACCGTCACACCGGGGGATGCCGGCAGCACGTCGACGTGGTCCCACAGCTTGCGCGCCAGCCAGAGACCCATCCCACCGAGGGAGAGGTCGTCGCCGTGAGCGGGACGGAAGCCGGTGAAGGGGTCGTCGAAGCCGGGCCCCCTGTCGGTGATGGCGCACACGATGCGGTCCGCGTCGATCCAGATCCCCGCCGACACCGGGCGGGCGCCATGCCGGAACGCGTTGGACGCGACCTCGCTGGCGGCGAAGTGCAGGTCCTCCGCCTGGTCGCGGTCGGGGACCCTGGCCAGGATGACGGCGCGCAGCTCCGCGCGCAGGGCGGCCAGAGAGGCGGCGTCGGCCACGCTGAACGCCGGCCCGGCGTCCTCCACCGGTTCGTGCGGCACCGGTAGCCGGCGGACGTAGTCCCCCGGGTCGCGGTAGCCAGCACTCGGCCAGGCCCGCCCTCCGGCGAGCAGCGTCGGGTGGGTGGCCCCCATCCCGGCGAGGACCTCGGCGGGGAGCAGGCGGCTGTCGAAGAGGCACAGCGCGGACACGGGCTCCGCGGCGAGCAGCCGGTTGACCGCCGCTTCGTAACGCAGCCCCTCCCGCCAGCTCCGGGGCTCGGAACCGAACTCGACCTGGCCCACGATCCGCAACCGACCGGACGGGGTGCCGGCCGCGCGCCGCACCCACTCACCGGTGAGGCCGACGGCGTCCGGCACCCGGGCGCCGTGCAGCGTGATCCGGCCTTCGACGGCGACGTCGGTGACGCGCTGCCCCAGGGCCGCGGTGATGAGCGAGGCGGTCGGGGGCGGGCAGGAGAGCAGGACCAGGTCGCCGTCGCGGAAGCCGTCCTCGACGTAGGGAACGACACCGTCGAGCAGTTCCTGGTCGGACCCGGCCAGCAGACCCCGGTGGGCGAAGGACGCCGAGCCGGCCGGTCCGGCGATGTCGACACACCGGTGGTCACTGATCGTGCCTGCCTCCACCGACTCTGCCATGCCGCCCTCAGCGTGCCGGGCCGGGACGTCCCAGCCGATTGGTTGAACATTGTGCGACATGTCGGTGACCGACGCGTGCACCGGCCTCGTGTCCATGATGCGCCGCGCCGCCGACCCGCGCCCGTGATGTTTCACGTGCACCATCGCTCCCGTGAGCAACGAGCGCGAGGTGCTGACGTACGAGGGCTTCGGAGTCGCCAGCCGCGAGCTGGCGCACCAGGTCGCCGACGACGGGTTCGAGCCGGACCTGATCCTCTCCATCGCCCGCGGAGGGCTCTTCCTCGGCGGAGCGCTGGGGTACGCGCTGGACGTGAAGAACCTCTTCGTGATGAACGTGGAGTTCTACACCGGCGTCGACGAGCGGCTGGACCTCCCGGTGGTGCTGCCCCCGACGCTGGACGTCGTCGACCTGACCGGGGCGAACGTCCTGGTGGCCGACGACGTCGCCGACACCGGCAAGACCCTCGAGCTGGTGCGGTCGTTCTGCGCGGGCTACGTCGCCGCCGTGCGCACGGCCGTCATCTACGAGAAGCCCGCCTCGGTGGTGCGGTGCGACTACGTGTGGCGGCGGACCGACCGGTGGATCGACTTCCCGTGGTCGGCCGAGCCGCCGGTCCGACGACGCCGGGAACGCTCCGCCCCCTGAGCCACCACCCCCGGTCCCGGGCCTGCGAGTCGTCGATCAGCGCCGCTGGGAGACGGTGACGGTGAACTTGGGGTCCTGGGTCACCAGCCGCGTGGGTCCGACCGCCCGGCCGAGAACGGGCCGGTAGCGCAGCGCGGAGTTGTAGACCGTCCAGAGCTCACCGCCGGGGCGCAGGACGCGGGCGGCCGCCGCGAACAGCCGCTCCGCCACCGTGGGAACCACGGCCGCGCCGACGTGGAAGGGCGGGTTGCAGACGACGAGGTCGACGCTTCCGTCGGGTACCCGGGAGGCCGCGTCGTCGCGCAGCGCCTCGATCCGGTCGGCCACGCCGTTGACCTCGGCGGTGGCCGCGGCGGAGGCGACGGCTGCCGCCGACTGGTCCACCGCCAGCACCCGCAGGCCCGGCCGATCACGGGCGAGCAGCGCGGCGAGCACCCCGGTGCCGCAGCCGAGGTCCATCGCCGTGCCCTCGCGCGGGCCCACGCCGGACAGGGCGCGCAGCAGCGACCGGGTGCCGATGTCGATCCGCGTGCCGGCGAAGGCCGCGCCGTGCGCGCACACCGTGAGCCCCGGGTCCGCGTGCCACTGCCGCCGAGGAAAGGACGACGGCCCGGGCCGGGGACCCCGTGCCACGAGCAACCGCGACTTCTGCCGTGCCAGCGTCGCGCTGACGTCGGCGAAGGAACTGCGCAGCACGTCGTTCATCGCGTGCGTCATGTGCTTGACCCGCCCGCCGACGAGCACGGTGACCTCGGGGTCGGCCGACGACGCCACCGTCTCGGCGATCTCGCGCAACGCCTCGAGGCCCTTGGGCGCCTTCACCAGCACCACCCGCGCGCCGGCGGCCAGCTCGGGCTCCAGGGACACCGGGCGGTAGCTGCCCGGCAGACCCACCCGCTCGGCGTTGGCGGCCAGTGCCAGCTCCCCGATGAGCAGGTCCTGGTGCACCCGGACGTCGGCCGCGCCGTGCAGGGCCACGGCACCGAGCGTCAGGGCCCCGTAGGAGTCGTCGACCACGGAGACCTCGCCCGGCCCGCACAGCGCGAGCGAGGCAGCCGCCTCGTCGAGGAGGAGCCGGTCCGTGGCATCGACGGCGACCAGGTCCGCCGCCTCGACATCGGGCTCGCGGCGGAACTGCGCGAAGAACTCAGCGGGAGCAACCATCGTCAGGCCTTTCTGCAGGGTCCCGCCGTGAGCGTGCGAGCGGTGGGGGGCAGGAAGGTCCTTTTCAGACCCCGGGGAGCCCGACCGGGCAGGAGACGCCGGTCGAGTGCACGGGGCAGTAGCCGTCGGGGACCTTGTACAGGTACTGCTGGTGGTGGTCCTCGGCGTGGAAGAAGCCGCCGAGCGGGGCGATCTCGGTGGTGATCTCCCCGTAGCCGGCCGCGGTCAGCCGCTGCTGGTAGGCCTCCCGCGTGGCACGGGCGGCGGCCTCCTGCTCCGGCGTGGCGGTGTAGATCGCCGAGCGGTACTGGGTGCCGATGTCGTTGCCCTGCCGCATGCCCTGCGTCGGGTCGTGGTCCTCCCAGAAGACCTTGAGCAGCTGCTCGTAGGAGATCTCCGCGGGGTCGAAGACGACGAGGACGACCTCGGTGTGCCCGGTGCGCGCCGAGCAGACCTCCTCGTACGTGGGGTTCGGTGTGTACCCGCCGGCATATCCGGCCGCGGTCGAGTAGACGCCGGGCGTCTGCCAGAAGACCTTCTCCACACCCCAGAAGCACCCGGCGCCGAAGACCGCGGTCTGCATGCCGTCGGGGAACGGCGGCTGGATGCGGTTGCCGTTGACCGCGTGCACCTCGGGCACGTGCGGCAGCGGGGTCGCACGACCGGGCAGCGCGTCCTCGGGCGCCACCGGCTGCGTCCGTGTGCGGGAGAACAACATGCCCGGAGCCTAGGCCCGCGCGGCAACCGCCGATCGTCGTCCGCCCGGACGCCGCCGGGACCGATCGGGGTTCCCGGACCGGCCGGCGGGGAAGGGTTCGGTCATGTGGCTCTTCCTCAGCAGCAGGCTGCGCACCTGGCTGGTCCTCACCGTCGTCGTCCCGCTGGCCACCGGGCTGCTCCGCCGGCTCGGCCAGGGTCTGGAGCGGCGGCGCGGCCCCTCGGCGGTGAGCCGCGCCCTGCTCAAGGCGGGGGACCTCGGCGACCGGGCGCGGTCGACGCTGCGCGGCGGCCGGCGGGGACGCCGCGGGTGAGCGAACCGGTCCTGGAGACCCGCCCGGCTCCGGGGGCGACCCGCGCGGTGGGGCTGTTCTGCCACGGCGGAACGGTGGCCAGCGTGGAGCCGCCGAAGGAACGCGCGCTGTCGCTGGTCCGGATGCGGGCGATCGAGCAGTTCGTGTCCGGGGCCGGCGGCAGGCAGGGGCTGACCACCTGCCTGCTGCGCTACCGCGTGGCCGGCTGGAACGGTGCGGCCGCCGACGCCTACGCCGACGTGCGGTGGGCCCTGGACCGCGTGCGGGCCGAGCACGGGGACCTGCCGGTGGTCCTGGTCGGCCACTCCATGGGCGGGCGGGCCGTGCTGCGGGCCGGCGGGCACGACGGGGTGGCCGCCGTCTGCGCGCTGGCGCCGTGGACGCCGGCGGGCGAGCCGGTCGCGCACCTGCAGGGCCGCACGGTCGTGATCCTGCACGGCCGGGGCGACCGCTGGGTGCCGGCCCGGCTGTCGGAGGACTTCGCCGTCCGCG
>DASPIH010000266.1:0-2100 GCA_035629195.1 Blastococcus sp. | reverse complement strand
CAGGCGGGTGCAGGGCCGCACGGCCGCCGGGGGGTGGTCGCAGCAGCGGTTCGCCCGCCGCCGCGCCAACCAGACCGACGCCGTCGTCGGCTCCGCGGCCGACACCGCCGTCCGGGTGCTGCTGCCGCACGCCGGCGGGCTGACCGCCCTGTTCACCGGCGGCGACCGCGGCCTCGTCGACGACGTGCTCGCCGACCCCCGGCTGCGCTCCCTGGCGGCGCTGCGCCGCGAGCCCGCCCTGGACGTCGGAGAGCCCACCAAGGCGGTGCTCCTGGGCACGCCGGACCAGTTCCGGGCCGTCGACGTGCACATCGTGGAGCCGCAGGACCGCGTCTGACCCGCTCCTACCCCCTGCGGTCCGCGCGGGCCGTCCGCGGCCGGGAGAGCACCTCGTCCAGGGAACGAGTGGCCAGCCAGCCGCAGACGACGACGAGGTGCAGCAGGAACAGCCACAGCCCCAGCGCCACCACGCCGCCGACCACGTCCAGGCCGCCGAACGGTGCGCCGAGATCCAGGGGCAGGGACAGGAAGAGGACGAACCCCTGCAGGAAGCCCGACAGGCACGCGGCCGTGAAGAGCGCTCCGACGGCGAGGGCCGGCCCGTGCAGCCGCGCCCCGGCGACCACGCGGAAGCCCCAGGCGAGGGGGAGGGTGAGCGCGGCCAGTACCGAGTAGAAGCCCACGGCCACCTGTGCCACGGCGGCTCCCGCGCCCTCGTGCCGGGCCAGCCCGGCCATCGCCGAGGCGGCCAGCAGCAGCGGGTAGAGCAGCACAGGGGTGGCCAGGACCAGGGGGAGCGAGGCCAGCCGCCCGCGCCAGCCGGTCATCCCCTCCTCGCGGGGGCTGAACCGCAGCAGGGCCCGGCGCAGGCCCTCGCCGTAGAGCGACATGGGCACCAGCGCCAGCACGGCGCCGAGGAGATCCAGTTCCACGCCGGCCTCGATCAGCCGCGACACCGCCGCCGGCGCGCCGAGCTCACCGGGCAGGAGATCGGCCAACCGGCCGCCGAGGTCGCGGACGCGCTCGGCAGAGGTGATCCAGGCCGTCAACCCGAAGGCGAGCACCAGCAGCGGCACGACGGCCACACCCGCGTAGAAGGTGAGGGCGGCGGCGATCAGGGCGAGGTCGCGCCCGACCAGGCCCGACCGGACGCCGGACAGCACGGCGGCGAGCACCGGCCGCAGCCCGGGACGGGCGCGGGTCACCGGCTCGACGTCACTCGACGTTGTCGTTGGTGCCGGTCTCCTCGCAGCTGGCGTCGTGCGGGTTGTTCGCCTCCTCGGCGGTCGAGTCGCAGTTGGTCTCGCCGCGCTGGAGGTCCGAGTTGTCGCCGCAGGCGACGAGCGACCCGGTGAGGGCGAGGAGCAGCAGGGGCTTGCGAAGGTCCATGTACCGGTAGTGGTCCCCGGACGGCGGGGTGAAACCGAGCGCCGGGTGCGCGGCTCCAGCATCCGGTGACGCTTCGCACACACCAAATTACACAAAGGTGGTTCGAGGGATTGTCACGTCCGGGTAATCACCTTACGGTGAGTAGATCCACCGGGGCAGCGAGTCACCCCACGCTGAACTCCCCGGCGGACGCCGGTGGTCCGTCTCCCCGAGCCGGGGGGATCGGCGCCGGCTTCCACCGCAGCACGGCGAGGCGGTGAGACGGACCCGTCCGCCTCACCGGGTTCGCCCTGCCCGCACGAGATCGGAGCGCCGCGGCACCATGGCGACCCCCCTGCACACGCCTGCTCGCCGTGTCTCGGTGCGGAGGGCCGGCCTGGCCCTCGCCGGTACCGTCGGCGTCCTCCTCGCCCCGGTCCCCGCCTCGGCCGAGCCGGGGACTCCGGCCACCGCGGCCCAGGCCGCCCAGCTGGTCGCCGAGCGCGGGCACCAGCTCGAGGTCGTCACCGAGGAGTTCAACGAGGCCCGGGAGGCGCTGGCGGCCCAGCAGGCCACCGCGGCCGCGGCAGCGGCGGAGCTGGAGAAGGCGACCGCGATCCTCGCCGAGGCCCAGCAGTCGGTGCGGGGAGTGGCCCGCAGCGCCTACACCGGCGAGAGCCTCGGCTCCTTCCAGGCCATGATGACCAGTGACTCCGCCGACGAGTTCCTCGG
>DASPIH010000265.1:0-14500 GCA_035629195.1 Blastococcus sp. | reverse complement strand
CTGCGGCGCAGCGGCACGGTGACCGGCCGCCATCTCGACGACCGGGCGAGGCTCAAGGACTCGGTGCGGTCGCCGTCCGGCTCGCTGGAGGTCCGCGGCGCGAGCACCCACAACCTGCAGGACGTCGACGTCGACATCCCGCTCGGCGTCCTGGTGGTGCTCACGGGTGTGGCCGGGTCGGGGAAGAGCTCCCTGGTCCAGGGCTCGGTCGCCGACCGGGACGGCGTGGTGGTGGTCGACCAGGGGGCGATCCGCGGCTCTCGGCGGAGCAACCCGGCGACGTACACCGGACTGCTCGAGCCGATCCGCAAGGCCTTCGCGAAGGCCAACGGCGTGAAGCCGGCGCTGTTCAGCTCCAACTCCGAGGGCGCCTGCCCCACCTGCAACGGCGCGGGCGTCATCGTCACCGAGCTCGGGATCATGGCCACCGTCGAGTCCACCTGCGAGGAGTGCGAGGGCAGACGCTTCCAGGCCTCGGTGCTCGACTACACGCTGGGCGGTCGGAACATCGCGGAGGTGCTCGCGATGCCGGTGACCGAGGCCGAGGGGTTCTTCGGCGCAGGCGAGGCGAGGACCCCGGCCGCGCACACGATCCTGCACCGGCTCCGGGACGTCGGGCTCGGCTACCTCACGCTCGGCCAGCCGCTCAGCACGCTCTCCGGCGGCGAGCGGCAGCGGATCAAGCTGGCGGCGCAGCTGGCCGAGAAGGGCAACGGAGGATCCACGACCGTCTACGTCCTGGACGAGCCGACCACCGGACTGCACCTGGCCGACGTCGAGAACCTGCTCGGCCTCCTCGACCGGCTGGTCGACGGCGGCAGGTCGGTCGTCGTCATCGAGCACCACCAGGCCGTCATGGCCCACGCGGACTGGCTCATCGACCTCGGCCCGGGCGCCGGCCACGACGGTGGCCGCATCGTCTTCGAGGGCACCCCCGCCGACCTCGTCGCCGCACGCTCCACCCTGACCGGCGAGCACCTCGCGGCCTACGTCGGCAGTTGAGGGGCCTCCGGCAGGCACGAGCACCCCGGCTCCGGGGATGAGTCGCGGCCGGCCCGAGGTCGACGGAGCCGGCGGCTGGTGCAGCTGGAGTACTAGGCCGGTGCGGTGCCGCTGCGCTGCCAGGCGACGCGGAGCTCGTTGCGCTGTCCGAAGCGCTCGAGGTGGCTGCCGAGTGCGTGCTCCATCCGGGCGAGGGACTCGGTGTCGGAGGCCTCGGCCTCCAGCACGAGGACGCCGTCGCCCACGGTGATGCGGGCGACGGAGCCGTTCACGTCGGCGGTCCAGCTGCCCCGGTCCTCGACGAACTCGACCTTCCGGCCGAGGTGGCTGACGAGCTGCTTGGCGTACCGGCCGGGGACGTCGGTGGGGACGTCCGCGCGGGAGGTGAGCGCAGCCGTCGAAGACGGCGTCGAGGGGGTGTCGGGCGTGGTCATGCGGATCTCCTTGCGGCGCTACGTGCTGCCGGTGACGTGCGAGGCGGGGCGGGCACCTGGGACCGTCCGGCGCTGGGCTACGGCCTGCTCCGGTTGATGCCGGAGCAGCCGCCGTCGCGGCGCCGAACTCGTCTTATCTTGAAGTTTCAACTCACTGTACGGCCCGGAAACTTGCACCGCCAAGTAACTTCGAGAACGGGGTGAGGATGAGGAGCCGAGGCGTGGCGCCGGCCGTCGCCACACACTCTGCGGAATGCGCGCGCGGCCGGCCGCTGCGGCCACCCCCTCCCGCCACCCGTCGACGGGTCAGGGTGCGGGCACCTCGTCGTAGCGGGTGTAGGTCTTCACCATCGCCCCCGACGGGTCCAGCCTCGACAGGATGGCGTCGCCGATTGCGGCGAGCTGGTCGATCTGCTCGGAGCTGAGCGGGTCGATGACGTGGTGGCGGACGCTCGCCGCGTGGCCGGGGGCCGCTTCCTCGACCTTCGCCCAGCCCGCCTCCGTGAGCCGGGCGTTCGTCGCCCGGCGATCCTCCGGACAGGGGAAGCGCTCCACCAGGCCCCGGCCCTCCAGGCGGGTCACCACGTGCGAGAGCCGCGGCAGCGTGGCGTTGGTCAGCCGGGCGAGCTCGGTCATGCGCAGGGTCCGGCCGGGGTCCTCGGACAGCATCGCCAGCACGTAGTACTCGAACTGCGTCAGATCTGCGTCGCGGCGCAACTGGGCGTCCAGCACGCCCGGCAGGCGTTCCAGCACCGCGGCGAGACGGATCCACGCGCGCAGCTCGGGCTGTTCGAGCCAGGGAGTGTCCACGGTCACATCTCTCGTCGGAATGGTTGTGTCAACAACCATGCTGAGGCAGAATGGAAGTTGTCGCAACAATGATCGACGTGCGCGCCGCAACCATCACCCAGGAGTTCGACATGACCACTCCCGCTCCCACCACGACCGCGGTTGCGGACGCTCGCATCCCGGCCGACCACCTCTTCTCCCAGCACCTGCGCCGCGTCGCCGCTCTCGAGCCGCACCGGCCGTGGACGCCGGAGGACGGCGCCCTGCCGAGCCTCTACCTGTCCCACGGTGGGGGCCCGATGCCGTTCTGGCGCCCCGAGTGGCTGAACCCCCTGCACTCGTGGGCCCGCTCGCTGCCCAAGCCGAAGGCGATCCTCGTCGTCTCCGCGCACTGGGAGTCCGCGCCCCTGTCGGTCAGCGCCACCCGCCCCAGCGAGCTCGTCTACGACTTCGGTGGCTTCGACCCGCTGTACTACACGTTCCGCTACGACACCCCCGACGCCAGCGAGCTCGCTCGCGACGTGGTCGGCCTCATGCCCGACACCGAGCACGTCCACCAGCACGCCACCCGCGGCCTGGACCACGGCTCCTGGGTACCGCTGAAGATCATGTACCCGGCCGCCGACGTCCCGGTGCTGCAGCTGTCCCTGCCCACCGAGGACCCCGACAAGCTGCTGGCCATCGGCGAGCGCCTGCGGCCGCTGCGCGAGCAGGGCGTGCTGGTGATCGGCTCGGGGCACATGACCCACGGCCTGCCCTTCCTGACCCGGGGGATGCTGGAGGGCACCGAGGTGCCGGGTTGGTCCTCGGACTTCGACGCCTGGGCCGCCGACGCCCTGGCCCGCGGTGACGTCGCCGAGCTCTCCCGCTACCGCAAGGCACCCGGCCTCCCCTACGCGCACCCCACGGTGGAGCACTTCACCCCGCTGTTCGTCGCCCTCGGGGCGGCCACCGACCCCACCGCCCCGGTGGTCACCGCCCTCGAGGGCTACAGCTTCGGGCTCTCGAAGCGGTCCTTCCAGGCCGCCTGAGCGTCCGACCCGCACCACCCCCAGCTTCTCGACCTTCCCGTCGAGCTGAACCGAAGGAGAACTCCCCGCATGTCCATCGTCGTCACAGGCGCCACCGGCCAGCTCGGCCGCCTGGCCGTGGAAGCTCTGCTGTCCCGCGGCGTGCCCGCTGAGCAGATCGTCGCCACCGGCCGCCGCGTCGAGGCCATCGCCGACCTCCAGGACCGCGGCGTCACCGTCCGCCGCGCCGACTACACCGACCCCGAGTCCCTGCGCGCCGCCTTCGCCGGCGCCGAGAAGGTGCTGCTGGTCTCGGGCAGCGAGATCGGCCAGCGCGTGCCGCAGCACCGTAACGCCATCGCCGCGGCGAAGGACGCCGGCGTGCGCCTGATCGCGTACACCAGCGTCGCCCGCGCGGACTCCTCGAGCCTGGGGATCGCCGGGGAGCACCAGGCCACCGAGCAGCTCCTGGCCGAGTCCGGTATCCCGCACGTCGTCCTGCGCAACGGCTGGTACACCGAGAACTACACCGGTCAGCTCGGCACCTACCTGGCGAACGGCATCGTCGGTTCCGCCGGAGAGGGCCGGATCAGCGCAGCCACGCGGGCCGACTACGCCGAGGCTGCCGCCGCGGCCGTGACCGAGGACGGGCACGCGGGCGCCGTCTACGAGCTCGGGGGTGAGGCGTTCACCATGTCCGAGCTGGCCGCCACCGTTTCGGCGGCCACGGGGAAGGACGTCACCTACACCGACGTGCCGGTCGAGCAGTTCGCCAAGATCCTCGAGGGAGCGGGCCTGCCCGCCCCGGTCGCCGGCATGTTCGCCGACATCGACCGGTCCGTGGCCGCCGGGGACCTGTTCGTCGAGGGCAACGACCTGGAGAAGCTCATCGGCCGTGCACCGACCCCGCTGACCCAGGCCGTCGCCGACGCCGCCGCTCGTCTGCAGGGCTGATCCGGGGGCTGCCCGGCGACCCGGCGTCGCCGGCTCCGGCAGCCGACCGGCACCAGGCACCGACACGGGCCCCTCACCTCTCCGCGAGGTGAGGGGCCCGTCCGCTCCGGCACCGCGGGCGTGTAGGAAGTGCTCGCGGAACGCGGGCCGCGAGCCGATGCAGGACGCGGAGGAACTGTGGGAGGGGCCCTGGCCGGCACGAGGCGGTGGACCGCGAGGCACCCGAGGCTCGCGGACGCGGGTCTGGCAGCGCTGCTGGTCCTCCTCGTCCTCCCTGCCCTCGTCATCCGGAACCCGGAGATCCCGGGACGCCCGAACGGCTGGTCGGTCGTCGTGTTCGCCGTCGGCGCGGCGGCCCTGGTCCTCCGGCGGGAGCACCCGATGCGGGTCTGGGTGTTCACGACGGTGGCCGGGGTCGTGGGTGTGGTGCAGAGCGGCGGGAGCATCGTCCTGGCGGCCGCCACCTGCGTGGCGCTCTACACGATCGGCAGCCGGCTCCCCCTGCGCAGCGCGGTGCTGGCGAGCCTGGCCTCCGGCGCCGCGTACACCGTCGCCGCGGTCGTGGTCGAGCACGAGTGGCTCGACGATCGCGGCGTCCCGGGCCTCCAGGTCTTCGCGTGGGGGGCCGCCGCCTCGGCGATCGGGATCGCGGTGCGGAGTTCCCGGGCCGCCGTGGGAGCGGCGGAGGCCCGCGCTCTGCAGGCAGAGCTGACGCGCGAGGAGGAGGCCGAGCGCCGGGTCAGCGACGAGCGGCTGCGCATCGCCCGCGAGCTCCACGACGTGGTGGCCCACCACATCTCGGTCGTCAACGTGCAGGCCGGGGTCGCGCGCCACCTCCTGGACTCGAAGCCGGACCAGGCGCGCGCGGCGCTCGACCTGGTGCGCGACGCCAGCAAGACCGCGCTGTCGGAGATGTCCACGGTCGTGGGCCTCCTCCGCACCGCGGGAGAGGACGCGCCGACCGAGCCGGCGCCGGGCATGGCCCGGGTCGGCGAGCTCGTCGACTCCATCCGCCAGGCCGGGCTGGACCTGACCTGGACCGTCATCGGCGAGCTGGAGGGGCTGCCCGTGATCAACGACCTGACCGCGTACCGGGTCGTGCAGGAGGCGCTGACCAACGCCCTGAAGTACGGGACCGGAGCGGCCACGATGATCGTCGAGAACCGACCGGAGGGTGTGAGCATCGAGGTGCGCAACCACGTGGGGGAGAACGGACGGCGCCGGTCCGGAGGCGGCCACGGCCTGATCGGCATGCGGGAGCGCGTCGACGCCGTCCGCGGCCGGCTGGTGACCGGAGCGGAACCGGACGGCACCTACCGGGTCTCGGCCTTCATCCCGCGGAACCCGGCATGACCATCCGCGTGCTCCTCGCCGACGACCAGGTGCTCATCCGATCGGGCTTCGCCGCCCTCGTCAACAGCGCCGACGACCTCGAGGTGGTGGGCGAGGCAGGCGACGGCGCCGACGCCGTGCGCCAGGCCGCCGCGCTGCTACCGGACGTCGTCCTCATGGACATCCGCATGCCCGGCGTGGACGGACTGACCGCAGCCAGGCAGATCACCGCGTCACCCGCTCTGTCGGCGGTGCGCGTCATCGTGCTGACCACGTTCGAGGCCGACGAGTACGTCGTGGAAGCTCTGCGATCGGGGGCGAGCGGGTTCCTGGGCAAGAGCGTCGAGCCGGACGAGCTGCTGGACGCCATCCGGGTGGTCGCGCGTGGTGACGCGCTGCTGTCGCCCCGGGCGACCCGGGGCCTCATCGCCCGCTTCCTGGCCCAGCCCGGCCGGTCCGGGCCGGACCGCGCCGCCGGGACGCTCGACGTCCTCACCGAGCGGGAACGCGAGATGGTCACGCTGGTGGCCCACGGGTTGAGCAACGAGGACATCGCGGCGCGGCTCACGCTCTCGCCGCTGACGGTCAAGACGCACATCAACCGCGCCATGAGCAAGCTGGACGTGCGGGACCGGGCTCAGCTGGTCGTCCTCGCCTACCAGACCGGGCTCGTCCAGGCGGGCACCCCCGACCCACGCTGACCGCGTGTCCCGCTCCTCTACTGCGAGCGCAGTAGACGCGGCCGGAGAACAGCCTGCGCACGGATGACGACGGCGGCCGACCGTCGGCAGATACTTGTCGCATCAACGAAAATCGTGGGAGCGACCGATGATCCAGCTGCAGAACCTGACCAAGCGCTACGGGGACGTCGTCGCCGTGGACGACCTCACCTTCGACGTCCGTCCCGGCATCGTGACCGGCTTCCTGGGCCCCAACGGGGCCGGGAAGTCGACGACGATGCGGATGATCCTCGGCCTGGACCGGCCGACCTCCGGATCGGTCACGGTCAACGGGCACACCTACCGGGCATCGACGGCGCCGCTGCACGAGATCGGCGCGCTGCTCGACGGCAAGGCGGTCGACAAGGGGCGCTCGGCCCGCAACCACCTGCTGGCCCTGGGGGCCACCGTGGGTGTGGGAGCGCGCCGGGTCGACGAGCTGCTGGACACCGTCGGGTTGACCGAGGTGGCGCACAAGCCGGCCGGTTCCTTCTCCCTCGGCATGGGTCAGCGGCTGGGCATCGCCTCGGCGCTGCTGGCCGACCCGTCCATCGTGATGCTCGACGAGCCGGTCAACGGGCTGGACCCCGACGGCATCCTGTGGGTGCGGAGCTTCCTGCGGTCCCTGGCCGCCGAGGGCCGCACGGTCTTCCTGTCCTCGCACCTGATGAGCGAGATGGAGCTGACCGCCGACCACCTGATCGTCGTCGGCCGGGGCCGGCTCATCCGGGACGTGTCCATGGCCGAGTTCATCGATTCCGCGTGGACCGACAAGGTCAGGGTCGTCTCCCCCGAGGCGACCGCACTGGCCGGCCTGCTGGCCGCACCCGAGGTGACCGTGACGTCGTCCTCGCCGACCGAGCTGGAGGTCGAGGGCGTGCCGTCCGCGGAGATCGGCGAGCTCGCCGCGCGCCACGGACTGCCGCTGCACGAGCTCGTTCCGCTGCACGCCTCCCTCGAGGAGGCCTTCATGGAGCTGACGAAGGAGTCGGTGCAGTACCACGGCCGCACCGACGGTGCGCTCCTCACGGCGGAGACCGCGCGATGACCGCCCGCGTGCCCGACGACCTCACATCCACGACGACCCGCGACAAGGCGGACCTGACGATGACTGCCCCCTCCCCCGACCGGACCACCGCTCGTTCCGCACCCTCGGCCGCCGGGCCTCGACCGTCCGGGAAGCCGGCGTACCGGATCACCGTGGCGCGGGTGATCAGGTCCGAGTGGATCAAGCTGCGCACCCTGCGCTCGACGTGGGTCATGCTGGCCGCGGTGCTGCTGACCATCATCGGGCTCGGAGCCATCGCCGCCGCGAGCACGACCGGCGCCGTGGAGGGCCCTGACGACGGCGGCGGGCCGGGCGGGGGCGACGCGCTCTCCACCGTGCTCGCGGGCGCCGGGCTGGCCGTTGTCCTCGTCGGCGTCCTGGGTGTCCTGGTCGGCGCTCGGGAGTACTCCTCCGGCATGATCCGCAGCTCCCTGTCCGCGGTGCCCGCGCGCCTGCCCGTGCTCTGGGCCAAGGTGGTCGCCTTCGTGCTGGCCGTCGTCCCGGTCGTCCTCGTCGGCGTCTTCGCCGCCTTCGCGGTGGGCATGGCCGTGCTCGACGCCGGCGGTGCTCCCACCGTCTCGTGGAGCGATGAGGGAACCGCCCGGGTCGTGCTGGGCACGGCCGGCTACCTCGTCGGCATCGGCCTCATCGGCCTGGCTCTCGGCCTGCTCCTGCGGAGCACCGCCGGCGCCATCAGCGCCCTCCTCGCCGGCGTCCTGGTGCTGCCGACCCTCGCCGGCGCACTGCTGCCCGAGTCCTGGGACGGGCTGCTGAAGTACCTGCCGTCCAACGCCGCCTCGGCGTTCACGTCCACCGTTCCGCCGGAGTCGATGCTCGGCGCCGGCACGGGGGCCGCGGTCTTCATCGCCTGGATCGTCGTGGCGCTCGCCGGTGCCGCCGTCACCCTCACCCGCCGGGACGCCTGACCGGTCCCTGCTCGCTCCCCGAGGGCCTCGCCGCACCGGTTCCGGTCGCGGCGAGGCCCTCCGCCGTCTGCGGTAGCGCCTCGACCGCTGGACCTCACGGCTGGACAGGGAACCGCGCCTCCCGAGCCGCGTCGTGCCGGCCGAGTGCGGCCGCGGGAACGGCGCGAGGGGCCGGCGCGGTACGGAGTGCGGCGCCCGGACTGGTCGACCGACGTCGCTCGGAGCCGAGAGCGGGTGAGGCCTCCTTCGGCGGGGGTGCGGGCCGACCGAGGTGGTAGCCCTGCCCGTAGTGGACGCCCAGCGCCTCGAGTGCGGCGAGTTCCTCGGCCGTCTCGATGCCCTCGGCGACGAGGGCCAGGTGCAGGGTGTGCCCCAGCTGGACGATGGCGCCGATGACGGCGCGGTCCTCCGGGTTCGTGGCGACGCCGTCCACGAAGGACTTGTCGATCTTGAGGATGTCGATCGGGAACCGACGCAGGTAGCTCAGCGACGAGTAGCCGGTGCCGAAGTCGTCGAGGGCCAGTTGCACGCCGAGCGCCTTGAGCTGCGTGAGCTTGTGGGTGGTGGCGGCGGTGTCCTGGGCGAACAGGGACTCCGTGATCTCCAGGGTGAGGTTGGAGGGGGCGAGGCCCGACGCGTGCAGGGCCTCGGTGACGTGGTCGACGAGGCCGGGGTGCTGGAACTGGCGCACCGAGACGTTGACGCTCATCCGCGGACCGTTGCCGTCGGGCTCCTGCCAGACCGCGGCCTGGCGGGTGGCCTCGCGGAGGATCCAGCGGCCGATCGGGACGATGAGGCCGCTGTCCTCGGCCAGGGTGATGAACTGCGCCGGCGACACGAGCCCTCGCTCGGGGTGCTGCCAGCGCACCAGCGCCTCGTAGCCGCAGACCCGGTGGGTGGTCAGGTCGACGATGGGCTGGTAGTGCAGCACGAGCTCCTGCCGCTCCAGCGCCTGGTACAGGTCCGCCCGGAGGCGCTCCCGGTCGAGCTGAGCGGCGTGGTGGCTGGGCTGGAACGCCTCGCAGCGCCCCTTGCCGCTGGTCTTGGCCACGTACATGGCGATGTCGGCGGCGCTGAGCAGGCCGATGCCGCTGGCCGCGCAGGTGGCCGTGGTCGCCAGACCGATGCTGAGGCTGGCGCGGACCGCGCGGTCGAGGAGGAACGCCGGCTCGTGGAGCGCGGCGAGGATGCGCTTGGCCACACGGGGAGCGACCTCGCTGCTCTGCGGGCCGACGAGGAGGATGGCGAACTCGTCGCCTGCCAGTCGGGCGAGCGTGTCGCCGGGGCGCAGGCAGGCGCTGCTCCGCTGGGCCACCACCCGCAGCAGGGCGTCACCGCCGTCGTGGCCGAGCGTGTCGTTCACCGTCTTGAGGTTGTCCAGGTCCAGGAACAGCACGGCCGCCGGGACGCCGGTGCTGCGTTCGAGCTCCTCCGCGCTGCGCAGCCGCTCCATGAACAGTGCCCGGTTCGGCAGGCCGGTGAGCGGGTCGTAGAAGGCCTGGGTGCGCAGCTGCTCCTCGAGTTGCCTGCGCTCGCTGACGTCGCGCGTGGTCAGCACGATGCCGTTGACGGCCGGGTCGTCGAGGAGGTGGTTGACGACGGTCTCCGTCCAGCGCCAGGAGCCGTTGTGGTGCCGCATCCGGGCCGCCTGGTACGGATGCATGGGAGCGCCGCGGACCACGGGGCTGAGCTGGTCGTGGAAGGCCGACACGTCCTCGGGGTGGACCAGGTCGTGGATGTCGGTGCCGATGAGCGTCCCCGGGGGATAGCCGAGCACCCAGCCGACCGACGGCGTCTGGTAGGAGATGGTGCCGGAGGAGTCGACGACGGTGATGACGTCGGAAGCGTTGCGGACCAGCGAGCGGAAGTGCTCCCCGGCCTCCAGGGCGTCGAGCAGGCTGTTGAAGGCCTGGGCGGTCTCCCCCAGCTGGTCGTCGGAGTCCACCCGGATGCGCTGGGACGTCGACTGCGCCCAGTCGCCGGTGCGGCTGGCCTGGGAGATGCCCTGCGCCACCGAGCGCAGGTGGCTGCTGAGCACAGCGAGCCGCCCCCCGACGACGATGCGGCACAGCACGTAGCTCAGCGCACCGACCAGGAAGCCGGCGCCCAGGCAGGCGGCCTTGAACAACGGGCGCTCGGCGAACTGGGCCGGTACGCCCAGCCACGTGGCGAACGGCGGGAAGACCAGGCCGACTGCGATCCCGAGTCCGACCATCCAGACCGCCAGGTCCCAGAAGACCCGCGACGTCAGCCGGAAACCGCGCCGTCGATGCCGCGCGTCGCTGCCCTCGACCGGAGGTGTGCTCATGCCTATGCCTTCGTCGGATGGCACCGCTGCTTGAGTTCTCCACCTCGTTCTCACCACTACGGGTACGCGCGAAGGGGGAGAAGTCCCATCTGGGCTTGAGGAAGCCGCACCCGCGTCCGATGGGATCCCCATGCGACTGGTGTGCGACACGACCCAGGACCGGCTCATCGGCGACGACATCCTGGTTCCCACGATCGGCGGCGGGCTCACCCGTTACGTCGACCTGGATGCTGCCGCCACCAGCTCGGCATCCGTCACGGTGGCCCGGGCCGTGCAGGATCTCCTGCCCTGGTACTCCAGCGTGCACCGCGGAGCCGGTGCCAAGTCCCGCCACACCAGCGCCCGCTACGAGCAGGCGCGGGACGGCGTGCTCCGTCTCGTCGGGGCCGATCCGTGCTCGCACGGCGCTGTCTTCACCCGCAACACCACCGACTCCCTCAACACCTTGGCCTTCCGGCTGGACCTGCAACCGGACGACGTGGTCGTCACCACGGCCGTCGAGCACCACGCCAACCTGCTGCCGTGGCGCCGTCACGCGCGGTTGAGGGTCGTCGACGTCGGCGTGTGCGGAACGTTCTCCCCGGAGCAGGTGATCGAGGCGCTCGACCAGCGGCCGACGCCGCGGGTCCTGGCCATCAGCGGGGCCTCCAACGTCACCGGCTGGCTGCCCGACCTCGCTCGCATCGCGACCGCCGCGCGGGAGCGGGGCGTGTTCGTGGTCGTCGACGCCGCTCAGCTGGCACCGCACCGGCCCATCGACATGACCGCCCTCGGGGTGGACGCCCTCGCGCTGTCGGGGCACAAGATGTACGCCCCCTTCGGCGCCGGAGCGCTCGTCGCGCCACGGCACGTCTTCAGCCACGGTGAGCCGCTGCTCGTCGGCGGCGGCGCGGTCAAGGCCGTGTCCTTCGACGACGTGGTCTGGGCCGACTTCCCCGACCGCGACGAGGCCGGGTCGCCCAACGTCCTCGGCGCCGTCGCCCTGGCCGCTGCCGCCGACGAGCTGCGGAGCGGCTGGCCCGGCCTCCTCACCCACGAGCGGTCGCTCACCGACGCGCTCGACGCCGAGTTGCGCACGGTCCCGGGGCTGCACCGCTACGGGCCGACGGCGGGCGACCGGCTGCCGGTCGCCGCCTTCAACCTCGACGGCGTTCCGCACGGCCTGGTGGCTGCCCGGCTGTCCGCCGAGTACGGGATCGGTGTGCGCAGTGGCTGCTTCTGCGCCCACCCCTACATGGCCCGGCTGCTCGACCTGACCCAGGAGCAGGTGGACCGCTTCCACCGGGATGCGCGGGCCGGCGGGTCGACCCAGCTCCCCGGCGCCGTGCGCGCCAGCGCCAACCGCGCCACCTCGATCCAGGACGTCGCTGCACTCGGCTACGCCCTGCGCGCCATCGCCGCGACGCCGGAGGAGGCCGTGCGCTACCGCGTCGACGAGCACGGGGACCACGTTCCGCGCGAGGCCCGCCCCGAGGTCCCCGCGCGAGCGTGACGGTGTCCCGGCGGTAGCGCCCGGTCAGGCCGCAGGCCTGGACCGACGTCGCCCCCTCCTCCGGGCGGACCGCACACCGAGGGCAAGCGCGCCGGCGACCACCACGGCGCCCAGGAGCTGGAGGCCCGGCGAGTCGTCGGCCTCACCGGCCACGATGCCGAGGACACCGATCGCGATCGCGAGGACGACACCGGCGGCGATGAGGTATTTCACGGGTTCTCCATTCCAGAGGGGCCAGGCCCGGGGATCGTGCTGCCGGGCGTGGCGGTCGGTCGGTGCTGATTCGTCAGGACGCGGGTTGCGGCACGACGTCGCGGTCGTCCACCCACTCGAGCAGGTCCCCGGGCTGGCACTCGAGCACCCGGCACATGGCCTCCAGGGTGCTGAACCGGACCGCCTTGGCCCGGCCGTTCTTGAGCACGGCGACGTTCGCCGGCGTGAGCCCGACCCGCTCGGCGAACTCGCCGACGCTCATCTTGCGTCTGGCCAGCTCGACGTCGATGCGCACGACGATGGCCATCAGATGACCGCTTCCATGTCGGTCCGCAGCGTGGTCGCCTGCCGCAGCAGCGCCCGCATGACCACCATCAGCAGGCCCAGGACTGCGCCGATCAGCAGCAGCAGCAGGAGCAGGGCCGGCAGCGCCGGGTCGTCGCTGACCTCGTCGACGACGAAGTAGTAGGCGCAGATGAAGGTGCCCAGCAGCATGACCCAGCCGCCGGCGATCGCCCACACGATCGCGTTGACCCACGGGAGGGAACCCGCGCTGAAGATGCGGTCGGTCGTGACCATGGTGAGCAGCTGCCAGGTGCTGACGATCACCACCTGGACGCACGCCAGCCCGAGAACGGAGAGCGCGAGCATCGCCCACCGCATGACGGACTGCTCCATCGAGGGGGCAGCGATGTCGGGGAGCATCGCGGGCAGCCCCCAGACCTGGGCGACCACCAGGCCGGCGAAGACCAGCGCAAGCAGGATCCGGAGCGGGAGCACCACGTGGCGCAGATGCGTCATGCACCGACTATCGGGCCATAGCTATCGAAAGTCAATCGACTCTTATCGAGATTCACCGTGCCCTCTCGGGCCTGCCGCCCTCGACGTGGGGACCGATCTCCCGCGCTGCCGCCGTCGAGTCACCGAGCCCCGCCGCTGGAGCCGCCGTCCCGGAACCGGCACGTGGACCTGCTCGTCCGGGCACCACCGGCCGCCGTCCTCGACCAGAACCGGCACGGGCGCCGGACGCCCGCGGCACCGGCCGATCCGAGTGGGAGGCGGCGGTGGCCGGCCCGCCGCCATAGGGTGCGAGCCTGCACGGCAGAGTGCGCCGCCGCCGCGGCGACGGCCGGCCGCAGGCGAGGCGGGGGTGAGATGACGATTCGGCACGTCGTCTTCTGGAAGCTGTCAGCGACGACCGACGCCGAACGGGATGTGCAGGTGGCCGCCATCAGCGACAGCCTCACTGCGCTGATCGGCCGCGTCGAGGGCCTGCACACGCTGAGCGTGCAGCCGACGCTCGACACGGGTCAGACGTGGGATCTCGTCCTCGACGCGGTCTTCAGCGACGCGGCCGCCCTTGCCGCCTACCTCGTCCACCCGCTGCACCAGGCGGCGGGGCAGAAGGCGATCGGCATGGTCGTCGGCCGTGTCGCGGCCGATTACGACGACCAGCTCCAGCTGCCATGACCACGGATGTCGTCGACGGTCGGCGAGCTGGAGCCGGGCCACCGACCCCGGAGGGCTCGCGACGCCCCGGGTGAGCCGCCGGCTTCGGGTGCGTGCCCCCCGCTACCGGTCACCACGGCGGCCCGGCGGGCGGGCCGCTCCGGTCCAGCCCGGACCGGTCCAGGATGCCGTGCGGATCGGCGACCGCGGCCAACGCGGACAGCCGGTCACCGACCGCGCGTGTGGGGGTCCGCGCCAGGACGTCGGGCACCACCCCGGCCCCGTGGGCGGCGGCACGACCGCCGGCCTCCGGGCCCACCACGGCGAGCAGCTCCTCGGCGACCGCCCGGGTCGCCTCCTCCGCTCCGGGACCCCGGTCCCCGGCCACTCGCACGGCCAGTCGCGCGTCCCGGTGGCACACCGCGCTGGGCTGCTCGGGCGCCCAGGACACCGCGCCGCCCAGCAGCCGCAGCTCGACCAGCCGCGTTCCCGGGGCGTGGGCGGCCCGCACGACGGGTGCGACCGCCTCGGGTGGCAACCGGTCGAGCAGCAGGGAGGACTCGGTGCCGGTCCCGAGCTCGCCCGGGATGGCGGAAAAGCTCGCCCGGGGGCGTTCCCGGACGTCGTCGCGGACCGGACGGGCGCGCCCCCGCAACGGCTCGAGCACGCCGGCGCCGGCCTGCGGATCACCGGTCCAGGAGAACCGCACCGACACGGTCGGGAACCCGCCGCGGGCCCGCGCGAGCACGAGCGACGTGCCGGCCTGCGGGGGCAGCGCCATCGACCAGCCCGCCCACGCCTGCAGCACCCGGGCGGCGTCCTCG
>DASPIH010000264.1:0-3908 GCA_035629195.1 Blastococcus sp. | reverse complement strand
CCGTAGTGCACCGTCTCCGGGTCACCCAGGGTGCGGCCCTCGGCCACCTTGATCGGGTCGACGTCGCCGATCAGGTCGCCCACGCTGGTGTCGGGGGTCGCCAGCTTCTCGCCGAACCGATCGCTGCGGTGCAGCCAGCCGACGGGAGTGGCGTCGCCGTGCTCGGCGATCTGGCGGGAGGCCCACACGCTCACCGGATGCAGCGGGTGCTCGTTGAGCTCACTGCCGACCAGGACCGGTGTCCACTCGTCGAGCAGGCTGACCAGGGTGCGGATGAGCCGGGTCTTGCCCTGGCCGCGTTCGCCGAGCAGCACCAGGTCGTGGCCGGCGATGAGGGCTCGCTCCACCTCGGGGAGGACGGTGTCCTCGAAGCCGACCATGCCGGGCAGGGTGGGCTCGCCGGCGGCGAGGCGGCTGAGGAGGTTGGCCCGGATCTCGGCCTTCACCGGCCGGAACGTGGCGCCGGTGGCTCGGAGCTCGCCGAGGGTCGTGGCTGCGGGGGAGGGGCTGGCCGGTGCGGGGTTGTCCGTCACCTCAGCCACGGTACGACGCTCGGCCCCTTTGTCGGCCCCCGGACGGCGCCGTGGCCGAACTCCGTCCTCCCCGCGCTGAGCCGCTCCGTGACCGTGCTGCGTCTCCGGCCTGGGACGATGCGGCCATGTCGGTGTCCCTCGTCAGCGGTGCGGACGTCGAGGCCGCGGCGGAGCTGCTCGCCGGCGTCGTCCGCCGCACACCGCTGGAGCACTCCCGGGGGTTGGCCGACCGCGTGGGCGGCGCGGTCTGGCTCAAGTGCGAGAACCTGCAGCGCACCGGCTCGTTCAAGATCCGCGGGGCATACACCCGCATCGCACGGCTGACCGACGCCGAGCGCGCCCGAGGGGTGGTCGCGGCCAGCGCCGGGAACCACGCGCAGGGAGTGGCGCTCGCGGCCCGCCTGCTGGGCACCCG
This sequence comes from Blastococcus sp., assembly GCA_035629195.1. GTDB lineage: Bacteria > Actinomycetota > Actinomycetes > Mycobacteriales > Geodermatophilaceae > Blastococcus. The sequence goes on along the minus strand of DASPIH010000264.1, from coordinate 2,960 downwards.
GGCGACGGTGTACATGCCCGAGAGCGCGCCGCTGCCCAAGGTCGCGGCCACCGAGGCATACGGGGCCGCCGTCGAGATGTCCGGCTCGTCGCTGGCCGAACCGCTCCTGGCCGCGGCCGAGCACGCCCGGCGCACGGGCGCGGTGTTCATCCACCCGTTCGACCATGCCTACGTCATCGCCGGTCAGGGCACCGTCGGGCTCGAGGTGCTCGAGCAGTGCCCGGAGGTGGCCACCGTGCTGGTGTGCGCCGGCGGAGGAGGGCTGGTGTCGGGGATCGCGGCCGTGGTCAAGGACCGCCGGCCCGACGTCCGGGTGGTGGCGGTGCAGGCCGAGGGAGCCGCCGCGCTGCCCGGCTCGCTGGCCGCCGGCCACCCGGTGGCCCTGGCGCGCATGAGCACGATGGCCGACGGGATCGCCGTCCCGATGCCCACGGAGCTGACGTTCGCCCACGTGCAGGGCCTGGTCGACGAGGTGCGCACGGTCGGCGAGGAGGACCTCTCCCGGGCGCTCCTGTTCTGCCTGGAGCGCGCCAAGCTCGTCGTCGAGCCGGCGGGAGTGGCCGCGGTGGCGGCCGTCCTGGCCGATCCGACGGCGTTCTCCCCGCCGGTGGTCGCGGTCGTGTCCGGGGGCAACATCGACCCGGTCCTGCTGCTGAAGGTCGTCCAGCACGGCATGGCCTCGGCCGGTCGCTACCTGTCGCTGCGGTTGCGCGTCCCCGACCGGCCGGGTTCGCTGGCCGCCGTCCTCGCCGAGCTGGCCGCCGGAGGAGCCAACGTGCTGGAGGTCGAGCACGAGCGCACCGGAGCCCGGCTGGGCGTCGGGGAGGTGGAGGTCTTCGTCGTCCTGGAGACCCGTGGGCCGGCGCACGCGGGGGAGGTCATCGCGGCGCTGCGCCGCGCGGGCTACGCCGTCTCGTCCGAGGATGGACGGCGATGAGCGCCGTCGACGGTCCTTCCGTGTCCCCTGACAACCCGCTGGCCGCCGAGTCGACGCTGCCGTTCCGGCTGCCACCGTTCGGCGGGATCACGTTGGAGCACTGCCGCGAGGCGCTGCTCGCCGGCATGGCCGAGCACCGCCGGGAGATCGCCGCGATCGTCGGGTCCGGCGAGCCGCCGACGTTCGAGAACACGATCGTCGCGCTGGAACGGTCCGGAGCCCTCCTCGACCGCGCGTCGTCGGTGTTCGGCAACCTCTCGTCGTCGGTGGCCACGCCGCGGCTGCGCGAGATCGAGCGGGAGATCGCTCCGCTGGCGGCCGCGCACGACGACGCCCTGCGGCTCGACCCCGCCGTCTTCGCCCGGGTCGACGCGGTGCACCGGGACCGGCTCCATGCCGGCCTGGACGACGAGTCGCTGCGCCTGGTCGAGCGCTACCACCTGGACTTCGTCCTGGCCGGTGCCCGGCTCGACGAGGCCGGACGCGCGCGGTTGAGCGAGCTGAACCAGGAGCTGTCGGAGCTCTCGACGACGTTCGGCCAGAACCTGCAGCTGGCCACCGAGGCGGCGGCGGTGCGCGTCGCCGACGCCACGGAGCTGGACGGGCTCAGCGACGAGGAGGTGGCGGCCGCTGCCCGGGCCGCCACCGATCGCGGGGTCGAGGGGTACCTCCTTCCGCTGGTCCTTCCCACCGGGCAGCCGGTGCTGGCCAAGCTGCGCGACCGGGAGCTGCGGCGGCGGGTGTTCGAGGCGTCGATCAGCCGGGCCTCGGGCGGAGAGCACGACAACGGCCCGGTGGCCGTGCGCATCGCCCGGGTGCGGGCCGAGCGGGCGCGGCTGCTGGGCTTCGGCACCCACGCCGATCTCGTGCTCGCCGACCAGACGGCCGCGACGACGGAGGCGGTCGACCGGATGCTCGCCTCGATGGTCCCGGCCTCGGTGGCGAACGCGGAGGCGGAGGCGGCGGTGCTCCGCGAGGCGGCCGACGCCGACGGCGTGGAGCTGGCCGCCTGGGACTGGGCGTACTACAGCGAGCGGGTGCGGGCCGAGCGCTACGCCGTCGACACCGGCGCGCTGCGGCCGTACTTCGAGCTCGACCGGGTGCTCGTCGACGGCGTCTTCCGCGCCGCGGAGCTGCTCTACGGCTTCCGCTTCACGCCTCGGCCGGAGCTGGCCGGCTACCACCCGGACGTCCGCGTCTGGGAGGTCACCGACGCCGGCGGGGCCGAGGTCGGGCTGTACCTCGGCGACTACTTCGCCCGCGAGGGGAAGCGTGGCGGCGCGTGGATGAGCTCGTTCGTCCGCCAGTCGCGGCTGCTCGGCACCCGGCCGGTGGTGGTGAACAACCTCAACCTCTCGCGGGCGCCCGAGGGGCGGCCGACGCTGCTCACCCTCGACGAGGTGAACACCCTCTTCCACGAGTTCGGGCACGCGCTCCACGGGCTGAGCTCCGCGGTCACGTACCCCCGGTTCTCGGGCACGAGCGTGCCCCGCGACTTCGTGGAGTTCCCCAGCCAGGTCAACGAGATGTGGGCGTTGTGGCCGGAGGTCCTCGCCTCCTACGCCCGGCACGTCGAGACCGGCGAGCCGCTGCCGTCGTCGGTGGTCGAGGCGATCGACGCCGCGCAGCTGTGGGGCGAGGGCTTCGGCACCCTCGAGTACCTCGCGGCCACCCTCCTCGACCAGGCGTGGCACCGGATCACGCCCGAGACCGAGGTGGGCGATCCGCAGGAGTTCGAGCGGGCCGCTCTGGAGGCGGCCGGGGTGGCGTCGGAGCTGGTGCCGCCCCGCTACCGGACGACGTACTTCCAGCACGTCTTCGCCGGTGGCTACTCGGCCGGCTACTACAGCTACATCTGGTCGGAGATCCTCGATGCCGACACGGTGGAGTGGTTCCGGGAGAACGGTGGCCTGCGGCGGGAGAACGGGGACGCGTTCCGGCAGAAGCTGCTCTCGGTGGGCGGCTCGGTCGACCCCCTGGCCGCCTTCCGCGCCGTCCGGGGCCGCGACGCCGACCCCGGCCC
>DASPIH010000263.1:0-8536 GCA_035629195.1 Blastococcus sp. | reverse complement strand
TCCTTGTCCCGCGTCGCCACACCCTCGAACATGCCCTGCTCGTCCTTGCGCACCAGCACAGCGCGATAGGACTCCGGCACCGCCAACCCCCCGATCGCATCCAACTGATCGGCGAGGATGGCATCCCTGATCTCGTTCACGAGTACTCCCGGATCGTGTGCGGCCGTCGTCGGCCGGGCTCGGAGGGTGGTGCGGTGCAGTGCAGTGAGCGTGCGGGGAGCGCGGTCGCCACCCGCGGGCGACCGCGTCCCGGACGGGTCAGTGGGCCGCGGTCGCGGCCGGCTGCACGAGCTCGACGAGGACGCCGCCGGCGTCCTTCGGGTGGATGAAGTTCACCCTGCTGTCGGAGGTCCCGCGCTTGGGGACGTCGTAGAGCAGGCGGAGCCCGCGCTCGCGCAGGGTCGCGCTGACCGCCTCGACGTCCTCCACCCGGAAGGCCAGCTGCTGCAGGCCCGGGCCGGAACGGCCGATGAACTTCGCGATGGTCGATTCGGGAGTCAGCGGCGCGAGCAGCTGGATGCGGGTGTCCCCGTTCCCGACGGCGAGCATCGCCTCGCGGACGCCCTGCTCCTCGTTGGTCTCCTCGTGCACGGAGTGCACCCCGAATGCCTGGGCGTAGAAGGCGATCGCCTCGTCCAGGTCGGGAACGGCGATGCCGACGTGGTCGATGGTCGTGAACAGGCCGGCGGGCAGGCCGTCGGGAGCGCTGCTGTGAGCGGCGGCGTTGGTGGTCACGCGGGGCATCCTGCCGTCAGGACGCCCGGGACGACAGCCCGGGAGGGTGGTTCGCCACCTGCGTCGTGACCGCGGCCACAAAACTTTCCGTGCCGGACCCCCTGGCGCCGTCCTATCCTTCCCGGAAGGCTCGGCGCCGTGCCCGGCCACGACCCGCGTGGTCATGGCTGCTCGCGGTGCCTCCCGACAACGTGGCCGCCACCGGCGGCGGCCCGGCATTGGAGGCAACATGTCCCGCTCGGTCATCGTCAGCGGCGCCCGCACCCCGATGGGCCGGCTCCTCGGCTCGCTGAAGGACTTCTCGGCGGCCGACCTCGGCGCCGTGGCCATCAAGGCCGCGCTGGAGCGCGCCGGCATCTCCGGCGACCAGGTCGAGTACGTGATCATGGGCCAGGTGCTGCAGGCCGGCGCGGGGCAGAACCCGGCCCGTCCCGCGGCCGTCGCCGCAGGCATCCCCATGTCGGTACCGGCGATCACCGTGAACAAGGTCTGCCTCTCCGGGATGAGCGCCATCGCGATGGCCGACCAGCTCATCCGCGCCGGCGAGTTCGACATCGTCGTGGCCGGCGGCCAGGAGTCGATGACCAACGCCCCGCACCTGCTGCCCAGCTCCCGGACCGGCACCAAGTTCGGCGACGCCAAGCTGGTCGACGCCATGTCGCACGACGGGCTGTCGGACACCTTCGACCAGGTGGCCATGGGCGCGCTGACCGAGCAGGCGAACAGCCGCTACAACCTGACCCGCGAGGAGCAGGACGAGTTCGCGGCGGGCAGCCACCAGAAGGCTGCGCGCTCGCACAAGGACGGCGTCTTCGCCGAGGCGATCACCCCGGTGCTCATCCCGCAGCGCAAGGGCGACCCGATCGAGTTCACCGACGACGAGGGCGTCCGCCCCGACACGACCGTCGACAGCCTGTCCAAGCTCCGGCCGGCCTTCGCCAAGGACGGGACGATCACCGCCGGCACCGCCTCGCAGATCTCCGACGGCGCCTGCGCCGTCGTGGTCATGAGCGCGGCGAAGGCGGCCGAGCTCGGGATCACCCCGATCGCCGAGATCGGCGCGCACGGTGTCGTCGCCGGTCCGGACGCCACGCTGCAGAGCCAGCCGTCCGGGGCCATCAAGAAGGCGTGCGCGCGCGAGGGCATCGACCCCAAGGACCTCGACGTCGTCGAGCTCAACGAGGCGTTCGCCGCCGTCGCCCTCGTCTCCACCAAGGAGCTCGGGATCGACCCGGAGAAGGTGAACCCGAACGGCGGCGCGATCGCTCTGGGCCACCCGATCGGCATGAGTGGCGCCCGCGTCGTGCTCGACGTGGCGCTCGAGCTGCGTCGCCGCGGAGGTGGCGTCGGTGCTGCCGCGCTGTGCGGCGGCGGCGGGCAGGGCGACGCCCTCATCCTGCACGTGCCCGCCAAGGCGTGACGTCGGAGGGCCTCGCAGTTCAGACGGATGCCCCCGCCGCCCCGATGGGGCGGCGGGGGCGGCGTGCCGTCGACGTCCCCGCCCTGGTCGAGCGCGCCCGCGACGGGGACGCCCGCTCGGTCGCCCGGCTGATCTCCCTCGTGGAGGACGCCAGCCCCGCGCTGCGCGAGGTGGCCGCCGCGCTCGCCCCGCACACGGGCAACGCCCAGGTCATCGGGCTCACCGGCTCCCCGGGCGTGGGCAAGTCGACGTCGACGACCGCGCTGGTGCGCGCCCTCCGTCGCACCGGCAAGCGCGTCGGCGTGCTCGCCGTCGACCCCTCGTCCCCCTTCTCCGGGGGCGCGCTGCTCGGCGACCGCGTGCGCATGCAGGACCACGCGGGCGACAGCGGGGTCTTCATCCGCTCCATGGCCTCCCGCGGTCACCTGGGCGGGCTGTCCTGGGCGACTCCGCAGGCGCTGCGGGTCCTCGACGCGGCCGGCTGCGACGTCGTGCTGATCGAGACGGTCGGCGTGGGCCAGTCGGAACTGGAGGTCGCCTCGCTGGCCGACACCACACTGGTGCTGGTCGCCCCCGGGATGGGCGACGGCATCCAGGCGGCCAAGGCCGGCATCCTCGAGGTCGCCGACGTCTTCGTGGTCAACAAGGCCGACCGGGACGGCGCCGACCAGACCGTGCGCGACCTGCGGTACATGCAGTCGCTGGGCGGTCGGCACACCGAGGCGGGCAACTGGCGCCCGCCGATCTGCCGGACCGTGGCGTCCCGGGACACCGACAACGGCGTCGAGGGGGTGCTCGAGAAGATCGAGGAGCACCGCCGGTGGCTGGAGTCCACCGGGGAGGGGCGGCGACGTCGCAGCGAGCGTGCCGCCCGCGAGATCGAGGCGATCGCGCTGGCGACGCTGCGGGAGCGGATGGGCGACGTCCACGGCTCGGCTGCCCTGGGCAGCCTGGCGGGGCAGGTGGTCGACGGTTCCACCGATCCCTACCGCGCCGCCGACGAGCTGCTGGCCCAGCTCTAGCCCCGCGCGGGTCCCGGGCCGGAGGACATCGACCCGCCGAGGGCTGCATCCTCCGGCCGGCGCCCCGCGGTCAGCCGTTCCCACGGCAGGATCGACAGGATCGCCACGCAGTGGGGCAGGAAGATGATCGTGACGCCGGCGAAGACCATCACGTGGAAGCCGAGCAGGAAGAGCACGAGGCCGATCCGCGCCCGGTCGCTGCGCACCAGCAGCATCAGCGGCGCGAGGAACTCCAGGACGAGCATCGCCCACTGCGCGGCGGTGAGCAGCCACGGCAGCTCGAGCGTCCACTCCGACAGGCCGGTGCCACGGCGCAGAACGGCGCGTGTCAGGGTCGAGCCGGTCGGCCAGTCCCAGCCGCCGAAGCGCACCTTCGCCCAGGCGGCGAGGAAGTACGTGAGCATGACGGTGACGAGCACGGCCGCCATCGCCCAGCCGGCCGCCTCCGACGATCGCCGGTCCCGGAAGCGCGCCCGGCCGATCGTCGGAAGCACCGCGAGGGCGACGAGGAAGGCGATCCGGTCGTGGTCGACCTTGCCGTAGCTCATCGCGATCACCATCCACTCCCCGTAGAGCAGGAAGACGGCGGTGCCCAGCAGCCGGGGAGCCCGCCCCGTGGCTGCGGCCAGCGCGGCGAGCACGAGCATCCACTGCACCACCGTCACCAGGGTGTGCGTGGGCGTCGGCAGGTGCAGCAGCCGGCCGACGAGCAGCGGCTGGTACCACTCGGGAGGCACGTCGGCGTGCGCCCGCACCCATGCGGTCGTGAGGAAGACGTCGACCGGGATGAACAGGTAGGCGATCACCCGGAAGACCGCGATCCGGGCCAGCGGGACCGGCCGGAACCACCACCCGCCGGTCACCCGGCCGGTTCCGGTGCTCGCCCCGGCCGGCGGCGCGTCGACCGTGCTCATGCGCCCTCCTCCGTCAGCACGTACTCGACCAGGACCCGGTCGACGAAGGCTCCGGTCTGCCGGCCGTCGACCAGCTCGAACCGGCGCTGCACCACCTGGACCGCGACCAGCTCCGGCGCCCCGGGGTGGGCATCGGCGTAGGCGTCGGCCAGCAGGCCGAGGAGGCCGGGGTCGTCCGAGACGCGCGGGAGCTGGCCCTCGAACTCCGCGCGCCGCAGCCCCACCTCGCCACCGGAGAGCCTGATCTCCTCGCCGGTCGCGGTCAGGCCGACCGTCCGGGTGGACACCACGGCCGCGTTCGGATCGGCGCGGGTGGAGTACATGCGGAACGGCCCGAAGGGGAACTCGTCGTCATCGCCCCAGAGGGTTCCGGCCAGCAGCAACGCGAGCACGACCGCCGCTGCGGCCAGCCGCCGGAGGCGCCCGGCCGGGGTCAGCCGGAGCGGCGGCGACGCCGTCAGCGGGTCCTGGGCGGTCGGGATCGGCACGGCCGCCAGGGTAGGTCCGGCCGGTGGCGTGCGGACGGTCCCGCGGCTCCTGCCCGGATCCGGCGCGCACCGCGCTGCCCACGGTGCTCAGCCGCCACAGGCCCTGTCCACGCGGACACCGGGCAGGGCCGCCGTCCCCGTGGAAGGATCGCCGGGTGAGCGGCACGGCAGGACGACCGGACGCTGTCGTCGTGGGAGCAGGCCCCAACGGGCTGGCGGCGGCGCTCCGCCTGGCCGCCGCGGGTCTGACCGTGCAGGTCGTCGAGGCCGCCGAGCGGCCGGGCGGCGGCATGCGGACCGAGGAGCTCATGCGCCCCGGCTTCCACCACGACGTCTGCTCGATCGTCCAGCCCATGGCCGTCGCGGCGCCGTTCTTCCGCGAGTTCGACGTGCAGAGCCGGGGCGTGCGGTTCGTGCACCCGGAGATCAACTTCGCCCACCCGCTCGACGGCGGGGGTGCGGCGCTGTCGCACTCCTCGCTGGAGCAGACGGCTGCGGGCCTGGGCCGGGACGCGGCGGCCTATGAACGGCTGTTCGGCCCGCTGGTCGAGCACGGCACCGACATCGTCGACTTCTTCCTCGGCAGCCGGCTGCGCCGGCTGCCCACCCGCAGCCCCGTCCAGGTCGCGAAGTTCGGGCTGACCGGACTGCCGAACGTGCGGTGGCTGGCGCACCGGTACTTCGAGACCCAGGAGGCCCGGGCCCTGCTCGGTGGCGCGGCCGCGCACGGGATGCTCGACCTGAGCCAGCCGCTGACCTCCGCGCTGGGCATGCTGCTCGCGATGTTGTCCCACCACGCCGGATGGCCGCTGATCGAGGGGGGATCGCAGAAGCTCGCCGATGCGATGGTCACCGCACTCGAGGAGCAGGGGGGCGAGGTGGTCACCGGCCACCGGGTCACCGACCTGCGCGAGTTCGACGGGGTGCCCGCGGTGCTCCTGGACACCACCCCCGAGGACTTCGTCTCCATGGCGGGAGACCGGCTCATCGAGGGCTACCGGAGGTGGGTCTCCCGCTACCGCCACGGCGCCGGGGTGTTCAAGATCGACTGGATCCTGTCCGAGCCGGTGCCGTGGGCCAACCCCGACGTCCGGCGGGCCGGGACCATCCACGTGGCCGGCGACCTCGACGAGACGATCGCGGGGGAGCGGGCGCCCAACCAGGGCCGGCTCACCGACCGTCCGTACGTCCTGGCGGTCCAGCCGACCGTGCCCGACCCGACCCGCGCACCCGACGGTGGGCACATCTTCTGGGCGTACGTCCACGTGCCGCACGGCGCCGACGTCGACATGACGGAGGCCGTCGAGAACCAGATCGAGCGCTTCGCCCCCGGGTTCCGCGACACGGTCGTGGAGCGGTACACGAAGACGGCCGTGCAGATGGAGCAGTGGAACCGCAGCTATCTGGGTGGCGACATCTCCAACGGCCAGGCGACGCTGCGGCAGATGCTGGCCCGGCCCGTACCGCGCTGGAACACCTACCGGACGCCGGTCAAGGGCGTCTACCTGGCCTCATCGGCCACTCCGCCCGGCCCGGCCGTGCACGGGATGTGCGGCGACAACGCCGCCCGGGTCGCGCTGCGGGACGTCTTCGGCGTGCGGGAGATCCCGCCGCTGCGCCCGGCCCTGGGCTGAGCCCGGCGCGCCGGTGACCGGGCGATCCGCCGGGTTGATGGCCTCCCGGCCGGCTCCTCCAGCCCTGGGACCGTCCCCGGGTTCCGGTCGTGCGGTCGCCATGTCGAGAAGTCGGCTCCTCGACATGTCCGCGGATCGGCTCGAGCGGGGCCCGGTCACGGCGGGGGGAGCGGACCACCTGGCCCGCCGCGTTCCGGCGAGCCGGCGCGAGGACGACCGACGGCGCCGCGTCGACCGGCACGACGTCGGTTCGGCGACGTCGCTCACCCCGGCCCGGCTCGAACCCCGGATGACCGTCGACACCGGTCGTCGGGCCTCCTACTGTCCAGCCATGACCCAGGACGCCCGGCAGCGGTGGCAACAGCGGTACGACGCGGCGCTGGCCGCCGGGCGGGTGCGCGACGCGGACTTCACCACGCTCTCGGGCACCGAGGTGGCGCCGGTCTACGGTCCGGCCGACGAGTCCGCCGTCCCCGGTTTCGAGCGGATCGGCTATCCGGGCGAGTTCCCGTTCACCCGCGGCCTGCACGCCACCGGCTATCGCGGCCGGGCGTGGACCATCCGGCAGTTCGCCGGCTTCGGCAACGCCCAGCAGACCAACGAGCGCTACAAGATGATCCTGGCCGAAGGTGGCGGCGGGCTGTCCGTGGCCTTCGACATGCCCACGCTCATGGGTCGGGACTCCGACGACCCGCGCAGTCTGGGTGAGGTCGGGCACTGCGGGGTGGCGGTGGACTCGGCGTCGGACATGGACGTGCTCTTCGACGGCATCGACCTCGCGGGCACCACGACGTCGATGACGATCAGCGGCCCGGCCGTGCCGGTGTTCTGCATGTACCTGGTGGCCGCTGAACGACAAGGTGCGGCGGTCGGGTCGCTCAACGGAACGCTGCAGACGGACATCTTCAAGGAGTACATCGCGCAGAAGGAGTGGCTGTTCGCCCCGGAGCCGCACCTGCGCCTCATCGGCGACCTGATGGAGTACTGCGCGGCGAACATCCCGGCCTACAAGCCGATCAGCGTGTCGGGGTACCACATCCGCGAGGCCGGCTCGACGGCTGCGCAGGAACTGGCCTACACGCTGGCCGACGGCTTCGCCTACGTCGAGCTCGGGTTGTCGCGCGGCCTGGACATCGAGGCCTTCGCGCCCGGCCTGTCGTTCTTCTTCGACGCGCACGTCGACTTCTTCGAGGAGATCGCGAAGTTCCGCGCGGCTCGCCGGATCTGGGCGCGCTGGCTGCGCGACGTCTACGGAGCGCGCACGGAGAAGGCGCAGCAGCTGCGCTTCCACACCCAGACGGCGGGCGTCTCGCTCACGGCGCAGCAGCCGGACAACAACATCGTGCGCACCGCGGTCGAGGCGCTGTCGGCGATCCTGGGGGGCACCCAGTCGCTGCACACCAACGCCCTCGACGAGGTGCTCGCCCTGCCCAGTGCCAAGGCCGCGCAGATCGCGCTGCGCACCCAGCAGGTGATCGCCGAGGAGACAGGGGTCATGAACGTCGCCGACCCGCTGGGTGGGTCCTGGTACGTCGAGGCGCTCACCGACGACATCGAGCGGGAGGCGGAGGGCATCTTCAGCCGCATCCGCGACATGGGCACCGACGGCACGATCACCTCCGGCATCCTGCGTGGGATCGAGGACGGCTGGTTCACCGGCGAGATCGCCGAGGCCGCGTTCGTCTACCAGCGGGCGGTGGAGAAGGGCGAGAAGAAGGTCGTGGGGGTCAACACGCTCACCGGGTCGGTCGACGCCCACGACAAGCTCGAGATCCTGCGGGTCGGCCACCAGGTGGAGATCGACCAGAAGGCGGAGCTGGCCGGACGCCGGCAGCGCCGGGACGACGCCGCCGCTCGGGCGGCCGTCGCCCGGATGGTCGAGGTGGCGCGCACCGAGGAGAACATGGTGCCGGCGATGCTCGACGCCGTTCGTGCGGAGGCCACGCTGGGCGAGATCTGCGACGCCCTGCGGGCGGAGTGGGGCACCTACACCGAGCCCGCCCGGTTCTGAAAAAGGACCCCCTGCCCCCTCCACTCGCAAGCTCGCGGCGGGACCCTGCAGGGGGCCAGTGGGATCGAAGGGTCCCCGAGTCAGGACCGGGAGCCGCCCCGCGCGGGTCGTGCGGCGAGGCGGGGCCGGAGGCTCCCCCGCGCGGGGCGCCGACGGGGCTCAGCGCAGGTCGGGGACGGCTCCTGGCCGCGGTCGGAGCCCGGAGGGCGACAGTGTGCTCAGAACCGGGCGGGCTCGGTGTAGGTGCCCCACTCCGCCCGCAGGGCGTCGCAGATCTCGCCCAGCGTGGCCTCCGCACGAACGGCGTCGAGC
>DASPIH010000262.1:0-6663 GCA_035629195.1 Blastococcus sp. | reverse complement strand
TATCACTCGTCTCGCGCTCGAGGCGCTCATCGCGGCCGCCGACGACGCGGGTATCAGCCCGTCGGAGATCGACGGCTTCGTCCCGTTCCCCGATTCGGTGACGGCCGAGGACGTGATCCCGGTTCTCGGTAGCGCGGATGTGCGGTTCACCGCCGTCTCGCATATGGGCGGCGCCAGCAGCCTGGCCGGTCTCCGCCTGGCGACCCTCGCCGTCGAGAGCGGCCAGGCCGACTACGTCGCGGTCTTCCTCGCCCGGAACGCCAGCTCCGTCTCCCGCGTGGATGCGCGCGTCCGGCAGCTCGCCGGCCAGGCCTACCGGCGGGAGCTCGAGTACCCGCACGGGATGAACACGCCGGCCCAGTGGTACGCCCTGGCGTGCCGTCGGCACATGCACGAGTTCGGCACCACGCGTGAGGCGCTCGGCACCGTCGCCCTGACCATGCGCGCCAACGCCCAGCGCAACCCGGGCGCGCAGATGTACGGCCGCGAGCTCACCATGGAGCAGTACGCGAGCTCGCAGGTGATCGCCGACCCGTACCTGAAGTTCGACTGCTGCCTGGAGACCGACGGCGCCGCAGCGGTCATCGTCGCCCGTGAGGATCGCGCCCGGAACGCCTCCGGTCCGGTCGTGCGGATCGAAGGGATCGCCGAGGGCCATCCCGACTCCGCCGACGACATGGCCAGCCGGTGGGACATCTTCAACACCGGGCTCACCAAGGCGGCACCGCGGGCGTTCGGCCTGGCCGGCATGTCGCCGAGTGACGTCGACATCGCCTTCATCTACGACTGCTTCACCTTCGAGGTGATCCAGCAGTTGGAGGAGGCCGGTTTCTGCGGTCGCGGCGAAGGCGGCCCGTTCGTGCTCGACGGCAACATCGCTCCGGACGGCCGCTTGCCGGTGAACCCGAACGGCGGGCTCCTGTCGGAGGGCCACCTCACCGGCATGAACCATGTCGTCGAAGCGGTTCGCCAGCTGCGGCGCCAGGTCCCCGACGACCGCCAGGTGTCCGGGGCCGAGACGGTGGCGATCACCGGCTGGGGCGACATGGGCGACGGCGCACTCGCGCTGCTGGCCCGGGCCTGAGAAGGGACGTGGGTTGACACAGATCGAGGATCTCCAGGGCTATCGCGACGGGCTCGCCCGTGGCGAGCTGTGCTGCCAGCTGTGCGACGCGTGCGGTGAGTACCAGTGGCCGCCGAGGCCGGCGTGCGTGCACTGCCGCTCCTTCGAGCTGCAGTGGGTGACGCTCCCGGAGTCGGCCACGCTCTTCACCTGGACCGTCGTGGCGCGCACACGACTTGCCGGGTTCGAGGAGAAGGTGCCCTACGCGGTCGGTGTCCTCGAGTACCCGGAGCGCAAGCTCCGCCTGGTCGGGCGGCTCGACACCGAGCCCGACCAGCTCGAGGTCGGCGACCGGTTCTCCTGGACGGTGGAGCCGGGCGTCGACGGCAGCCCGCAGCCGGTCTGGCGCCCCATCGCAGCGGAAGGGTCGGGATCATGAGCCTGTTGACCGACGAGGCGCGCAGCTGGCTGGGCGCGGAGCAGACGTTCGAGCCCTGGCTGGTCACGCGCATGCAGATCGCGCAGTACGCGTACACCCTGGGCATCACCGATCGGATCCACCTGGACGTCGAGGAGGCGCGCCGGGCGGGATACCGGGACGTCATCGCGCCGCTCGGCTTCCACCTGGTCATCCGGCACGCCGTTCCCAACCTGCTCCCGATCTCCGAACTGGCCGAGGACGGCGGCAGCGATGACATGACCCCGCCGACGGCTGCCCAGCGCCGGATGGCGGGGGAGACCTCCACGACCTTCCACGAGCCGATCGTCGCCGGCGACGAGATCCGCCTCTCGAAGCGGATCGGGTCCCTCGAGGAGAAGAGCGGCCGATCGGGTCCCCTGGTGTTCGTCGGCTACGACCTGGAGTATCGCCGCGAGGGGACGGGGGACCTGGTCATCTCCGAGCGATACGTGAGGATCCTGCGATGAGTGGTACCCCGTTGGCCGTGGCGTCGATGAACGTCGGGGACCAGCTCCCGAGCTTCGAGGTGCGGCCCGATCCTGTCCAGCTCTTCTGCTACTCGGCGATCACCTGGAATCCCCACCGGATCCACTACGACGCGCCCTATTCACGTGACGTCGAGGGCTATGACGACATCCTGGTGCACGGTCCCCTCATGGGCAGCTGGCTGATGCGGCTGTGCGAGACCTGGGTCCGGCCCTGGGGTCGCGTCGCCTCGATGACCTATCGCACGATCGCGTCCGTCCACCCCGGGACCACGCTCACGGTCGGTGGAGTGGTCACCGTCGGCGGAGACGCGCCCGAAGCCGACATCTGGGTCGCTCTCCCCGACGGGGCCTTCGCCACCCAGGGGAGTGTCAGAGCTGTCCGCACGGGTGGGGCGGACGGAGCACCGAGCACAGCTGTCAACGATGACCGACTGGATGGTGGACAGAGAAGATGAAGACAGCGATCACCGAAATGCTGGGAGTCGAGCTCCCGATATTCGCGTTCAGCCACACCCGTGACGTCGTCGCCGCCGTGACCAATGCCGGCGGTGTGGGCGTTTTCGGCGGAACCCGTTTCACGCCGGAGGAGCTCGAGAAGGAGCTCACCTGGATCGACCAGCAGGTCGGAGGCAAGCCGTACGGCGTCGACCTGCTCATGCCGTTCAAGCAGTCGGGCCTGGAGCACTCGCCGGAGGAGCTCCGCGCCCAGGTCCCGGACACCCACATCGGCTTCGTCGACGACATGCTGCACCGGTACGAGGTGATCACCGACGACTCCGCCGGATACGACCTCACCGACTGGCGCGGCACCGCCACCCGGCCGGAGAACGTGGCAGCGCTCATCGACGTCGCGCTCAAGCACCCGATCCGGCTCCTCGTCAGCGCGCTGGGCCCGCCTGCCCCCGATGTGGTGGAGCGCTGCCGCGCTCAGGGGATCACCATCGGTGCCCTCGCCGGAACCGTGCGGCACGCCGAGCGGAACATCGCCGGAGGCGCCGACTTCGTCGTGGCGACGGGCTACGAGGCCGGTGGCCACACCGGCGAGGTCGGCACCATGGTGCTCACCGCGGAGGTGGCCAAGGCCGTGGCGCCGGTGCCGGTGCTCGCGGCAGGCGGCATCGCGACCGGCCGGCAGATCGTGGCGGCACTCGCCCTGGGTGCTGCCGGCGTGTGGATGGGTTCGGTCTGGCTCAGCACCGCGGAGAGCGAGGTCGACGACACCGTGAAGGCCAAGATGGCCCAGGCGCGGTCCTCCGACACGATCCGCTCGAAGACCCGGACCGGCAAGCCCGCGCGCCAGCTGCGGAGCGCGTGGCACGACGAGTGGGACGCCCACCCCGAGATCGCCCCGCTGCCCATGCCTTTCCAGGGCATGCTGAGCGAGAACGCTTTCGAGCAGATCTCGCGCGCCGCAGACGCCGGCAACCCCAAGGCCAAGGAGCTCGACTCCTACTACGTCGGTCAGGCGGTCGGTCTGATGTCCGCGACACACCGGGTCTCGGACGTCATCAGCGAGCTGCTCGCCGACATGGTGGACGCCTACGAGAACGTGACCGAGGTCGTCGGCGACTGAGGTGGCCTGCGGGTCGCGACGGCTCGTCACCTCGTGGCCGAGGCTGACGTCGACGTCGCTGCGCCGCATGCTCGGCACGTTGTAGGAAGGGTGGACGCCGACCATGGGTCGGCGTCCACCCTTTCGGCATGCACGGAACCGAGGCGGTGGTCGTAGCGACCGGATGGTGCCGGTGGCGGTCTCTGACCGTGCACCCCCAGGGCGGTGCGGAATCGCGAGGATCGATCCGGGTGATGGCCGGCTCTCGTCGTGGTCCGCGGAACCGGGTCTGACGTCACCGATGCTCGCGGAGCCGGGCGGACGTCATCTCGCACCGACGGCCCGGGCACCCGCACTGCCCGAAGTCGGTCGACAGGTAGCCGTGCTGCGGCCCGACGGGTGCGCGGCGCCGGCAGCGCTGCGTGCGTCGCGGCGGCAGATCATGGCCGGGTCGACTCCGGACCATGACACCTGATCTGAGGCCGACGGCGGTGGCCCGGCCCCGCGCCCGCCGTCGTATGGTTTCGTCGTCCCGGGGCCAGTCTCCCTGGACACCGCTGCTCGCCGATCCGCATACTTCGGTCCCCAGCGGCTGCCGTCGGCGATCCTCCGCCATGCACCTGGCGGAGCAGGAAGGAACGCGAGTGCGCGAGTACACCGAGCCTTGGTGGGTCAAACTCCCGGAGGGCTTCTCGACACCGAACTTCGACACCACGATCTGGAGCCCCAGGAAGCCGCTGGTGATCGTCCAGTCGCGGCTGATCGACGCGTCGGCGCCGGTCTACGGATACGGCACGCCCGAGCCGGGCGACAACGATCTGACGGCTCAGCACGCCGGCGTGCCGTTGGGTGAGCACATCACCGTCCATGGCCGGGTGACCGACAGCTGGGGACGTCCGGCGCGCGACATGCTGGTCGAGATCTGGCAGGCCAATGCCGCGGGCAAGTACGTGCACGACCACGATCCCACGCCCAAGCCGCACGACCCCAACTTCACCGGCGCGGGCCGCACGCTCACCGACGCCGATGGCTGGTACACGTTCAGGACGATCAAGCCGGGCTCGTACCCCTGGTGGAAGGATCGGGAGGCCTGGCGCGCGCAGCACATCCACTTCGGCCTCACCGGTCGCGGCCTGACCGAGCGTTACGTGACGCAGATGCAGTTCCCCGGCGATCCGCTGATCGAGCGGGATCCGGTCGTCAGCACCATTCCCGACGCGAAGGCGCGCGAGCGGCTGATCTGCCAGTTGGACTGGGAGGCCGCCATCCCCGGGATCACCATCGGCTACCGGTTCGACATCGTCCTCGGCGGCATGAACGCGACCCCGGAGCACTGAGATGACCACGACTGCAGACGAGAAGAACCTCGCATCGAACGACGCGAACGATCATCTGGTCCCCACCCCGCGCACCATCCTCGGCCCGTACTTCACGCTGGGTATGGGGCTTCGCTCGGCGGTGGAGCCCGGCGATGACCGCACGCCGTTCACGGTCACCGGGCGCGTGCTCAACGGGCTGGGACAGCCGGCTGCGATGTCGATGATCGAGACCAACCAGCCGGAGGGGTGGACGAGAACGTTCACCGGCCCGGACGGCGCGTTCGAGTTCACCACCGTGAAGCCGAAGGCGCTGCCCGGTCGAGCGCCGCACCTGGCGCTGCTGGTCACCGTCGGCAGCTTCATGATCCGTCCGGCGGTGACCTTCCTCTACTTCCCGGACGAGGCCAACGACACCGACGAGCTGCTCGCGCAGCTGTCGCCGGAACAGCGCGCCACGATGCTCGCCCGCGCGACCGACGGCGGCTACGAGCTCGACATCCACCTCGCCGGCGAGTCCGAGACCACGTTCCTCGGCTGGCCCGGTCTCCTCGACGACGAGGAGTGAGGCAAGAGCTGCCGAGGTGATCGGCAGGGACGCGTCGCCGGGAGCCCCGGCGGCGAGCGCGCCCGAGTCCGGTGACAGCCGGGCTGGGCGTTGTCCCGGCTGATCCCGCGACCGGACCGGCGGCGACCTGATCACCACAGCGTGACTTCCGGTCGCCGCCCGGTCAGGCCTTCGTCCACCCGCCGTCGGGTCGTGCCCGATCCGTTTCTTCGGGGGGGCTCGTTCGGGGTTCCCCGACGGTCGAGACGGCAGTGGTGCCCGGGGATCCGGCGCGGAAGGCAGAGAAGGCGCCGGCAGGGGCCGCCGAAGCCGACGGATGGTCGACCCCGGCGCACAGCGGCGCTCCACGGCCTGATCGCACTACTGCTGATCTCGACAGTCCCGGCCGAGCTGCCGCGCGGATGCCCGGACATGCGCATCCCGACCACCGGTTCCCTCCACCGGGGTCGCCGGCAGGTCCTCCGCGACTATGTCGAGCTCGCCGACCGACTCGCTCCCGACCGGGCGACACGCCGCACAGACGGTCCGCGGTGACGTCAGTCGGCGAGATGTCGGCCCGGCCCCGTGGGCGGCCGCAGGCGACGGCGGCTGATCACGGAGGTGCGTCTGCCTCCCCCCACCACGGGTGCGGGCTTGCCCGCCGGCTCGGAACCAGCGAGCACGGGGCACGGCCGCCATGGACGACGTCGGCTCGAACGACTCGCAGGTGGAGAGGGCGCTCGCGATCGTATTGCGCTGCCCGTTTGACATCAGTTAACTGTTTGGTTAACCATGGCTCACGTGCGACGTCGCAGCGACGGCTTCGCGCGACGCCTCGCCATGAACATGGCGCGGCCCTGCCGCTCGAGGGTCACCAAGCCCTCCGGCCGCGGCGGGGCTCGAGCATTGCCACGACGACACCGTGCCTCCGCTGCCGGAGGGCCTGGTCACCCCAGGTCCGGGGCCGCAGAACGGGTCGTGGCTTCCACCACCACGCCATCAGCGGGGGCTTCGGTCTGTCTCCGACCGACCGCCGGCCACCTGTCGGCGCAGCAGCCCCATGCCAGCCAAGTCACCGCCGACCGGGAGAAAAAACCGTGAACGAGATCAGGGATGCCATCCTCGCCGATCAGTTGGATGCGATCGGGGGGTTGGCGGTGCCGGAGTCCTATCGCGCTGTGCTGGTGCGCAAGGACGAGCAGGGCATGTTCGAGGGTGTGGCGACGCGGGACAAGGA
>DASPIH010000261.1:0-2345 GCA_035629195.1 Blastococcus sp. | reverse complement strand
ACCTTGTCCTCGCTACCGGGGGCCATCCGGCAGACGATGACGTTGCGGAACGGGCGCCAGGTGCCGGAGTACCAGGTCGCGGGCGCCGAGGCGGTGTTCGCGAACTCGACGGTGTCGTTCGCCCAGGGCTGTTCCGTGGGGGTCGTCGAGGCGTCGGCCGCGGGGTCGGCCGACGGGGTCGTCTGGGTCATCGCGTGCCTCCGGGGGTGGGAGTGGGGGTGAAGCGCAGCGGCAGCTCGAGGAGCCCGCGGAAGGCCGAGGCGGCGGGGAGCCACTGCAGCTCCTCGACGGGGACGTCGAGGCGCAGGTCGGGCAGGCGGACGAGGATCCGCCGCAGTGCGGTCGTGGCCTCCAGCCGGGCGAGGGCGGTGCCCAGGCAGTAGTGGACGCCGTGGCCGAAGGACATGTGCTGGGTGTCGCCGCGGGTCAGGTCGAGCGCGTCCGGGTCCGCGACCAGCTCCGGGTCGTGGTTGGCCGAGCTGAGCACGACCGTGACGATCGAGCCGGCCGGGATGGGCACGCCGCCGATCTCGAGGTCCTCGGTCGCGAACCGGAAGCTCGACACCGGGACCGACCCGTCGAAGCGCAGCAGCTCCTCCACGGCGTCGGGCACCAGGTCGGGGTCGGCGAGCAGCTTCTCCATCTCCTCGGGGTGGGTCAGCAGCGCGACCACGGCGTTGCCGAGGAAGTCCGAGGTGGTCTGGTAGCCGGCGAACAACAGCAGGAAGCAGGTGCTCACCAGCTCCGCCTCCGACAGCCGCCCGTCCCCGTCGCGGGCGGTGATCAGCGCGCTCACCAGGTCCTCGCCGGGCTCGCGGCGCTTGGCCGCCACCAGGCCGGTGAAGTAGGCGTGCAGCCGCTCCTGGGCCTGCCCGATCGCGGCCCGGTCCTCCTGGGGGCTGCGTCCACCGGTGCCGACGGTCCGGATGACCTGGGTGCCGGCCAGGATCTCCTCGTGGTCGGCCTCGGGGATCCCGAGCAGGTCGCCGATCACCGCCAGCGGCAGCCGGAGGGCGAAGTCGTCCACGAAGTCGGTGGCGCCGCGCGGCGCGATGCGGTCCAGCAGGTCCTCGACGATCTCCTCCACCCGGGGCCGCATCGCCTCGATGCGCCGCGGGGTGAACGCCTGCGTCACCAGGCGCCGCAGCCGGCTGTGCTCCGGCGGGTCGGAGTTGAGCATGTTGGTGTTGATCTGCCGTGCCTTCTCGCCGAACACCGCCAGGTAGGTGTCCCCGGCGCGGTAGAGGTCCTTGGACAGCCGCGGGTCCGACAGCGCCTGCCGGGCGTCGTCGTAGCGGGTGACCAGGAACGAGTCGAAGCGCGGCGTCCGCACCTTGACCACCGGCCGCTCGGCGCGCAGCCGGGCGTAGACCGGGTAGGGGTCGGCGCGGAACTCCGGCGTGTAGATCTCCCCGCCGGGGACGACGTCGTCGCTCGTCCCGGAGCTCGCGGGTGCGGTCTGCGTCATGGGGTCTCCCTCGGGTGGGGGTGGTCGTGGGGGTGGGGTCCGGTCACTGCGCGAAGACCCCGGCCAGGTGGTCGAGGAGGGCGTCCTCGTCCAGGGGGCGACCGCGGAAGCCGACGTGACCGTCGGGGCGGACCAGGTAGGCCGCCGTCCCCGCGCCCGCGGTGCCGTAGGCGGCGGCGAAGGTGCCCTCGGCGTCGCGGACGACGGGCAGGTCGACGAGGAGCGGCACCCGGGCGTCGGGAGCGGCGACGAGGTAGGCCCCCACCTCGCCGCGGGTCTGCTGCCGCACGGCGACGGCCAGCTTCTCCAGGTCCGACACCTGCTCCTCCGACGCGGTGGCGTCGGCGTGCAGCAGCAGCGTGGAGCGGGTGCCGCGGGTGAGGTCGAACAGCCGCAGCGGGTGGGCCACGCCGAAGCGCCGCAGGCCCTGCACGTCCGGCGCCCGGTGGCCGGGCTCCGGCCCGGCCGGGAAGGCATCCCCGCCCGGCCCCTCGCCGACCAGCGGGCTGCCGGCGTAGTTCATGGTCATCTGCATCTCGAGCAGGAACTGGGCCTTCTCGTCCTCCATGTCCATCTCGTCGGTGAACGCGATGGACACGGCCCGGTCCACGATCATCTTCCCGGCGGGACGGCGCTCGGCGTCGTAGCTGTCCAGCAGCCCGGGCGCGGCCTCCCCCCGCACGGCGAGGGCGAGCTTCCAGCCGAGGTTCCAGGCGTCCTGGATGCCGGTGTTCATCCCCTGCCCGCCGGCCGGCGGGTGCAGGTGCGCGGCGTCGCCGGCGACGAAGACCCGCCCCTCGCGGTAGCGGTCGACGATGCCGTGCTTGATCCGGAAGATCGACGACCAGCGCAGGTTGCTCGCCGTCGTCCCGGGCGG
>DASPIH010000260.1:0-6826 GCA_035629195.1 Blastococcus sp. | reverse complement strand
CGCGGACACCGGGTTCCACTCGGAGATCGCCCGCAGCCACGACGGCATGCTCTCCGTGGGGACGAACGTGTTCGCGACGAAGGTCAGCGGGAACATGACCGTGAACATGAAGCCCTGCACCGCCTCCACGGTGCGCATCAGCGAGCCCACCCAGATGCCGAGCCAGATCAGGGCGAACCCGAACAGCAGCAGCAGGAGGAAGGCGAGCACGCCGTCGATGACGCCGTTGCGGATCCGCCAGCCGATGAGCAGGCCGGTCAGCGCCATCACGGCGATGCCGATGCTCGAGTGGATGAGGCTGGAGATGCTCCGCCCGACCAGGACCGCGGGCCGCGGGACCGGCAGGGACTTGAACCGGTCGACGAACCCCTTCTGCAGGTCGCTGGTGAGCCCCATGGCGACGACGGCGGCGGAGAACACCATGGTCTGGACCATGATCCCGGGCAGGAGGAACTCCGGGTAGTTCGACCCCGCCACCCCGATGGCCCCACCGAAGACGTAGGCGAAGAGCAGCACGAACATCACCGACTGCACCGTGACGTCGAGCAGCATCTCCGGCATCCGGCGGATGTGGACGAGGTTGCGCCAGACGATCGTGGACGACGCCCGCAGGAGGGACGGCGGCGAGATCGGCGGCCGATCGGCGGGGGACAGGGGGGTGGTGTGGCTCCGGACGGCGGTCACGGGGTGGCTCCCTCGGCGGTGGCGTCGGTCGATGCGTCGGCGCCGGGCTCGGCCTCGGCGCGGCGCCCGGTGAGGTGCAGGAAGACGTCGTCCAGGCTGGGCCGGGCGAGTCCGAGGTCGTCGAGCTCGATGCCGCTGGCCTCGAAGACGGCGGCGATCCGCGTCATGTCGCCCAGGCCGCCGGCCTGAGCGGTCAGCCGCCGGCTGCCCCGCTCGACGTGCACCTCGGGTGAATGCGCACGCATCAGCTCGGCGGCGGCGTCCAGGTCGGCGGCGTGGGTCAGGGTGACCACCACGCTGGCGCGGCCGGCCTGGTCCTTCAACTGCGTCGGGGTGCCGGCAGCGATGACCCTGCCCTTGTCGACGACGACGATCTCGTCGGCCAGGTGGTCGGCCTCCTCGAGGTACTGCGTCGTCAGCACGAGGGTGGTGCCCTCGTCGACGAGCTCGCGCAGGACCGCCCAGAGCCCCGACCTGCTGTGCGGGTCGAGCCCGGTCGTCGGCTCGTCGAGGAACAGGATCGGGGGCGCCGCCAGGAGGCTCACCGCGAGGTCGAGCCGCCGGCGCATGCCCCCCGAGTAGGTCTTCGCCTGCCGGTCCGCGGCGTCGGTCAGGTCGAACCTGTCGAACAACCGCTCGGTGGCCTCCCGGACGTAGGACCGCGGCAGGCCGTAGAGGGCACCGATCAGCTTGAGGTTCTCCCGGCCGGTCAGGACCTCGTCGACCGTCGCGGCCTGACCGGTCAGGCCCATGCTGCGGCGGACCTGGATCGGCTCCCGCACGATGTCGAAACCGGCCACGCGACCAGTTCCGCTCGTGGGCACGCTGAGCGTGGTCAGCATCCGCACCAGCGTCGTCTTCCCGGCACCGTTCGGGCCGAGCAGGCCGAGGACCGTTCCCTCCGGGACGACGAAGCTGACTCCGTCGACGGCATGCGTGTCGCCGAAGTGCTTGACCAGGTCCACGGCCTCGACCGCCGGTGCGGTGCTCATGGCGGAAGTGTGGTCCCGGTTACCGACATTTCCGAAACGCTTTTTCCGGCACGGTGCCCGTAGCGGGGCCCCGGGCGTGCTCCTGCGCGGCGGCGCGGGCCCGCTACCGTCCGGGCGGTGACCGTCGCCCGATCCGTCGCGTTGTTCGTGCTGGCCGCCCTCGCCGAGATCGGCGGCGCCTGGCTGGTCTGGCAGGGCGTGCGCGAGCACCGCGGCTGGGTGTGGATCGGCGCCGGCGTGGTCGCGCTCGGGCTCTACGGGTTCGTGGCCACCCTCCAGCCCGATGCCAACTTCGGCCGGATCCTCGCCGCCTACGGCGGCGTCTTCGTGGCCGGCTCGCTGACCTGGGGCATGGTCGTCGACGGGTTCCGCCCCGACCGGTGGGACGTCGCGGGTGCGCTCGTCTGCCTCGTCGGCGTCGCGGTGATCATGTACGCCCCGCGGAGTACGTGACGCCGGAGACGTGTCCGAGCGGCGCACCGCCGCGGGATCAGGGACCGGCGCGGGTGAGGACTTCCGTGCCGTCGGGTCGATAGGTGTGCCAGATGCCCGTTCCCGGATCTCGCCGGATGGTGAAGCCGCCCTCGTGACAGCTCGTGTGGTGCCGTTCGCAGAGCAGCGCGCCGTTGTCGCAGCTCGTCGACCCGCCGTGCGCCCAGTGGACGACGTGGTGGACGTCGCACCACTCCGGCGGGGCGTCGCAACCCGCGAAGACGCAGTGGCCGTCGCGGATCTCGATGGCCCGGCGGATCGCCGCGGTGGCCGTGCGCTGCGCACGACCGACGTCCAGCGGCAGCCCGTCGGGCCCGGTGATCACTCGGACGACGGTGGCATCGCAGGCCAGCCGCCGCGCCGTCTCAGGGTTGATCGGGCCGGCCCACCCCAGTGAACCGCCGGCAACGCCCGGGGCGCCGCGCCCCGCGCACAACGCGAACCAGTCGATGGTCACGCGCACGTGCGGCCGCTCGCCCCGGACGTCGGGCAGCGCGCCGCCGTCGAGAGCTCCGCGGGCCAGTGCGACGAGGGCGTCGGCCTGCCGCTCGGCGTGGGACCGGGTGTCGCCGGCGGGGCGGTCGCCGTTCATCAGCGCAGCGAGAGCGGCGTGCAGGTACTCGCTGCCGGTGGCGTCCAGGTGGCCGCGCAGGTGCACCCGGCCATCCAGACCGGACGCCATGGTGAAGCGGCGGCGGGTGTCGGCAGCGTCGTCCAGGGTGCCGTCGGGATCCACGCCGGCCACCCACAGCGCGACACCGCGGGCCGTCTCGTGCGGGGCCGTCGCGCGGGCCAGGTCGGCCAGGATGGCGTCGGTCTCTGCCAGGTCGATCCCCGCCTCGGCCGCCTTGGCGAGGCGGCCGGGGGACAGGGCCCTGGTGATGACGCGCGCGTGCGCCGCGCTGATCTCGCCGGCGGCGAATGCGGCCGCGGTCTCCGGGAGCAGCTCGAGCCGCCGGCCGGTCGAGACCGTCGCCGTCGCCTGGTCCGGGGCCATCCGGCAGCTGCCCCGCAGCCAGCTCTTCATCGAGACGGCGCCGTCGCGGCGGTAGGCGTCTCTCCGGTCAGCCGCACGGACGGCCGAGGTGAGCGCCGCCGCCACCCGGTTGGCCGTGACCGACAGCTCGCCGACGAGATCGAGGAGCGCTTCCTCGGAGAGCTCATCGAGCTCGATCGCGGCCAGGTCGTCGAGGGCGGATCGCAGCTCGGACACCCGCTCGACCTCCTTCCGCACGACCTCGCCGACACCACGACACTAGGCCGGACGTACGACAGAAACCGCAGGTCAACGGGCAGCTGTATGTCCTCGGGAGCAGGCCACCGAGGTCATCCGACGCGCGAGCGGACCGCTTCCGGCAGCCGGATCCCTCGTGGCCATGCCCCCCCTCGGGGTGGTCGGACCGCGCGCCACGTTCTTCTAGCGGCTGCCTGCCGTCACGATGGCGGAAACGCCTCGGAGGACGTCCCGGGCGGCCACGTGGCGAGCAGGAGTGAGCAGATGACACAGCCCGGTTCCGGCGAGCAGTACGGCATGCCTACCGGCGCGGTCTGGGGGCAGGAGCAGGCGCCGCGTGGCGGATACCCGTACCCGGGCGGGTACCCGGCGCCCCCGCCCCCGCCAGTCGGTACCTACCCGCCCTACGGGCCGCCGTACGGCGGTTACCCGTACGCGCCGGCCCGCACGAACGGCATGGCCATCGCATCCCTGGTGCTCGGCATCCTCTGGCTGTACTGGATCGGCAGCATCCTTGCGCTGGTCCTCGGCTACACCGCCAAGCGGCAGATCCGCGAGCGCGGCGAGGCAGGAAGCGGCATGGCGACGGCAGGGATCGTGCTCGGTTGGATCGGGGTCGGCTTCTTCGGCCTCACCGTGCTCCTCGCGGTCGCGAGCGCCGGTTACTGAGGTGTGCGGACGCCCGGCGCGGCGTCCGGCGCGAAGCCCCTGACATCGGGCCGGTCGCGCGCGATCCTGACGGCGTGCTGCGGGAGTCGGTCGTGCACCGTCCGCACCCAGCCCTGCGCCCGTACGTGGCCGCGGCCGTCGGCTACCGGCACGAGGGCTTCCTGCCCGGCGAGCACCTCGGCCTCCCCTCCCCGTGGCTGACCCTCGTCGTTCCCCTCGACGAGCCGCTGGTCCTGGCCGCCCACCCCGATCCCGGCCAGGCGCCCGGGAGCTTCGACGCCCTCGTCGGAGGCCTGCACACCCGGCCGGCGCGGATCGTGCACCCCGGCCGGCAAGCCGGCATCCAGCTGTTGCTCGCGCCATCCGGGGCGCGCGCACTGCTGGGCTGCTTCGCCGGCGCGCTGGCGTCGCTCGACGCCCCGCTGGAGGACTGCCTGGGCACGGACGGCCGCGAGCTGGTCGATCGGGTGCGGGCCGCCGACGGCTGGCCGGAGCGTTTCCACGCGGCGGAGCACGTCCTGCTGCGGCGCCTCGAGCGCGATGTCGCACCGCCGGCCGGGGTGACCGAGGCCTGGCGGCTGACGACGGCCGCCGGAGGGCGCCTGCCCGTGGGGGAGGTGGCCCGCCGGGTCGGCTGGTCACCCCGCCACCTCGAGCAGCGGTTCCGGGCGGAGACCGGGCTGTCCCCGAAGGAGGCGGCGCGCGTGGTGCGCTTCGACCGTGCCCGCCGGGCGCTGGCGGACCGGGTGACCGCGGGCGGCCCTCCTGACCTCGCGTCCCTGGCCCTCGCCGCCGGGTACGCCGACCAGGCACACCTGACCCGCGAGTGGCGCGCCTTCTCCGGGCTTCCTCCGACGCGCTGGCTGGCGGCGGAGTTCGGATACGTACAAGACACCCGGGCCGTCAGCGCGGCACTGTCGGCGTCATGACGACGACCTCGCAGCAGACCCCCTCTCCGACGACGACACCCGCACCGCAGGTGTGGCCCGCTTTCCGCTGTCGGGACGCCCGGGCCGAGATCCGGTTCCTCGTCGACGTCTTCGGCTTCGAGGAGACGGCCGTGTACGGCGAGGGCGAGCAGGTGGCCCATGCGCAGCTGGACTGGCCCGAGGGCGGGGGCGTCATGCTCGGCTCGGTGCGGAACGACCCCGCCGACACGTGGCCGGCCCAACCCGGCACCGCCGCCGTCTACGTGGTCACCGCCGACCCGGCCGCGGTGCATGCCCGCGCCGTCGCGGCGGGTGCGGAGATCGTCCGGGAGCTGTCGACCACCGACCAGGGTTCCTCGGAGTTCTCCGTGCGGGATCCGGAGGGCAACCTCTGGTCCTTCGGCAGCTATCCGGGCGAGCCCCGTCGGAGCTGATGATCTCGCGGCATCTGCGACGGCGCGTCAAGATCGGCACATGAGCGACCCACGTGCCGGACAGCCCGCCCAGCCCAGCGATCTCATCGACGTCGCCTCGCTGGTCACGGCCTACTACACGCTCGAGCCGGACCCGGCCGAACCCGCCCAGCAGGTGGCCTTCGGCACCAGCGGCCACCGGGGCTCGGCCTTCGACGCCGCGTTCAACGAGGCGCACATCCTCGCCACCACCCAGGCCATCTGCGAGTACCGCGCCGCGCAGGGCATCGACGGGCCGCTGTTCCTCGGCCGCGACACCCACGCGCTCTCCGAGCCCGCGTGGGCCAGCGCCCTGGAGGTGCTGGCCGCCAACGACGTGACCGTCCTGGTCGACGCCGCCGACCGGTACACACCCACGCCGGCGATCAGCCACGCCATCCTGCGGGTCAACCGCGGTCGGAGCTCGGGCCTGGCGGATGGCATCGTCGTCACCCCGTCGCACAACCCGCCCCGCGACGGCGGCTTCAAGTACAACCCGCCGTCCGGCGGCCCGGCCGACACCGACGCCACGAAGGTCATCGCCGACCGCGCGAACGAGCTGCTGCGCGCCGATCTCGCCGGGGTGCGGCGCATTCCGTTCGCCCGGGCGCGGGCGGCCGCCGGCGCGCACGACTTCATGGGCGACTACGTCGACGATCTGCCGTCGGTGCTCGACCTGGATGCGGTGCGGGACGCCGGGGTGCGGATCGGCGCCGATCCGCTGGGCGGGGCCAGCGTCGACTACTGGGCCGCCATCGCCGAGCGGCACCGGCTCGATCTCACCGTCGTCAACCCGCTGGTCGACCCCACCTGGCGGTTCATGACGCTGGACTGGGACGGCAAGATCCGCATGGACTGCTCGTCGCCCTCGGCCATGGCCTCGCTGATCGGCAAGCGCGCCGACTTCCAGATCGCCACCGGGAACGACGCCGACGCCGACCGGCACGGCATCGTCACCCCCGACGGCGGCCTGATGAACCCCAACCACTTCCTCGCCGTGGCCATCGCCTACCTCGTCGAGCACCGCCCGGGGTGGGCCCCCGGCACCGCCGTCGGCAAGACGCTGGTCTCCTCGTCGCTGATCGACCGGGTGGTCGCCGGCCTCGGCCGGCGCCTGGTCGAGGTGCCGGTCGGCTTCAAGTGGTTCGTGCCCGGCCTGCTCGACGGCTCGGTGGGTTTCGGCGGCGAGGAATCCGCCGGGGCCTCGTTCCTGCGCCGCGACGGCAGCGTCTGGACGACGGACAAGGACGGCCTCCTCCTCGCCCTGCTGGCCAGCGAGATCCAGGCCGTGACGGGCCGGTCCCCCTCGCAGCTGCACGCCGAGCTCACCGCCGCCCACGGCGAGTCCACCTACGCCCGCGTCGACGCCCCGGC
>DASPIH010000259.1:0-2102 GCA_035629195.1 Blastococcus sp. | reverse complement strand
CTCGAAGTCCCGGCGGATGACGCTGTCGAGCTGTTCGAGCGTCTCCATGGTGGAGAAGTCCAGCTCGGGCATGATGTTCGAGGGGAACACCATGCGGCCGTGCCGGTTCAGGACGAACGCGTTCACGAGAGTCCTCTCTGTGGGCTGGTCAGGTCGTGGCCGCGCGGTCCATGCCGCGCTCGACGGCGGCGATGAGGCGGGGCCGTAGCTCGGCGGCGGGGATGATGGCGTGCACCGAGCCCGTCCGGCGGGCGCGCTCGATGTCGTGGACCGCCTCGAACTCGGCGGCCACCTCGCCGAGCTTCTCGGAGCGGACGGCGCTGCGGAGGGTCGCCAGCTGCGACCGGAGGTGGGCCTGCTCGACGGCGTCGGCCGCGGCGATGGCGGCCTCCAGTTCCTTCACCCTGGGGTCGGCCGCGGTGCGCTTGTCGACCTCGCGGGCGAACACCACCGCGGCGGCCGGCGCGCCGCCGATCACCGAGGCGTAGGAGCCCTCGACGGCGAGGACCTCCATGTTGTCGTTGAGGACGCCGGAGAAGACGACGAAGGCGCCGCCGTGGTAGCGGGAGACGACGCAGAAGACGATCGGGCCGTCGAAGTTGGTGATCGCCCGGCCGATCTCCGCGCCGTACTCCAGCTGGATGTTGCGCAGGGACTCCGGTGACCCGTCGAAGCCGGAGAGGTTGGCCAGCACCACCAGCGGCCGGTTGCCGCTGGCCGCGTTGATGGCGCGGGCGGTCTTCTTCGACGAGCGCGGGAACAGCGTCCCCGCCGTCCACTGGTCGGGCCCGTCGGCGGGGTGGCTACCGCGCCGCGGGATCGGCCGGGACTCCACGCCCAGGACGGTCACCGGGTGCCCGCCGAGGTGGGCGTCGAGGACGACGGAGGTGTCGGCGTCGGCCATGCCGGCCCACCGCTCGAGCACCGGGTGGTCCTGGTCGGTGACCGCGCGCATGACGGTGCGGATGTCGAAGGCCTTCTTGCGCTCGGGGTTGGCCTCCGCCGAGAAGACGTCGCCGACGGTGGTGAACTCGCTGTCCGGGTGCGTGTGCGGGAAGGAGCGCACGTCCCGGTCGTGCGGGTCGGAGGTCTGCGCCGGCCGCGGCCAGCGCTCCCCCGGCGCCCGGTAGGCGTGGTCGTAGTGCCGGAAGAGCACGTCGAGCGCCCCGTTGAGGTCGGGCGCCCAGTACTGCGCCTGGCCGTTGGGCCCCATGACCCGGTCGTAGCCGCCGATGCCGAAGTTGTCCTCGGCCGACACCCCGCCGGAGTAGTCCAGGGAGTGCTTGCCGGTGAGCACCATCGCGCTGTCCGGGGTCATGACCAGGATGCCCTTGGTGTGCATGAGCATCGTGGCCTCGGCGTTCCAGTACGGCTGGGCGCCGACGTTGATGCCGGTGACGACGACGTTGATCTCGCGGCCGGCCTGGGTGAACTCGATGATCCGGCGCAGCGCGCGCGACACCCAGTCCATGTTCTCCGTGCCGCTGTCCATCGAGATGCGCGCGCCCGACGAGAGCGCGAACCACTCGACCGGGATGTCCCGTTCCTCGGCGAGGTCCAGGGCGGCCACGACGCGCGCGCACTCGGGCTCCGCCACGGTGCCCAGCGCCTTGGTCGGGTCGCCGAACAGGGCCACCCGGGTCATGCCCTCGGGGTAGCGCTGCGTCGGCGTGGTCACCAGGCCGACGACAATGCCCGCTTTGTTCTGCCCGGGCGGGCGCTCGACGGGCGCGAGCCGGCCGTCGGCGTCCAGGTCGTGCTCGACGAACGAGCCGGCCGACCCGGCCAGCAACGGCGCCAGCTCGTACGGGTAGGGCGCGCCGCGGGCTCGCGAGCTGAGCACCTTGGCGGTGTAGTCGTCCAGCGGGCGGATCGGCTCGGTGGGCCGGTCGGTCACCTCCATGCGCACACCGGTGCCCGGCCGGTAGGAGAAGCGCAGTGCCACGTCGCGGGGTGGGCGGCCCTGCTCCTCCTGCAGCCGGGCCAGGAGGACGATCTGGTCCAGCCCGGCGCCGATGGTCAGCGGTGCCGAGGTGCGGGCGAAGGTCGCCACCTGGGACAGCGGCACCTCGATCGAGGGCCAGGCGTAGAGGTAGACCCGG
>DASPIH010000258.1:0-23370 GCA_035629195.1 Blastococcus sp. | reverse complement strand
AGCGTGCCCGCCGGGGAACCCGGATCCGCGCCGGTGGAGCCGACGGCGTCGGCTACGCCCGTGGTGCCGGTTGCGCCGGGTGGTGAGCTGCCGGGCGGGTCGTCGTCGGTTGCGGTCGCCGTTGCGGTCACGTCTTCGTCGATGGGGACGCCGGAGGCTCTGCCAGCTGTGGCTCCGGCCGTGGGTGCAAATGGGTCTCCGCAGGAGGCTGTGATGGCGCCTGCGGAGGAGAGCCTGCCCGCCGGGGAACCCGGCTCGGCGCCGGTGGAGCCGTTGGGTGAGCCTGCTTCGGTGGGGATGCCGGAGACTCCGTCGGCTGCGGCGCCGCCTGCGGACGAAGGGATGCCCGCCCAGATGGCCGGCTCGACACCGGTGGATGCGTCGGCGTCGCCTGCGACCCTGGCGCCGGTTCCACAGGGTGTTCTGCCGGGTGGGTCGTTGTCGGTTGCGGTCGCCGTTGCGGTCGCGCCTTCGTCGGTGGGAACGCCGGAGGCTTTGCCAGCTGCGGTTCCGGTCGTGGGTGCGGATGAGTCTCCGCAGGAGGCTGTGGTGGCGCCTGCGGAGGAGGGCGTGCCCGCCGGGGAGCCGGTGGAGCCGTCGGCGTCGCCGGCGACCGTGGTGCCGGCATCGCCCGGTGGCGACCTGTCGGGCGGTGATGTCCAGGGTGGTGAGCCGCCGGGTGGGTCGTCGTCGGTTGCGGTCGCCGTGGCGGTCGCGTCTTCGTCGGTGGGAACGCCGGAGGTTTCGCCAGCTGCGGTTCCGGTCGCGGAGGCGGCTGGTTCTCCGTCGGAGGCTGTGGTGGCGCCTGCGGAGGAGGGTGTGCCTGTCGGGGAGCCCGGGTCGGCGCCGGCGGAGCCGTCGGGTGCGCCTGCTTCGGTGGGTACGCCGGAGACTCCGGCGGCTGCGGCGCCGCCTGCGGACGAAGGAATGCCCGCCCAGATGCCCGGCTCGGCGTCGGCTGCGCCCGTGGTGCCGGTTGCGTCGGGTGGTGTTCTGCCGGGTGGGTCGTCGTCGGTCGCGGTTGCCGTTGCGGTCGCGTCCTCGTCGGTGGGGACGCCGGAGGCTTCGTCGGCTGTGGCTCCGGTCGTGGGTGCGGGTGGGTCTCCGCAGGAGGCTGTGGTGGCTCCGGTCGAGGAGGCAGAGCCCGGCTCAGCGCCTGTGGAGCCGTCGGCGTCGCCGGCGCCTGTGGTGCCGGTTTCGCCAGGCGTTCTGGCGGGTGGGTCGTCGTCGGTTGCGGTCGCCGTTGCGGTCGCGTCTTCGTCGGTGGAACTGCCGGAGGCATCCGTCGCTGGTCCGGGTGGTGCTCCGAGGGAAGCACTGGTGGTGCCTGTGGAGGAGGGAGCGCCCGCCGAGGAGGTCGGCTCGGCGCCGGTGCAGCTGCCGGTAGATCCGTCGGTGTCCAGTGCGCCCGTGGTCCCGGTTGTGCCGGGTAGGGAGCTGCCGGGTGGGTCGTCGTCGGTTGCTGTTGCTGTTGCGGTCGCGTTCTCGTCGGTAGGGACGCCGGCGACTTTGTCCGCTGCAACCCCCATCTGTCGCGGGTCAGACTTCCTGGCTCAGCCCGTCGCCTGCGGACATGCCCTCGCCAGGAGTCTGATTCTTCAGGGCGAGACCGCCGGTGTTCCCGGCTGAGAAGCCGCTATCGATGGTCCTGTCGATCCTGGACGGTGACCGTCTGTGGAGCCGCGGGATGCGACCGGCCTTCTGGATTCTGCGCACCTGATCGACACGATCTCGCCTGGAAGCCGGCCAGCCCGTTCGCCGAGTGCATACAGCCGTCGCGCTGCCCGCTACTCGTGACTCGTGCTCGGTGCCGATCGTCAGCGGCTTGCCCGCCGCCGGTGGGCTGGTGGCACCCCTCGGGGTGCTGGTGCTGATGCTCACGGCCGCCGCGATCGCCGAAGATCGGACGGGCTGGTGGATCGGCCGCACGGCTGGCCAGCAGTGCCGTTCTGGCTGGACCCGGTGTCACGCTGCTCGGATCGAGGCTCGGCCAGGTGCTGTCGGCCCGCGGTACCCACATGCCCGTCAGCTGGGGTCCGGTGCGGCATCCCTGTTGCTGTACCAGCCGATCAGGAAGAGGGCCGCACTGATCAGGATCACGTTCTTGACGACGAACTCCCCGTCAGCGGTGAGTTGGAGCGGGTTGCCGTTCCGGATCAGGAACTCGGACGCGGTGACGAATGCCAGGAACGTTCCAGCCAGATGTCCGGTGAGCAGAAGGAGCGTCAGACGCGGCACTCGTCCCAGCGCGACGGCAGCCCCGATCGCTACCTCGGCGAGGCCGATCAACGGCACGGATATCTCGGGATCGGCGAATGGCAGGGTCGCCGCGATGAGGTTCTCGACGGGGCTCGAGCCGACCAGTTTGAGCGCGCCGAACCAGACGAACACCAGCGCGAACGCCATCCGCAGCATCGTGGCGGCGTGCCGTTCGTTCAGGTCGGCGATGTGGCTGATAGTGGTGGCGGCGTGCAGGTCGTGGCGGCGTCGTCGGGAGCCGAGGTTCCGTCCGCTCCCGCGACGCGCTCCGCGCCACCTCCTCCGTCGGGTCGTCGTCCCGTCGATCTCCGCCATGTCCATGTCCTCCTGACACTGCGCGTCGTGGGTTCCGTACGAAGGGGAGGAACCGGCGACGATGGGCGATACGCCAGGGCGCCTCCCGCCGGCCGAATGCGTCAAGGAAGGTCATCAACCCTCCTGGATCCGACGGGCGTCCGGTTGCAGCCACCTCGCGGGCCGGTCGCGAACCGTGGCCCTCAGGCACCTCGGTACCGGCCCGGCAGCACATACCCGTGAGACATCCATCGCGCTGCGACCCGGCCGCCTGGGCCGTGCACTCCGGACGTCGGACGCAGGTGCCCGAGCAGGCACTGCGCACCCCGCGGTCGGCACGGACCGGGACCGCCGAGCGGGTCGCTTCCCAGTGCCTCTCGCCGGCCGTGCTCAACCACTCCTATCGCTGTTGCAGCTACGGAGTCGCGATTGCCGCGCTCGAGGACGTCGATGTCGACCGTGAGGTGCTGTTCGCTGCCGCGATGCTGCACGACACCGGGGCTGTCAGCGCCCGTGGCAGGCGTGGACTTCACCCTCACCAGCGCCCGCATCGCGCTCGAGGTCACCGGGACCGTGGGGTTGTCCACCGCCGCGACCGAGACGATGCGCACGGCCATCACGCTGCACCACACCCAGCGGGACCCTCGCTGACGGACCCGAGGCGTACCTGCTGTCGGCGACCGAGGCCGCCGCCGTGCCGCAGGGCCGTGTCTGCTTCCTGCGCCGTTCCGGCGCGTTCGACCTCGCCATCCGGCTCACGCCTACAGCGACTGAGACGCCGGTGATCCCGGTCATTTCGCCGGGGCGAGCGCAGCCCGGACGGTTCCATCCTGGATGCCACTGACCCACCTGGACAACTCCCGGCACCACCCCCACCGCGCCGAGGCGACCACGAGGAGAGCCATGGACACCACCGCGCAAGGGCCACCGATCACGAAGGCCGGCGAGCAGCCCACTGAGATGCATTCCGCCGTCACCACCGGTCGGCGAGCCGGTGCGACGAGGAGGATGGCAGTCCTCACCGCCGGCGGCGTCGGCCTGCTGCTCGGCATCGACCGCTTCACCGGAGTCGGGCTCCTCGGTGCGGCTGCCGTGGCGGCAACGCTGCTCACGCTCGGCTGCTGGCTCCTCTGCCGCGACCCCGGTTCCCGCGTCCTGGGAGCAGGGTCGGCTCTGGCGCTGAGCCTGGCCGGCATCTCGGCGGTCGTCGAGGGGCCGACATGGCAGTTGGTGCCGTGGATCGCAGTGGCAGCCGCTGTCGGTACGGCGGTCGGTTTCCGAGCATGGCGTCCCCGCCGCCGAGAGGCGCGTCACCGCCGGTGGGTGCGTCTGGTCAGCGGCGTCGCAGTGGCGGCGACGGTGCTCGTCGCGCTGGTCGGCTTCCTCGGGCTGCTCTTCGACCCGGTGCCCGACCTGCCCGCGCCGAGTGGGCGGTTCGCGGTGGGCAGCGAGACGTACACGTGGACCGATTGGAGCCGTGAGGAGACGGCGACGGCCGAGCGCGGTGACGTCCGTGAGGTGGTGGCCCAGGCGTGGTACCCGGCCGAGGCGACCTCAGGTCCCCCCGAGCCGTACGCGGGGACCGGCGTCAGCGGTGCGTCCCTCGCTGGGGGCTACCCGACGTGGTTCTTCACCCGCTTCGACGACGTCGACACGCATGCGGTCCACGTTGCGCCTGTCGTGGACAGCGCCAATGGGTGGCCGGTCGTGCTGTTCTCGCCCGGCGGGTCGATGGCCCGGCAGACGTGCACGGCTCTGTGCGTCGAGCTCGCCAGCCGCGGATTCGTCGTCATCGCGATGAGTCACGCCTACGACTCGGCTGCGACCCGGCTGTCCGACGGCACCACCGTCGGGACGGACTTCTCGCTGATGAGCACCCCCGAGCAGAACGCCGCGCTGGTCGACGTGCGGGTCGCCGACGCCACGTTCGTGCTCGACCGGCTCGCCGGCCCGGACGGCCTGGCCCCCGGATCGGTGCTCGCCGGTCACCTGGACCTCCGGCGGACGGCGATCATCGGGCATTCCCTCGGCGGTGCGACTGCCGCACGCATGCTGGCCGAGGACGACCGCATCGACGCGGCCGTCAACATCGACGGCCGCATGTTCACCGCGCCCGATCTCGACCGGCCGTTCCTGTGGGTGCAGAACCAGCAGACCGCCGAGGCGACCTCTCCGGACGCGGATCCCAGCGGCGTGTACGCCGACATGGCCACGGTGCAGCGCGACCTCCTCGCGGGTCTCACCGGACCGGGCGGTCTGCTCGTCGTCGACGGCTCCCGTCACCTCGACTTCACCGACGTCCCGGCCTACCTCACGCCGCTCGGGCACCGGCTGCTCGGTGGCGTCACCAACACCGGCACGGCTCCGGTCGGCCGGATGACGGCTCTGACCGCAGACCTGGTGGAGGAGTTCCTCAGTCCGGGCCTGACCGACCCCGGTGCCACATCCGTTGCAGGGTTGGCCGCCTCCCACGACGGCCTGGAACCGCATCCCGCCGTCACCGACGTCGGTCCGCGATGACGTTCCAGCGGCGGCGGCACTGCCGACGCCGGCCGGCCGGCCGCCCTTGCCGACCCGGCACGGGCGGTTCGTCCGCCGGTTCCCGCATCCCGACCAGCCGACCGCAGATCATCCGTCCTCGGCGCGGGACTCACCCGCGAACTCCCGGAAAGCGGCGAACGCGCGGGGGCCGTACACGGTCGCCGGTCCGCCGTTCATCGCGATGGTGACGCCGAGTGCTTCAGCGACCTCCGACTCGGTCGCGCCCGTGCGGGCGGCGCCACGCGCGTGCGACGCGATGCACCCGTCGCATTCCTTGCTCACAGCGATGGCGAGCGCGATCAACTCCTTGGTCTTCTCGTCCAGCGCACCCGCGGCATATGCGGCGGTATGCATCTGGCGGTAGCCGCCGTAGACCTCGGGGATCGCGCGACGCAGCGCGCGGGCCGGTTCGCGGAGCTCCTCCTGGACGGCGTGGCCGTAGCTCATGAGGTGATGGTGTCAGCGGTCGTCCCGTTGGGCGCGACGAGACCAGCCGTCCCGGCTACCGCCGGCGACGGTGACGACGTGCGTCTCGATGACGATGCCAACGGGCTCAGGCGCCCGGCGTCGGGTTCCCTGGTGCGCGGCCGCCGCAACCGGGGTGGGGAGCAGGATCACGACGTGGTGTGACGGAACCGCACCGTCTGCCCGGGGCGCAGCTGCGCGCAGAGGTCGACATCGTCGTCCGCGACGTACCCCACGACCGGGTAGCCGCCGGTCACCGGATGGTCGGCGAGGAAGAGCACCGGCCGGCCGGACGGCGGGATCTGCAGCGCCCCGCGCACCATGCCCTCGCTCGGGAGCTCGTCGGTCCGCCTTCGCTCGAGTGCCGGCCCGTCGAGCCGCAACCCGATCCGGTTGCTCTCGCTCGTCACGGTGTACGGCTGCCCGGTCAGGGTCGCCCAGGCCGTGTCGGCGAACCAGTCGCGGCGTGGCCCGGGCAGCACGCGCACCGACAACTCGCCCGCTCCTGGATCGGCCACGGGAGCGAGGTCGATCCCCGGCATGCCCAGCTCTGGCCGGCCCACGGGCAGCACGTCGCCGGCCTGGACGACGGGAGGTCCGAGGCCCGAGAGGACGTCCGTCGACCGGGATCCCAGGACGGGCGCGACGGCGAACCCGCCGCGGATCGCGACGTAGGTCCGCAGACCGCCGGCGGGCATCCCGAGCCGCAGTACGGCGCCCGCGCGCAGCAGCGCCGGTGCGTTGTGCGCGAAGGCAGCCGGGCACCGCGCCCCGGTGGTGACCACCACGAGGTCTGCGTGTGCGCGCAGGGCGAGCCCGCCGAACGTCACCTCCAGCACCGCGGCGTCCTGCCCGTTGCCGACCAGGCGGTTCGCCAGGCGGGCGGATGCACGGTCGCAGGCCCCGGAGCGGCCGATGCCGAGGGCCGCCTGGCCCGGACGTCCCTCGTCCTGCACCGTCGTCAGCGGGCCGGTGTCCAGCACGGTCACCGCGCGGGTCATGCCCCACCCACGTCCACGAACCGGACCCGGTTGCCGGGGCGCAGCAGGGCCGCGGGATCCCGCGACAGGTCGAACACGGCGACCTCCGTCCGTCCGATCAGCTGCCATCCGCCCGGGGACTCGCGCGGATAGACGCCGCTGAACTCCCCGGCCAAGGCCACGGAGCCGGCCGGCACCCTGGTGCGTGGCGACGACCGGCGTGGGACGTTCCACTGCCCTGAGGTCGACGTGAGGTACCCGAAGCCGGGGGCGAACCCGCCGAAGGCGACCGTCCACTCGTCACCCGTGTGGCGCCGGATCACCTCGGCCGGCTGCAGTTCCATCAGCGCCGCCACGTCGGCGAGGTCCTCGCCGTCGTAGACGACCGGTAGCTCCACGACTTCTCCGGCATCGCGACGGTCGCGCTGCGGTTCGGTGCGTCGCACCGCGGCCTCGACCGCGGCCAGCGACGTGACCGCGGGGTCGGTCACGAGGAGCACCGTACGGGCGGCCGGCACGACGTCCACCACTCCGTCCGGCCGCTGGTCGGCGAGCGCCGCGTACAGGGCCAGCACGTCGTCCAGCGCCTCGAGCTCGACCAGCAGCGCCGTGGTGCCGCTCGGGAGGATGCGCATCAGGGCGCGAAGGGGGCGAGCGAGACCCCCGCCTCGGCGAGCGCCTCCTTCACCCGGCGGGCGATCTCCACCGCGCCCCGGGTGTCGCCGTGCACGCAGATCGAGTCCGGTCTCAGGGTCAGCGCGCCCCCGTCGACGTCCGCGATGGCTTCTCCGCCGGCCATGGCCACGCAGCGCCGGGCGATCTCGGTGGGGTCGTGCAGGACCGCGCCGGGCAGCCTCCGGGAGACCAGGGTGCCTTCGGGCGTGTAGGCGCGGTCCGCGAACGCCTCGTGGACGACGGTAAGGCCGCTCGCCTCCGCGAGCCGGAGCCAGGCCGAGCCGGGCAGGCCCAGCACCGGCAGCGTCCGGTCGTAGTCCACGACGGCGCGGACGACGGCGGCCGCCTGCTCCTCGTGGTGGACGATCGCGTTGTACAGCGCCCCGTGCGGCTTCACGTACCGGACGTGCGACCCGGCGATCCGGGCGAAGGCGTCGAGCGCGCCGAGCTGGTAGATGACGTCCTGCGTCAGCGCGTCCGGCTCGATGTCGATGAACCGCCGTCCGAACCCGGGCAGGTCGCGGTAGCCCACCTGCGCGCCGATGGCGACACCGGTCGCCACGGCTCTCGCGCAGACGGTGCGCATGATCGAGGGGTCGCCGGCGTGGAAGCCGCAGGCGACGTTGGCGCTGGTGACGACGTCGAGCAGCGCGTCGTCGTCGCCGAGGGTCCACTGCCCGAAGCCCTCCCCGAGGTCGGAGTTGAGGTCGACGGTTGCCGGGTCCGTGCGCATCGTGTGTCTCCCCTCAGGTGAAGAGTTCGATGACCGGCCGCACGGAGTTGACCGCGAGGTAGAGGGTCAGCAGCCACGCGGCCCAGCCCACGGCGAGCAGCCACCGCGGATACCGGTACCCGTTCAGCAGATCCGCCCGGCGTGTGGCGACCCAGAGCACCACCCCGATGCCGAAGGGCAGCAGCAGCCCGTTGAACGCGCCGGCGAAGATCAGCAAGGTGGTCGGCGGCGTGCCGATGAGCACGAAGACCAGCGTCGTGACCGCGATGAAGGCGCAGACCATCGCGGTGCGGGTCCGGTCGCTCGTCCGGGTGCGCGAGGTCAGGAACGAGATCGTCGTGTACGAGGCGCCGATGACGCTGGTGATCGCCGCCGCCCACAGCACGATGCCGAAGACGCGCAGCCCCACCTGGCCGGCGGCCTGCTGGAACGCGGAGGCAGCCTGGTTCTCGGGGTCCAGCTGGGCGCCGCCGGTGACGACGCCCAGGATCGCCAGGAAGAGGACGACGCGCATGATCCCGGTGATGATGATCCCGGTGACCGAGCCGCGCGTGATCTCGCGGATGTGCTGCGGCCCGCTCAGGCCGGAGTCGAGCAGGCGGTGCGCGCCGGCGTAGACGATGTACCCGCCGATGGTTCCGCCGATGAGCGTGGTGATCGCCAGGAAGCTCACCTGCTCGGGCAGGACGACGTTGCGCAGCGCTCGGCCGACGGGCGGCCCGGACGTGACGGCGATGTAGGCCGTCAGGGCGATCATGACGACGCCGAGCACGACCACGATGCGGTCGACCGCGACACCGGCCCGCTTGCTGAGGAAGATGCCGATCGCGATGACGGCGGACAGGGCGCCGCCGATGCGGGGGTCGAGCCCGAGCATGGCGTCGGTGCCCAGGCCCGCCCCGCTCACGTTCCCGACGTTGAAGACCAGACCACCCAGCAGGAGCAGCGTGGCCATGGCCCAGCCGAGTCCCGGGAGGACGAGGTTCCCCAGCTCCTGGGCGCGGCGACCGGAGACGCCGATGACCCGCCACACGTTCAACTGGAGCGCGATGTCCACGACGATCGACGCCGCGATCGCGAACGCGAAGGCGGCGCCCAGCTGAACCGTGAACGCCGTCGTCTGGGTGATGAAGCCGGGGCCGATGGCCGAGGTGGCCATGAGGAACATGGCGCCCAGCAGGGTGGACCGCGTGCTCGCCGACATGCTGCCGCCGGCCGGTCGCTCCGCCGTGCCGGCAGGGGTGTGCGGATCGTGGGGCATGGGCGCTCCAGGTGTGGTGCAGGTCGTGCCGGCCCGGACGGATGGTGCGCGCTTCCTTCCTGCGGTGGATTCTGGTGAACGACACGGCGACGCGCATGTCCACGCGCACGGATCCCGCGTCCCTCGCGGAGGTGACCGGCATGACCACGATCGACGTCCCCCCGGCCGGCCCGGCCGCGGCTCGCCTCCGGTACCGGAGCGGGCTCGCGGAGCCGACGTCGGGCTGCGCTCCCGGCTACACCCAGGCCAATCTGGTCGTCCTGCCGCGCGCGTGGGCGTTCGACATGCTGCTGTTCGGTCAGCGCAACCCCCGGCCGGTGCCGCTGCTCGACGTCACGGACCCGGGCTCCTTCCGGACGGCGCTGGCGCCTGATGCCGACCTGCGCACCGACCTGCCGCGATACCGGGTGTGGCGGAACGGCGAGCTGGTGGACGAACCGACCGACGTCGTCGATCTGTGGCGGGACGACCTGGTCACCTTCCTCATCGGGTGCAGCTTCAGCTTCGAGACGGCGCTGCTGGACGCCGGGGTGCCGGTGCGCAACATCGAGCAGGGCCGCAACGTGTCGATGTACCGGACGAACGTGGCGTGCCGCCCGGCCGGACGCCTCTCGGGCCCCCTCGTGGTCACGATGCGGCCGGTTCCGGCACCGCTCGTCGGAACGGCGGTCCAGGTGACCGCAAGAATGCCGCAGGTGCACGGGGCGCCGGTCCAGGTCGGCCATCCGGTGTCCCTCGGCATCGCGGATCTCGCGGTTTCCGACTTCGGGGATCCGGTGCACCTCGTCGAGGGCGACATCCCCGTCTTCTGGGCCTGTGGGGTGACACCGCAGGCGGCACTCATGGCGTCGGGACCGCCTTTCGCGATCACGCATGCCCCGGGTCATATGTTCCTCACGGACATCCCGGACGCCGTCTACCGGTAGCCGTGAGCGCCGGGGGGCGAGACGTCGTCGCGCCACGAGACCACCGAGCCCGTCGAGGCCGCCCGACGAGAACTGGACCGCATGGGACAGGGGAGTCATCCGCCGTTCGGACACCGCCGCGACGAGCCGACTCACGGCACGCTGCCGTTCACCGACACCCACACGTGGCTGCCTGCGCCTCCTAGCCTCGGTCCCGTGCTCTTCACCGTGGCCTCCGCTCACCTCCTCGCCATGGAGGCGCACGAGGGCCAGGTCGACGAGAAGGGCGGCGACTACTACTTGCACCTTCTCGTCCCGGTGGCCGAAGCGGCCAAGCCCTACGGGGCTCCTGCTGAGATGGCCGCGGTCCTGCACCGCGTCATCGAAGCCACCCGGGACCACCTCGACGTCACCCGCCGCTACGACGCGGACCGGCTGCGCGCCCTGGAGGTGCCCGACGAGGTCGTGCGAGCGATCGACGCGCTCACCCGTCGCCCGGGCGAACACTATCTGGGCGGGGTCATCCAACGCTCCGCGTCGAATCGGCTGGGTCGGTTGATCGCGCTGCTGAACAACAAGATGGATCTCGATCGGACCCTCGACCTCGCCGCGACAGACCCGGACCGGGCCCGTCGCCTCCGCGAGGGCCGCTACCTCCCCGCGAGGCGCATCCTGCTCAAGGCCGAGGCCGGGGATGGGGCCCGCATCCTGGCGTGAGAACGCTGCGCGTGGTTCCGATCCAGCCCGCGGACGGGGCCGTGACCGTGGGCGAGGTCGGTGAGCGCGAGGACGTCGGAGACGCCGTACTGGTCGGCGAAGACGGCTGCCACCAGCCCACGTTCCTCGGTGGTGGTCGCTGCCGCACGAGGTCCAGATGGCGGTCTGCGGGTCGACGGCCGCCCACGCCGCCCGTGTCGGAGCCGACGTAGCTCCGCGGCACCGCGCTGGCCTGCTCCCGCCGGCTTCCGCGATCGGCGTATCACCGACGGCGGCCGGGGCCTCTGGATCGGTGAACGTCCCGATGCAGCTGTCGAGCGGCCGCCAGCGGTTCACGCCCGCAGCCCTCGAGCCTTCCGCGAGGAGCCGCGATGCACCCGTCCCCGGCGGCACGGGTGCTCGCCGCAGCACAGGACACCAACCGCCGCCTGGGGCACGAGAACCTCGGCCCGCTGTCCGCGCACCGCGGCTTCCTGCCCGTCCGTCCGCCGCTCGAACACCTGCCCGGGAGCCATGCGGCCTGGGACGAGACGGCAGCGCGGCTGCCGGCCCTCTTCCGGGACGTGGCCGTCCGCGAGGCGATCGATCAGATGCCCGTGCTGCCGGCCGGCCCCGCAGCGCTGCCTGATGCCGCACTGCAGCGCGCGGCCACCGTGCTGGGTCTCCTCGGCCACGCCTACGTGCACTGCCGTGCGCCGCAGCCCGCCGTCCTCCCGCCGAGCGTCGCCCTCCCCTGGGCGGAGGTGCGCCGCCGGCTGGGACGGTCCCGGGAAGCCGTGCTCGCCTATCCCGACCTCATCGTGCACAACTGGCGCTTCGCCGACGGGCGCGACGCGCTTCCGCTGGTGTCCGACGACCTGCGCCTGCTCGTGCCCGTGGCCGGCAACGAGGAGGAGCGCGTCTTCTACCTCACCCAGGTCGAGATCCTGGCGCGTAGCGCACCGCTCATCCCGGCAGTGGTCGACGCGCAGCAGGCCGTGCTCGACGACGACGACGAGGCCCTGCGCCAGGCGCTGGACACGGTCGCCGCCGTGCTCGGCACAGTGACACGGCGGTCGCTCCCGCTCATCGATCCCCGCCCGCATGCCAGGACGTGCGTCGACCCCGTCGTCTGGGCGAAGACCGTGGCCCCGCTGGCGGTGCCGTTCCGTGCCGGCGTCCTCGGCCCGAGCGGCACGGCGTCACCGGTCTTCAACCTGCTCGACGCCTTCCTCGGCCGCCGCCGCCACGACAGCCAACTCGGCAGGGAGATCCGGCTCCACCGCCGCAGCTACCCGCAGCACTGGCGCCAGTTCCTCGACGCGGTCGACGAGGTGCCGGTCGGCGACCACGTCGCTGCGCGGCCAGGTCTCCAGGCCTCGTTCGACGCGGCGGTGGCGGCCTACGCCGGGACGGAGGGCTTCCTCGGCCGGCACCGGCGCAAGGTGTCGGGCTACCTCTCCGTCGCCTTCCTCGTCGGCCGCGGCGTGACCATCGGCGGGTTCGCCGGATCCCCGCGCGAGCTGACCTGGCACACGGTCGACGCAGCCCTCACCGAGTCCCGCGCCGAGCGGCTTCCTCCGCCCTACGGCGGAGGCGCGCGTCGACCCCCGTCCGGAACCGACCGGGCCGCTCGTCGGGGCCCCGGGCCGGCCGACCTCGCCGAGCACAACGACGACGAGCACGGCTGGTGGGTCGCGGTCGACGGCCGCGTGCACGACGTGACCGGCTTCATGCGTCGCCACCCCGGAGGGCAGGCGGTGCTGCGGGCGCACGCGGGCCTCGACGCCACGACGGCCTTCGCCCGCGCGCACTCCGACCGGCCGGCGGTGCGGCACCTGCTCGGCACCACGGACGTCGGGCCGCTGACGCGCCCCGCACTCCGCGGTGCCCGCCCGTTGTACGACGCCTGGGTCGACGCCCTGTCCGGGCTCGTGCACCTGCAGAACGCGTTCCGGCTGGACCGCTCGTTCGGTCAGGGCACCGACCTGTGCGTGCCGGACGGCGACCGCTCCACCGCGCTGCAGTCCGACCGGGCCGCCGACACCGCGTCCCGCTTCGGTGACGAGTACCTGCCGCAGTTCGCCTCGGAGGTCCTCGCGCCCCTGGCCGAACGGGTGCTGCGCGAGCAGCGGATGACAGCCCGGGGGATCAGGACGGTCGCCGGGCGGCCCGGGCACGGCCTGCCGCCGGACGTCCCGCTCCGGCGTCGGCTGGACCTGCTCGACCGGCGGATGGTCGCCGCCAAGGCGTTGCTGGTCGCGGGCGTCCGACGCTTCGACACGTGGGGCGACGCCGTTCTCGTCAGGGGTGACCTGTGGTGCCTCGCCGCGCGGGCGGTTCCCATGTGCGCAGGCGCGGCGACGATCGCCGTGCACACGACCCAGCGCGCGAGCTGAGGACGGCATCCCGGAAGGCCGGGTGCACCTGAGATGTGGAACCTCGAGTCGGGCCGGCACCTCCACGGACTCGTTGTGAGTTAGCAAACATTCCATGATGTCAACGGTTGCAAGGGCGTAAGTTCTTTCGGTGCCCAGCCAACCCGATGAGCTCGTCGACGTGCTCGCGGACTTCATGACCCGTCTGATGAACGTCAGCGCGTTCGACGGCTTGGACGCGCTGATCCGGAGCGACCTCTCGTTCTCACAGGCACGCACCCTGTTCCTGTTGAACAAGACCGCCGAGCCGATGCCGATCAACTCCATCGCCGAGGCCCTCGGCCTCTCGGTGGCTGCCGCTGGACGCAACGTCGACCAGCTGCTCCACCTCCACCTGGTCGAGCGGCGCGAGAGCGCGAGCGACCGGCGGGTCAAGCTCGTGTCCTTGACGCCGATCGGCGTCAAGCTCGCGGCGCAGCACATCGAGGCCAAGCGCGAATCACTGAAGGCCTTCACCCAGGCCCTCCCCCCGGAGCACCGCGACCAGCTGCACCGGGCACTGACGGACATCCTCGCGGGCGGCGTCCTCCGCCCACGAACAGATCAGGAGAACTGCCTGTGACCAGCCAAGCCCCGCCGACCGACCAGGCGTATCCCGAGAAGATCGACGGGCCGGTGCTCAGGATCGCCGGTGTCGTCGTCCTGGGCGCGATCATGTCGATCCTCGACATCACGGTCGTGAGCGTCGCGCTGCCGACCTTCCAGGATGTCTTCGACGCCAACTACGCGACAGTCGCGTGGACCATGACGGCCTACACGCTGGCTCTGGCCACCGTCATCCCGCTCACCGGATGGGCCGCTGACCGCTTCGGCACGAAGCGCCTCTACCTCGCGGCCCTGATCCTGTTCACCGCCGGATCGGTCCTGTGCGCGATGGCCAACTCGATCGAGATGCTGGTCGCCTTCCGCGTCCTGCAGGGTCTGGGCGGCGGCATGCTGATGCCGCTGGGCATGACGATCCTGACCCGCGCGGCAGGTCCTGACCGCATCGGTCGGCTCATGGCCGTGCTCGGCATCCCCATGCTGCTCGGCCCCATCACGGGCCCGATCCTCGGTGGCTGGCTCATCGACATCGCCTCGTGGCACTGGATCTTCCTGATCAACCTGCCGATCGGCATCGCCGCTCTCGTGTTCGCCCTGCGGGTGCTCCCGAAGGACCAGCCGAGCGTGACGGAATCGTTCGACTTCATGGGCATGCTGCTGCTCTCGCCGGGCCTCGCCCTGTTCCTCTTCGGCGTCTCCTCGATCGCCGAGGGTGGTGAGGGTGCGTCCTTCGGCCCGCGGGTGTGGGTGTCGGCAACCATCGGCGTCCTGCTGATCATCGCCTTCGTCTTCCACGCCCTGCGCACCGAGAAGCCGCTGATCGACCTGCGCCTGTTCAAGAACCGCCGGCTGACGATCGCGACGGTGTCGATGTTCGTCTTCGTCATCGCCTTCATGGGCGCCGGCCTGCTGTTCCCGTCGTACTTCCTGCAGGTGCGCGGTGAGACCACCCTGATCGCCGGTCTGCTGATCGCCCCGCAGGGCCTGGGCGCCATGGTGACGATGCCCATCGCCGGCGTCCTCGCCGACAAGGTGCCGATCGGTCGTACGGTGCCCGTCGCCCTGATCGTGATGGCGAGTGGAT
Organism: Blastococcus sp.; assembly: GCA_035629195.1. GTDB lineage: Bacteria > Actinomycetota > Actinomycetes > Mycobacteriales > Geodermatophilaceae > Blastococcus. The sequence goes on along the minus strand of DASPIH010000258.1, from coordinate 8,496 downwards.
TCTTCGTCTTCACGCAGGTCGGCGCCGACACGTCCTACTGGGTGCTGTGCGGCGCGCTCTTCGTGATGGGCCTCGGCATGGGCGGCGCGATGATGCCGATCATGACGTCGGCGCTGAAGTCGCTGACCAACCACCAGGTCGCCCGCGGCTCGACGCTGGTCAACATCGTCCAGCAGATCGGTGGCTCCATCGGTACCGCCGTGCTGTCGGTCGTCCTGACCAACCAGCTCACGTCGACGCCGTCGGGTCCGGTGGAGCCGCTGGAGTTCATGGCCGACGGCTTCGGGACGACGTTCACCGTCGCCTTCGTCCTGGTGCTCCTCGCCTTCATCCCGGTCGCGTTCCTGCCCCGGAAGAAGGAGCCGTCGCACCTCCTCGACGCCGAGGACGGCGGAACTCCGACGCCGGTGATGATGCACTGACCCACCGGTGGACACGGTGACGGCCCCATCGGTGCTCCGGTGGGGCCGTCGCTGCGTCCGGCGTGCCACCTCGAGTGCCATGCCCGCGCCGGAACGACGTTCGGGAAGGCTGGAAGGTCGACCTCGCACCTCCGGCCGGCGTGGTCGGCGACGCCTTCGACGCGCTTCCGGGCATCGCCGAATCGCTGCCGCGGAGTCCATCGACGACAGTGACGGAGGACGGCCTGCACGCGGAGCACCCCGTGCTCGGCACGGCCCGATCAGTGACCGGACAGGGGGGCGCGCACATGCACCGCTGGATGAGCGAGGTGGCGATGCGGGAGTTGGGTCGTGTCATGGTGCCGCTGTCGAGCAGTCGGTCCCTGGCCGTCGCGGCCGGATGGGGCATACGCGGCGAGGCGCTGTGTCGTCGGGTCGTCGAGCTGCAACTCGATACCGCGGCATCGGCGATCGGCCTCGAGACGTCTCGCGCCCGCCGACGTCAGCGGGAGCGCGCCGAGGCGGTGTCCAGGCGGCAGCCGGTGTCCTCCACGCCGCCTCGGCGACACGGCCGGACACCCGCGGTCAACTGGCACGAAGGCGGCGACGGTCCGCCGCTGCTGCTCCTGAACGGCTGGACCGCCAGCGGCCTCAGCTGGCCCGGGAAGTGGCTCCGGCGACTGGAGGACAGCTTCCACGTGATCCGGATCGACAATCGCGGCACGGGGTGGTCCCGCGGCGCTCCCATGCCGTTCACCATCGCCGATCTGGCCGACGATGCACGCGACGTGCTCGACGCATGCGGAGCCGACCGGGCGGTGGTCCTCGGCACCTCGATGGGCGGCATGATCGCCCAGGAACTGGCCCTCCGTCACCCCGATCGCGTCGAGCGGCTCCTCCTGATCGCCACCCGACCACCCACGCCGGCCCACATCACATCGGACTACACGGCAGCCGTCGCTCTTCTCGCCGGGTCGCGACCGGGCCAGGACCGCCGCGCGCACGTCGCGAGTGTCTGGGCGCGGGTCGCCGCCGAGGGCTTCGCCGAGCAGCACCCCGAGATCCTCGACGAGGCGGCCGACCAGGTCCTCGAGCGCGCGACGCCGAGGTCGACCATGCTCATGCAGGCCCGGGCGGTCGGCTCGTGGCGGGGACCCCGCCGGCTGAGCCGGTTGTCCGTGCCGACGACGGTGGTTCACGGCCGTTCCGACCCCTTGGTCGCCGTGCAGAACGGCAGGTTGCTGGCCGAACTGATCCCCGGCGCGACGTTGGTGGAGCTCCCCGGCGTCGGGCACCTCGTGGCCCATGAGGCGGGGGACTCGTTGCTCGGCATCCTGGAGGAGTACCGCTCGGGGACCGGTGGCGGAGCGCTTCCGCCACGCGGAGCCCGTGCGGGCGACCTCGAGCTGCTGTGACCGAGCTCGGGAGCACCGGGCGGATCAGGCCGGCCCCCGGCGGTCCGCTGCACACGCCGGGATCGATTCCTCCTGCAGCCGGCCGCGTCGACGCCACCCGCGACGAGCGCGCCGCCCGACCGGCACTGCACGTGGGGCATGACCGACGACGCTGCTGGGTGGCATGTGTCGTCATGCCCGAGCGCATGGTCCCGAGGAGCTCCCCGACATGCTGAAACTGGGCTACAAGGCATCCGCCGAGCAGTTCTCGCCGAGCGAGTTGCTGCGCTACTCCGTCATCGCGGAGGACGTGGGCTTCGACTCGGTCTTCGTCAGTGACCATCTGCAGCCCTGGCGCCACGACGGCGGCCACGCACCGAACGCCCTCAGCTGGCTGGGCGCGTTGGGTGCCTCCACCGAGCGGATCGTCATCGGCACCAGTGTCCTCACGCCGACGTTCCGGTACCACCCCGGCGTCGTCGCCCAGGCGTTCGCCACGCTCGGTTGCTTGTTCCCCGGGCGCGTCGTCCTGGGCGTCGGCTCGGGTGAGTCGTTGAACGAGGTGCCCCTGGGTGCGATCTGGCCCGAGCCCAGGGAGCGGTTTGCGCGCTTGAGAGAAGCCGTGTCGCTGATCCGCCGGCTCTGGACGGAGGAGCGCGTGACTTTCGAGGGCACCTACTACCGCACGGAGCAGGCGACGATCTACGACCGCCCGGACGTCCCGGTGCCGATCTACGTGGGCGCGTCCGGCCCGGCGGCCACCCGCTTCGCCGGCCGTCAGGGTGACGGCTACATCACCACCAGCGGCAAGGCGCCGTCCCTCTACACCGACACGCTGCTCCCGGCGGTGCGAGAGGGCGTGGAGCAGTCCGGCCGGTCGATGTCCGACGTCGAGCTGCAGATCGAGGTGAAGGTCTCCTTCGATCCCGATCGCCGGCAGGCCCTGGAGGACTGCCGGTTCTGGGGTGCGCTGGCACTGTCCGCCGAGGAGAAGACCGGCGTCGAGGACCCGCTGGAGATGCAGCGCCTCGCCGATGCGCTGCCGATCGAGCGCGCCGCCAGCCGGTTCATCGTCTCCGACGACCCGGAGGAGCACGTCGCCTCGATCCTGCGCTACGCCGAGCTCGGCTTCACCCACCTGGTCTTCCATGCCCCCGGGCCGGACCAGGAACGATTTCTGCGCCTGTACGGCGAGGAGATCCTGCCGCGCCTGCGGAGAGTCGGCGGTTGAGCGCGGACCGGCGTCATGGGCGCGACGGCATGCCGGTGGTCGCCGTGGCGTGAGGACCGGACGCAGCCGGCGGTCGCGTCGACGACACCGAGGTCGCGGCGATCCCGGCCCAGCGAACCCCCGACACCTACTCTCCCCAGGCCGCCAGCTCCTCCACGAGCGCCTCGCACCGCTCGGCCCACCGCGCCCCGCCGTTCCGCTCGGCGAGGTTCCGCGCCGATACCGCCAGCGTCAGGGCGGCATCCCGGTCGCCCGCCAGCTGGTGCAGCCGGGCGAGCGCCAGGTCGACCGGACCGGCGATCGGGCCCTGACCCAGCCCCGCCAGTCGACCGGCGTGCGGGCCGAGCCGGGCGAGCAGGTCCTCGACGTGCCTGGTCAGCTCGAGGTCGGCAACCAGGTGCGCCAGCACCGTCTCATGAGCCAGCGTGTGCCAGAGGACCGGTCCACGCTGGGCGAGGCGCTCGTCGACCAGCGCGGCGGCCCTGGCGCGGTGGCCGCGTGCCGCGGCCCGCGCGGCGGCCCAGACGACCGGCTCGAAGTCGGGGCCCTCTGACTCCGGCTGGTCAGCCAGGGTCCCGGAGTCCCACGCCAGCAGCAGGGTGGTCACCTCGGCGAAGCCGGCCTCGTAGAGCTCGATGCGCTTCCAGGCCGCCACCGCTTCGGCCACCTTGGCCAGCGCCGCCTGCGGACCCTGCCGCCACTGGACCAGGCCCACCTCCATCAGGCGCAGCTGGACCCGGACGGTCGGCAGCCGGAGCAGGTCGGCGCCGGCCACACCGAGCCGCAGGTGCTCCTGCGCGCCGACGACGTCGCCGGAGAGGATGCGCGACATCGTCATGACGCTGTGCGCGGTCACCGCGTCGACCTCGCCGCGGGCACGGGGGAGCGCGGTCAGCCGCGCGAGCAGCTCTTCGCACTCATGCGCGTGGGATGCGACGCCGACGTAGGTCAGCACCCGTCCCAGCAGGGCGTCGGCCAGCACCTCCGGGTCGCCCGTCGACTCGGCGAGCTCCAGGGCGAGGGTGCTGAAGTTCTCCGGCACGCCCGGTTCGTCGTCGTAGCAGTGACCCACCGCCTGCGCCGCCAGCACGCGGGCCCGCGCCGCCGGGTCGTGCGCCACGAACGGCGTCAGGCCGGACAGCCGGGTGAGGACCGGACCGGGATCCTGGCCGAACGTGACCCACGGCCAGGTGCCGGCTGCCCGGACGAGCGAAGCGGCGAGCCGCCCGGCACTCGCCGTCCGGCCGGTCCGCTGCGCGTCGAGGATGCCCGCATCCACCACGTCGAGCAGCGTCTGCCCCCGGCCGGCCCGAGCCAGCGCCTCGACCTCGAACACCAGCAGGTCGTCGCGCTCCTGCGGGTCCTGCTCGCTCTCCGGCAACCGGTCGAGCGCCTCGCGGGCGCTGCGCCACCAGTCGACGGCGGTCTCGGAGGACCAGCGCTCCTCGGCCTGCAGTGCCGCGGCCCGGCACGCCTCCAGCAGCTCGCGGGCATCGGCGAGCGGGCCGGCCGCCAGGAGGTGCTGCGCGCGACGAGTCAGCCGCTCGCCGCCGGCCGTCTCCAGCGCTGCGGCGACCGCCGCGTGCAGACGCTGGGTACGCACCGGTGAGATGCCTGCCAGGACCTCCTCCCGTAGCAGTGCGTGGGAGAAGACGTAGCCGGACCCCGGCCGCGCCGCGATGATGTGCGCGTCGGCGGCATCGTCGAGCAGGTCGACGAGGTCCTCGCGGTCGAGCCGCGTCACCCGGGAGAGCAGGTCGATGTCGACCCCGTCGCCGACCACCGCGGCGGCCCGCAGGACCTGCAGCGCGGCCGCGTCGAGCGACTCCAGGCGCCGGCCGAGCACCGCGCGGACGGCCAGCGGCACCTCGCCGTCGGCCCGCTCGTCCGGCGACAACCGGGCGTACTCGCACACGAACAGCGCATTACCGCCTGTGCGCTCGGCCAGGCCGACCGCTTCGTGGTGGGGGAGCCGCTCACCGGCCACCTGACCGGCGAGCGCCGCGACGTCGTCAGCCGACAACGGGGGTACGACGACCTGGCGCGCGCCCTCGCCGCGCAGCAGCGCGGCGGCCGTGCGGCGCACGTCGGCGCCACCCTCCACGTCACGCACGGTCACGACCACCAGGACTCGCCCCGTCCTCAGGCTCGTGGCGAGCGAGGCCAGGCAGGAGAGGGACGTGGCGTCGGACCACTGGAGGTCGTCGACGAGGACGGCGAGCGGACGGTCGGCGGCCGCCTCGAGCAGGAGCGCCCGCACCCGGTCGTAGACCGCGAAGCGAGCACTGTCGGCCTCCGCGTCCGCGGGCGCCCGCAGCACGACGTCGGGGTCGGCGCCGAGATCGCGGATCACCTGGCGCAGTGGCCACCACGCGGGAGAGCCCTCCTCCTCCAGGCAGCGGCCCCGGACCGTGCGGCCGCCGGAGTGCTCCACGCGCGCGAGCACCTCCTCGGCGAGGCGCGTCTTGCCGATGCCGGCCGGGCCGGTGAGGACCAGCCACCGGGGGCGACCGGCCAGCACGTCGTCCACGAGGCGCGCGGCGGTCCTCAGTTGCGGCTCCCGGCCGACCAGGTCGCCGCCACGGGGGACCGGCGTCTCGACCGGGGCCGGCTCGTCGGGGGCCGGGGGCGGTGAGACCGAGGCCGGTCGCGTCGATGCGGGAGCCGGCCCGGCGGTCGCCGGCAGCGGCCACCGGGACGCCCACGTCTCCTGGCGCAGCAGCGCGAGCTGGGTCGAACGGAGGTCCGGGGACGGGTCGATGCCCAGCTCGTCGGCCAGCCGCTCGGCGTAGGCGGTGTAGGTCTCGAGTGCCTCGGCGGTCCGGCCGCACCGGTGGAGCGCCAACAGCAGCAGCCGGCACACGTCGTCACGGAAGGGGTCCTCGGCCGCCAGCGAGCGCGCCCGGGCGAGCGCCTCGCTCACGTGCCCGGCGCCGAGCAGGGCGGTCACGTGGAGGCAGCCGAGGTCCAGACGCTGGTCGTCCCAGGCCCGCGCCTCGGGGTGCAGCCAGGCAGGGAGGCCGAGGTCGGACAGCAGCGGCCCGCGCCAGAGCCCGGCTCCCTCGTCGGCGAGCACCCGCGCCCGCTCCCAGGCGCCGGCGGCCACCTCGGTGCGAGCCCCGGCGGCCAGCCGCGCGAAGACGTCCAGGTCCACCTGTGCCCCCTCGGTGTGCAGCACGTAGCCCGGGGCCTGCCGGCGCAGCGGGGCGACGCCGGTCGTCGGGTCGCGGAGCACCCTGCGCAGGTTCGAGATGTAGACCTGCAGGCTCGACATCGAACTGGGAGGCGGATCCTCGCCCCAGACGACGGAGGTCAGCCGGTCGGCGGGGACGACGCGGTTGCGCTCGAGCAGCAGGCAGGCCAGCACGATGCGCTGCTTGGGGGCGCCGAGGTCGACCGGTCCGTGGTCCGCGTGCGCCTCCAGAGGGCCCAGCAGCCGGTAGGCCAGCGACATCCACATCTCCCGGGTGGTCGAGGCCGAGCGACACCACCCGACCTTGGCGAATCCTTGGCGCAACCTCGCCCACCGGTCCTCCGGCGACGCCAAGCCGGGAGCAAGGGTGCCCGACCAAGGTCGTTCCCGTCACCCGCACCTGCCGGATCACCGGCTCATCCGCGAAGGAACGGTCATGTCCCGCACCACGTCGCATCCCACGCTCCCCGGCCAGACGGCTGTCCGCACCGATGTCGGGCAGGCCCTGCACGACCTCTCCCGGGTGATGCCGGCCCTGCACCTGCCGGGAACCGAGGCCTATGCCGCCGCGGTCACCCCGTGGAACGTGGCCGTCCCCGTCCACCCCCTCGCCGTGGTCGAGGCGCGCACGGCCGCCGACGTCCGCACGGCCGTCCGCTTCGGCCAGCGGCACCGGGTCCCCGTCGCCGTCCAGGCCACCGGCCACGGCGTCACCGCGACGCTCGAGGGCGCTCTCCTGGTCAGCACCCGGGCGATGACCGGCCTCACCGTGCACCCCGAGGGCGCCTGGGCCCGCGCCGAGGCGGGCGTGAAGTGGGAGCAGGTCCTCCAGGCATGCGCGCCGCACGGGCTGGCCGGGCTCGCCGGCTCGGCTCCGGACGTCGGCGTCGTCGGTTACACCACCGGAGGCGGGGTCGGCCCGCTGGCCCGCACCCACGGGCTCGCCTCCGACCGCGTACGGGCCTTCGAGGTCGTCACCGGTGACGGCGAGCTGCGCCGGGCCACCCCGACCGAGCACCCCGATCTGTTCTGGGGCCTGCGCGGCGGCAAGGGTGCCCTCGGCATCGTGACCGCCGTCGAGTTCGACCTGCTGCCGGTCCGGGACCTCTACGGGGGCGCCGTCTACTTCGACGGCGCCGACGCCTCGGCCGTGCTGCAGTGCTGGGCCTCGTGGTGCGCCGGCCTGCCCCGGGAGGCGACGACGTCGGTGGCGCTGCTCCGCTTGCCGCAACTGCCGAGCGTCCCGCCGCCGCTGGCCGGCAGGCTCACCGTGGCGGTGCGGTTCGCCTGGACCGGCACGGTGGCCCGCGGCGAGGAGGTTCTCGCGCCCGTCCGGTCGGTCGCCACACCGATCGTCGACACCGTGGCCCCGATGCCGTACGCCGCCCTCGGCGCCATCCACGCCGACCCCGTCGACCCGATGCCCACCCACGAGGAGCACGCGCTTCTCGCCGCGCTTCCAGCAGCTGCCGTGGACCGGCTGTTGGACCTCGCGGGGCCCGGGGCGAACTGCCCGCAGGTCATGGTGGAGCTGCGCCAGCTCGGCGGGGCGATGTCGGGCACGGCGCGGGTGCCGAGCGCGTTCTGCCACCGCGACGCCGCCTTCAGCCTGATGGTCATCGGGCTGGCCGTGCCGCCGCTGGTTGCGGCGGTCACCGCCCATGGCACCGCGCTGCTGCAAGCGATGGATGAGTGGACGTCGCCCGGAGGGCTGCCGAACTTCGCGCCTCGCGACGACGCGGCGTGGATGCAGCGGACCTACGACCCGGCGGTGCTGCAGAGGCTGCGGCGGATCTCGGCGGCGTACGACCCGCACGGTGTGCTGCGAGCCGCCGCGGCCCTCCGTGAAGCGGTTCCGGCTTCGCGTCCCCTGCGGGGGCTCCGGGCACTGCTCCCGACCCGCTGACCGCCACCGGTGCGGCTGCCGAAGACGGTGTGCCCGCGAGCGCCGGTCCGGACCGGGGGTGGAGCTGTGCTCCGCCCCCGGGGACCAGGCGTCCCGCGGCGCCTCCGCACCGGGTGCCACGCCAGTCCCCGGGCGGTGCAGCCGAAACCCGCCCCGATGCTTCCGAGCTTCCGGACGGCCGCCACCGCCCTCGTCGGCGCCGCGGCTGTCCGGGCGGTGTCTCGCCGACGTCGGCGCGGGGGCGCTACCAGCGGTCAGACGCGTGAACGCTCGTACCGCGGCAGCGGGCTGCTGCCAGGTCGGCCGGTCGGATCCACGGCACCGGCCGGCGTGACGTTGACGTTGACGCGGAAGGTGTTCCCGGGGTCCCA
>DASPIH010000257.1:0-2149 GCA_035629195.1 Blastococcus sp. | reverse complement strand
CGCTGACGCACAGCAACCGCAATGTGAGAACGATCGCTGACCCAGCGTAACCAGGCACCCTTGTGGCTCGCCGGACTCGCCGGAGCCGGTGAATCCTCAGCGGATCAGGCTTCCGGCACCGGCCGGCCGGGCTGCTCGCCGCCGCGCGCGTCGCCGTAGGAGCGCTTGGGCACCATCACCTTGCGCCGGAAGGTGCAGACCACCGTGCCGTCCTGCTTGTAGCCGATCGTCTCGACGTGCACGACGCCGCGGTCGTCCTTCGACCTCGACTCGGTCTTGTCCAGCACCGTCGTCTCCCCGTAGACGGTGTCGCCGTGGAAGGTCGGCGCCACGTGCCGCAGCGACTCGATCTCCAGGTTGGCGATGGCCTTGCCCGACACGTCCGGGACGCTCATGCCGAGCAGCAGCGAGTAGACGTAGTTGCCGACGACGACGTTCCTGCCGAAGTCGGTGGTCTCCGCCGCGTAGTGGCTGTCCAGGTGCAGCGGGTGGTGGTTCATCGTGATCAGGCAGAACAGGTGGTCGTCGTACTCGGTGACGGTCTTGCCCGGCCAGTGCTTGTAGACCGCACCGACCTCGAACTCCTCGTAGTACCGACCGAACTGCACCTGCTGCCTCCCGATGTCGACGCTGACAGCGGGGCACCGGAGGGGTCGCAGGCGCGGGCCCACCACGTCCGGCGGGCCAGTTGCCCACCACGCGTCGGTGACCCACCTGGACGGCCGCCGATCCTACGATGCGCCCGTGGTACCGGCTCCCCCCGTTCCGGACACCGGGGAGACCGGTGTCCTGACGCTCTCCCCCTCGGGCCGGCGGGTGCGGCTCGCCGCCACCGCCGTGGTGCTCGCGCTGCTGCTCGGCGGCACCCTGTGGGGCAACGACTCCGAGTTCCCGTTCGGCCCGTTCCGGATGTACTCGACGCGTGCCGACCCCGACCGGCCGGTGGTCTCCACCAGCGTGGTGGGCGTGACCGCCGACGGCGACGAGGTGCGGCTCTCCGGTGGCGAGGTGGGCCTGCGCCGGGCGGAGTTCGAGGGGCAACTGCCCCGCCTCGTCGAGGAGCCGCAACTGCTCGGGTTGCTGGCCGGGTCCTACGCCGCCGGCCACCCCGACGCCGAGCCGCTGGTGGCGGTGCGGGTGGTGCAGCGCCGCCACGCGCTCGACGACGGACGGCGCACCGGTGAGGTCACCGAGAGCGTGCTCGTCGACCACGCCGTGACGACCGGCCAGGAGGGGACCCCGTGAGCACGACTGCCTCCCCCGGGCCCGGCCCGACCGCCGCCGTGCCGTCGTCCGCGACCCGCCGGGCGGGGTGGGACTGGTGGTTCCGGCCCGTCCCGCTGGCGCGGGTCGCGGTGTTCCGCACCATCGCCTACCTGTTCGTGCCGGTCGACGTCTTCCTGACCACGGCGTGGGTGCGGGCGCACGCCGACGTCCCGACCGAGTGGTACGCGCCGCTGACCATCGGCCGACTACTGCCGCTGCCGACGCCCACCCCGACGGTGGTGGTCGTCGTGCAGTGGGCCCTCGTCCTGGCCGCCCTGGCGGCCGCGACCGGCCGGGCCCCCCGCCTGCTCGGCACCGCGGTGTTCCTCCTCTACTTCGAGTGGATGGTCATCGCGATGAGCTACGGGAAGGTGGACCACGACCGGATCGCCTACCTCGTCGCGCTGGCGGTGCTGCCCACCATCGGCCGCGTGCGGTGGCGCGACAAGCGCTCGTCCGAGGCGGCCGGCTGGGCCATGGCGGCGGTCTTCGTCACCGTCATGCTCACCTACTTCCTGGCCGCCTGGGCCAAGATGCGCTTCGGGGGCTGGGATTGGGCCACCGGCTCCACGCTGGCCCGGGCGATCGTGCGGCGCGGGACCGCGCTGTCGGACTGGCTCCTCGAGACGCCCGGCCTGCTGGTGGGCGCCCAGTGGGCGATGCTGGCGCTGGAGTTCGCCGCACCGCTCATGCTGCTCGTCTGGTCGGCCCGCGCGCGGGTGGCGCTGGTGCTCTTCCTGCTCGGTTTCCACCTGGCCGTCTACGCCAGCGTGGCGATCATCTTCCTGCCGCACTGCGTCGCGATCCTGTCGATCCTGCCGTGGGAGCGGCTGCCCGACACCACCCGCCGGCTGCGTGCCCGAACCGGCGGCGGGCGCCCGGC
>DASPIH010000256.1:0-4736 GCA_035629195.1 Blastococcus sp. | reverse complement strand
CCGCGCCGTCGGCCTGGCCGTCGTCGTGACGAATCTGCCGCACCAGCTCTACCACCAGGCGCACGTGTCGGAGCTGCCGAACGTCACCGACCAGGTCCTGCAGTCGATCTCGCTCGCCGCCGTCAGCCTGGCCGCCGTCGCGCTGGTGGTCCTGACCTTCCGGCTACCGGCCGCCGCCTCGACGGCACCGCGGTCCGGTTCCCGCGCTCCCGCACCCCCCCACTTCTAGGAGACCGTCATGGACATCGCGCAGCTCCTCGCCGACTTCGGCGACTGGGCCTTCGACCGCCACGCCAACCCGCTGAGCTGGTACATCAGGCCGCTCTTCCTGATCCCGCTGGCCTGGTTCGCCCACCGGCGCAGCGGCCGGGGCATCGCCGGCACCCTCGTCGCGCTGGCCACCAGCATCTTCTGGTTCCCGGCGCCCGCCCAGCCGGATCCGCAGATCCTGGAGTTCCTCGACTTCGAGCGGGAGTGGATCACCGGGACCTGGGACCTGGAGAAGTTCGCGCAAGCGGCGCTCGCCCCGCTGGCACTGACCGCCTACTGCCTGGCCTTCTGGCGGCGGTCAGTGGTCTGGGGCGTGGTGCTCCTGAACGCCATGGCCGGCGGGAAGCTGCTGTGGGGCGTCGTCGTCGGCGACGGCACCGGATGGGCGATGACCGTGCCCGGGCTCGTCGGGCTGCTGATCTGCGACGTCGCCGTCCTCTGGGGGATGCGGCGGTACCGAGCGCGCCGGCCACAGCTGGCGGAGGAGCCGTCGGCCCCGCCCGTCCTGTCGTCGAGTTCCTCGTGATCGCCCGCCTCGCTCCACCCCCCTCTGGAAGGACGACGCCATGACCACCACCCGGGATCTCCCGGCGACGACGACCGTCTGCATCGCCGGGTGCGGCCCGGCCGGGGCGGTGCTCGGACTCCTCCTCGCCCGCGCCGGCATCGACGTCGTCGTCCTCGAGAAGCACGCGGACTTCTTGCGTGACTTCCGCGGCGACACGGTCCACGCCTCGACGATGCAGGTGCTCGCGGAGCTCGACCTGCTGGAGGGGTTCGAGGAGCTGCCGCAGCAGCGCACGACCAGCATCACGCTGATGACCGACGACGGGTTCGTCACGCTCGGCGACTTCACCCGGCTCCCGGGTCGCTTCCAGTGCCTGTCGATGGTGCCCCAGTACGAGTTGCTGGACTTCCTCACCACCGAGGCCGCGCGGTCCTCCTCCTTCACCCTGCACCGGCAGGTGGAGGTGGTGGGGCTCGTGGAGGAGGACGGCACGGTGACCGGGGTCCGCTACCGGCGAACGGACGGTGACGGCTCCGAGTCGGAGCTGCGGGCGCTGCTCACGGTCGCCGCGGATGGGCGTTCCTCCGCGGTGCGGCGGGCGGCGGGCATGTCCCCGGTCGAATTCGGCGCCCCGATGGACGTGCTCTGGTACCGCCTGCCCAAAGGTCCGGGCGATCCGGGAGCGTCCTTCGCGCGGCTCGTTCCCGGTCGGTTGCTGCCGATGATCGACCGGGGCAGTTACTGGCAGGGCGCCTACACCATGCCGAAGGGCACGGTCGCGTCGCTCCGGGCGGCGGGCATCGAGGCGCTCCGGGCGGACCTGGCGCGCGCCATGCCCTTCCTGGCCGACCGGCTCGAGGGTGCCCTCCGCAACTGGGACGACACCGGCTTCCTGGAAGTCCGGGTCAACCGGCTGCGCCGCTGGTACCGGCCGGGGCTGCTGTGCATCGGTGACGCCGCCCATGCCATGTCCCCGGTCGCGGGGGTCGGGATCAACCTCGCCGTCCAGGACGCGGTGGCCGCCGCCAACGCCCTGGTCCTCCCTCTGCGCAGAGGTGCCGTGACACCGCGGGACCTTCGGCGGGTGCAGCGCCGCCGCGACCTGCCCACGCGGGTCACCCAGCTGGTGCAGCGCGGCGTCCAGCGGCAGATGTTCGGCGCCGCGGCGGACCCGGTTCCGCCGCGTGGCGTCCCCGTGCCGCTGCGCATCATGTCGCGGGTGCCACCGCTGCTGCGGCTGTTCTCCCGCTTCATGGCCATCGGGATCCGCAACGAGCACGTGGCCTTCCCGGCGCACGCGGTGCCCGCCGCGGCCCGGAGTCCACGGTGAGTGCGCCCGTCGCGCCGGGGCGCCGGCTGGCCGGGATCATCCGCCGGCACCCCGTCGCGAGCTTCCTGGCCTGGTCCTTCCCCGTCGGGCAGGCGATCGCCTTCCAGCCCGTCCTCGGGCACGCCTGGTACGACGTGGACCTGCCCACGGCTCCGTTCGTCGTCGCGGCCAACCTGCTCGGCCTGCTGCTGCCGGCGGTCGTCATCACCCGCGTCGTCGAGGGGCGGGCAGGGGTCAGGGCGCTGTGGCGGCGCGCGGTCCGGGTGCGTGTGCCGCTGCGCTGGTACGGCCTGGCACTGGTCGTCGTCCCGGTGGCGACCACGGCGGTGGCCGTGGCCCTGCTCGGGCCGCCGGAGGGGACCGGCCGGGTGCTCGCCTCGGCGCTGGTCTCCGGACTGCTGGTCCAGGTGCTCCTCGGGTTCCTCACGACCAACTGGGCGGAGGAGGTCGCCTGGACGGGGTTCCTCCAGACCCGCCTGCAGGACCGGCGCGGGCCGGTGCGGGCCGCGCTGATCACCGGACCGCTGTTCGCGCTGCAGCACGCTCCCCTGGCGGCCGGTAACGGCTGGCTCGGCGGCACGGTGGTCCTGCTGTTCGTCACCGCGACGGCGATCCCGTTCCGGTTCCTGCAGGGCTGGGTCGCCAACCGGACCGGCAGCCTGCTCGTCGTCGGCCTGGTGCACGCGGCCGGGAACGCGACGACCGACGGCAGCGGGTTCGGGGGTCCCGGCCTGCTGCCCCGGCTCTACCTGGACGACGGGGTGGGCCCCGTGCACCTGGTGGCCAGCGCGGCGCTGGGCCTGGTGGTGCTGGCCGCCACGCGCGGCGGGCTGGGTGGCCGGCCTCGCGCTCCCCGGGTGGGTGCCGAGCCCGTCCTGGCGGGGCGACCGTGACCGGCACGGTGCTCTACCGGCTGGTCAGCCGCAGGCGTCACCGTCGACTTCCTCGAGGGGCCGGCGCCCTGCACGCCTACCCGGTGCTCGGCGCGGGCCCGGCGACACCGGGCGCTGGCCGCGCAGGCCGCGTTCCTGCGCGAGCACCTGGCGCTCGATCGGCCGTCCCCCGTCCCGTCCCGCAACACCCCCACCCTCGAAGGAGAACGCCATGTCCAAGCGACTGTCCGCCCACGTCGACATCGGAGCGACGCCCGAGCGGGTGTGGGATGTGCTGACCGACCTCGCCGCCTACCAGGAGTGGAATCCGTTCATCGTGCGGGCGGAGGGGGTGGTAGGCCGGGGCCGCCGGCTGACGCTGAGGATGCAGCCGGTCGGCGGCCGGACGATGACCCTGCGCCCCCGGCTCGTCGAGGTCGCCGCCGGCCGCGAGCTGCGGTGGCGCGGCAGGCTGGGCCTGCCCGGGCTGATGGACGCCGAGCACACGTTCGAGCTGCAGCCGCAGCCCGGCGGCACCCGGCTGGTCCACTCGGAGACCTTCCGGGGGATCCTCGTCCCGTTCGTGGCCGCGTCGCTGGACCGGAGCACCCTGCCCGCCTTCGTGGCGATGAACGAGGCGCTCAAGAGGCGGGCGGAGGAGCCCACGCGTACCGGTGCTGTCGCCGGCGGCGACACGGGGACGAGCACGGCATGAAGCGGCGGTCCGTGCTCCGGGCGAGCGCCTGGGTGGGCGGGGCCGCCGTCGCGGGGAACGCCTTCATCGGGAAGCCGGCGATGACCTGGTTCCGTGGCCTCACCGCGCCGCGCTGGCAGTTGCCGTTACCCGCCTTCCTGGGCGTCGGAGCGGTGTACTACGGGGTCGTCGGCTACGTGCTGGCACGCAGTCTCGACCGTCGCGACGCCCGGAGCGCGGCATGGAGCCTGGCGGTGCTCGCCGGCAACGAGGCCTGGAACGGGGTCTTCTTCGGCCGGCGGAGCGCTCGTGCCGGCTTCGTCGGCCTGTGCGCCTTCACGGTCCCGCTTGTGGCGCTCCAGCGGTCGGTCGCGGGGGACGCACGCTCGCGCAACGCGCTGGCCCCGTACACGGCCTACGTGCTGCTCTACGACCTGCCGTGGACCTACCGGCTGTGGCGACTGAACCCCACACCCGCGCGAGTGCATCGCCCCGGTCCCCGGGATCGACGTCCCGGCACCGGTCCCATCGCCCACCCACGGCCACGTCGTCTCCGCCCGAGGACGCAGGCGCCACCATCACGCTCACCGCCCCCCAGGACGTGCACCCTGCACAGGGCCACAGCCCCGCGCGATGACGAGTCCGGGCATGACGTCCGTGCCGATCTACCTCTCAGGACAGGAGGTGGTGGGTGTCGGCGACGTTCACGCCGGCCGTGGACACCTCGTCGAGCTGCTGGCCCGGTGCTGCCACCGGCTCCGAGATGTCGACGACGTCCAGGACCTCGGGACCGCCGAAGCGGGTGATCTGAACGGCACGCTTGCCGGTCAGGCTACGGCCGCGTACGGCGACGCCAGGGGCATCGTCGGACCTCCCCGCGCCACGTCGGTCGACGGCGCCCGAATGCGACGGGCCAGCTCCTCGCCGGAGAGCACTCAGCTCACGGGCAGCGATGCGAGCCGGGCGGCCAGTTCCGCGTTGCGACGCAGGAAGGGCACCCAACCGTCGGGCGCCCGGGTGCCGGGCACCGACCGGGTGCAGGTCTCCTGCTCCCAGGCACGG
>DASPIH010000255.1:0-4860 GCA_035629195.1 Blastococcus sp. | reverse complement strand
GGCCGAGCCGCGCCCCGAGCCGCCGCCGCTGCGACGGCGACCGCCGCCACCGCCCTGCTGCTGCGGCTGCTCCACCACGGGAGCCGGCTCCACGTAGGGAGCGGCCGGCCCGGTCAGCGCGACGATCTCCCGGGCGCCGGGCTTGATCGCCGACACCTCGGGGGTGATGCCGGCCAGCCGGGCCAGCGTGCGGACCTCGCCGGCCTGGTCGGGGGTGGCGATGGTGACGACGGCGCCCTCGGCGCCGGCGCGGGCGGTGCGGCCCGAGCGGTGCAGGTAGGCCTTGTGCTCGGCCGGCGGGTCGACGTGCACGACGAGGGCGACGTCGTCGACGTGGATGCCGCGCGCGGCGATGTCGGTGGCGCACAGCACCCGGCTGGTGCCGCTGGTGAACGCCTCGAGGTTGCGCTCCCGGGCGTTCTGGCTCAGGTTGCCGTGCAGGTCGACGGCGGGCACGCCCGCCGCGGTGAGCTGCTTGGCCAGCTTCTTGGCCTGGTGCTTGGTCCGGGTGAACAGCACGCTGCGGCCCAGCCCGGAGGCCAGCTCCTGGACGATCTGGGTCTTGTCGGCGGCGTCGATGCGGAAGACGTGGTGGGTCATGGTGCTGACCGGGGCGACGGCCGGATCGACCGAGTGCGTGACGGGGTTGCTCAGGTAGCGCTTGACCAGCACGTCGACGCCGTTGTCCAGCGTGGCCGAGAACAGCAGCCGCTGGCCGGTCTTCGGCGTCCGGTCCATGATCCACTTCACGCCGGGCAGGAAGCCGAGGTCGGCCATGTGGTCGGCCTCGTCGAGGATCGTGATCTCGACGGCGCCGAGGTCGCAGTGGCCCTGGCCGATGAGGTCCTCGAGCCGGCCGGGGCAGGCGATGACCACGTCGACGCCCTTCGCCAGAGCCTGCACCTGCGGGTTCTGGCCGACGCCACCGAAGATCGTCGTCGTCGACATGCCGAGGGCGCGGGCCATCGGGTCGACGACGGCGGCGACCTGGTTGGCCAGCTCGCGGGTCGGGACCAGGATCAGCGAGCGGGGCCGCTTGGCCTGCCGCTTGCTGGGAGAGGTGGCCAGCCGGGCCACCAGCGGGATGCTGAAGGCCAGCGTCTTGCCGGAGCCGGTGCGGCCACGGCCGAGGACGTCCCGGCCGCCGAGGCTGTCGGGCAGCGTGGCGACCTGGATCGGGAACGGCGCGGTGATGCCGCTGGTCGTGAGCACCTCGACCAGCGGCGCGGGAACGCCGAGAGCGGCGAAGGTGGTGTCGGTCGGCAGCACGGTGGCGTCGGCGCCGACCGGCACCACGACCGGGGCGGGGACCCGGGCCGGCACGGCGGCGGAGGCCGGGCGGTCCTGGTGCTGGGCCTGCTGCTCGCCGGCGGGGCGGGAGCCGCGACCGCGGCCGCCCCGACGGCGACGGGGGGCCTCGGAGGAGGCGGGGGAGTTGGTGCTGGAGGTCACTGGAGCCCTTCGACGCTCAGGTGGCCGCACGACGAACCCGGCGAGCGCGAGCGCCGGCGCACCTGCGGAGCAGGGCGGGCTCGCATCTGGCGGCGAGATGTCGGTCAGCCGGGCGCACCGAGGTGGCGCTGCCGCGGCCCGACGTCGATTCCTGCCGCTCCGGTTGAGCGAGGGCGGCGCCGGTACACCCCACTCAACCAGACGCGGCGTCCGCCTGCTTCCACCGTGGGGGAGTAACAGGTCACATCGGGTGAGGGAGCGCGCCCCGGTACGTGCGCCGGTAGGCCAGCGGAGCGACGCCGATCGCGGCGTGCAGGTGCTGCCTCAGCGAGGCGGTGGTGCCGAAGCCGGCCTCGACCGCCACCCGCTCCACCGGGATGTCGGTCGACTCCAGCAGCTGCCGGGCGCGGGCGACGCGCTGCTGGACCAGCCAGCGGCCGGCCGAGATCCCGGTCTCCTCGCGGAAGCGCCGCGTGAAGGAGCGCACGCTCATCCGTGCGTGGGCGGCGAGGTCGGCCAGGGCAAGCGGGTCGGCGAGCCGTTCCAGCGCCCAGGCCCGGGTGGCCGCCGTTCCCGTGTCGCCGGGCTCGGGCACGGGTCGCTCGATGAACTGCGACTGGCCGCCCTCCCGCCACGGCGCGACCACGCTGCGCCGGGCCACCCGGCTGGCGACCTGGCTGCCGTGGTCGCGGCGGACCAGGTGGAGGAGCAGGTCGATCCCGGCGGCGTTGCCCGCCGAGGTCAGGACGTCGCCGTCGTCGACGAACAGGACGTCGGGGTCCAGCCGCACCGAGGGGAACAGCCGCCCGAAGGCACCGCTGTGCACCCAGTGGGTGGTGGCCGGCCGGCCGTCGAGCAGGCCGGCGGCGGCCAGCACGAAGGCGCCCGTGCAGATGGAGACCATCCGTGCCCGCTGCGCCGTCCGGCGGAGGAGGTCGGTCAGCCCGGCGGGCAGCGTTCCGTCGGTCATGGCGGAGGTGCCGTGGATGCCGGGGAGGACGACGGTGCCCGCCGTCTCCAGGATCGAGGCGTCGTGCTCGGGGAGCAGCGAGTAGCCCGCAGAGGTGCGCACCGGCCCCCCGTCGAGGGTCGCCACCCGCACGCGGTAGAGCCTCCGGCCCCCGGCGTCGGCCGCGCTGCCGAGGAACTGGTCGGGCAGCCCCACCTCGTAGGCCATCGTCCCGGGCAGGGCGAGGACGGCGACCTCGTGCCGCGGTGGAGCGGTCATGGCCGGATCCTTGCACATGGTGGCCGTCGGGCCGGTCGCTCCGCTGGTCCCCGTCCGTCATGCTTCCTGCGTGAACGCCGTCCAGACCCGCACGTACCGCATCCACCCCGCCTGGTGGGTGGCAGCGGTGACCTTCCTGGCCCTGGTCGGGGCGGCCGCCTTCCGTGCCGTCCCGGGCGTGCTCATCGACCCCCTCCGCGACGAGTTCGGCTGGTCGGTGTCCACCATCTCGGGCGCCGTGGCCATCAACATGGCGCTCTACGGCCTGACCGCACCCTTCGCCGCCGCGCTGATGGAGCGCTTCGGCATCCGTCGCGTGGTCATGTGCGCGCTGCTCGTCGTCGCCGCGGGGAGCGGCCTGACCGTCTTCATGACGGCGAGCTGGCAGTTGATGCTGCTCTGGGGCGTGCTGGTCGGTCTGGGCGCCGGCTCCATGGCGCTGTCGCTGGTGGCCACGGTGAGCGGCCGCTGGTTCGTGGCCCGGCGCGGCCTCGTCTCGGGGATCCTCACCGCCGGCGGAGCGGCCGGGCAGCTGGTCTTCCTGCCGCTGGTCGCCTGGATCGACTCGGAGTGGGGCTGGCGGGCGGCGTCCCTCGGGACGACGGCTGCCGCGCTCGCCGTCCTGCCGCTGGTGGCCTGGCTGCTGCGCGACCGCCCGCGGGACCTCGGCGTCGTCCCCTACGGCGGCACGGCGGCCGACGACGTCGACCCGGTGCGCACGGGGGCGGCCCGGGCAGCGGTCCGGGGGCTGACCGAGGCCGCCCGCAGCCGGCCGTTCTGGCTGCTGGCCGTCGGGTTCTTCATCTGCGGCGTGTCGACCAACGGCCTCGTCCAGCCGCACTTCATCCCGGCCGCCCACGACCACGGCATGCCGGTGACGACGGCCGCGGGGCTGCTCGCCGTGGTCGGTCTCTTCGACATCGCGGGCACGATCTTCTCCGGCTGGCTCACCGACCGCGCCGACCCCCGGGTGCTGCTGCTGGCGTACTACGGCCTGCGCGGGCTGTCGCTCTTCCTGCTGCCGCAGCTGTTCGGCACGGACGTCCAGGCCAGCATGGTCGTGTTCATCGTGTTCTACGGGCTGGACTGGGTGGCCACGGTGCCGCCCACGCTGGCGCTGTGCCGGGAGCACTTCGGTGCCCGGGCGCCGGTGGTGTTCGGCTGGGTGTTCGCTGCGCACCAGGTGGGATCAGCGGTGGCGGCGTTCGGCGGCGGGGTCATCCGCGATGTGACCGGCTCCTACGACCTGGCCTGGTACGTGGCCGGCGCGATGTGCGTCCTCGCCGCGGCCGCGTCCATCTCGATCCGCCGCAACCGCCCGCCGGCGCCGGGGACGGCGCTCCCCACGGATCCCCAGGAGGCCGCCGCCGCCCAGGCCCACGGCTGAATCCGCCCGGTCGGACCGTTCAGCCCGACGGGGAGCCGTCGACGACGGCCCAGGCGGTCTTCGTGCCGCGCTCGGTGTACCAGCCGTGCGCCGTCGACAGGTCGGCCACGAGGTAGAGGCCGAAGCCGCCCAGCCCCGGGTCGCGGCCCCGGGCCGGCATGGGGGCGACGTCGACGGCCGAGTCGCGGACGGCGATCAGCCAGGCGTCGTCCCGGCGGCCGAGGACCGCCGCGATCGGGGCGCCGCCGTGCCGGAGCGCGTTGGAGGTGAGCTCGTCGGCGATGAGGACCAGCCGCTCGGACCAGTGCTCGCGCTCGGGGTGGTCCACGGTGGAGCTGCCGGTCATCGACGCCCGGAGGCGGGCCCGCAGCGCAGCCAGCTCGCCGAGCGCCGTCAGCTCCTGGCACCAGATCTCGACGAAGGGATACGGCGGGCGCGCGCACTCCCAGAGCGCCACTGTCACCGCCTTCCCCACCGGCTGGTCTCGCCGGAATGTTCCTGCTCGCCCCGTGCCCGTTCGCCCCCCGGCCGAACCCTCGCTCACCCGGTGGAGTGCGGCGACCGCCACATCGGAGGCCTAGGGTCCCGGCGCATGGCCGCTCCACCCGCCGACCCCTTCGGCACCGAGGACCTGAGGCGCCGGGTGCTCGATGCCTGGTCGGCCTCCCCGGCACGCTTCCGGGAGGACGCGAACGCCGAGGAGGACCTGTTCACCGGCGGCTACCGAGACCGGCTGCTCGTGGAGCTCGCGCAGAACGCCGCCGACGCCGCGCTGCGTGCGGGCGCGCCCGGG
>DASPIH010000254.1:0-8433 GCA_035629195.1 Blastococcus sp. | reverse complement strand
ACCTTGCGCCGCAGGCCGGCGGTGTCGACGAACCGCCACTCCTCGCCGCCGAGGGTGACGATCGAGTCGACCGGGTCGACGGTCGTGCCGGCCACCGAGTCGACGACCGAGCGCTCGTCCTTGGCCACCCGGTTGAGCAGGCTGGACTTGCCGACGTTGGGCCGGCCGACCAGCGCCACCCGGCGGGGTCCGCCCTCCTCCAGCTGCTCCCGCGGCGCCTCGGGCATCGCGCCGAGGATCAGGTCCAGCAGGTCACCGCTGCCCCGGCCGTGCAGTGCGCTGACCGGCTGCGGCTCTCCCAGGCCCAGCGACCACAGCTCCGCGGCATTGGCCTCGCTGCGCTCGTCGTCCACCTTGTTGGCCACCAGGATCACCGGGCGGTCGCTGCGCCGCAGCACCCGAGCGGCCGCGAGGTCGGTGTCGGTGGCGCCCACCTGGCTGTCGACGACGAAGACGATGACGTCGGCGGTCTTCATGGCGTACTCGGCCTGCCGGGTGATCGACGCGCCGATGCCGGTGGCCTTCGGATCCCAGCCGCCGGTGTCGACGACG
Source organism: Blastococcus sp. (assembly GCA_035629195.1). Taxonomy (GTDB): domain Bacteria; phylum Actinomycetota; class Actinomycetes; order Mycobacteriales; family Geodermatophilaceae; genus Blastococcus. Next base: position 7,881 of record DASPIH010000254.1, on the reverse strand, counting down.
GTGAAGCGCTTGCCGTTCCACAGCGCCTCGTAGGCGATCCGGTCCCGGGTCACGCCGGGGACGTCCTGGACCACGGCGGCACGGCGGCCGAGGAACCGGTTGACCAGCGTCGACTTGCCCACGTTCGGGCGGCCGACGATCGCGACCACCGGCAGCGGGCCGGTGCTCTCCTCGCTCATGCCCGCCCCCCCGCGGGCACGGCGGAGGAGGCCAGCTCGACCACCCGGTCCACGACGCCCTGCTGGTCCAGGTCGGTGCTGTCGACGACGATCGCGTCTGCGGCCGGGCGCAGGGGACTGTCGGCCCGGCTGCTGTCGTAGTCGTCCCGGCGGCGCAGATCGGCGGCGAGCGCGGCGATCTCGGCCGGCTCGGTGATGCCGAGCTGCCCGGCGCGGCGCTGCGCCCGGGCCTCGGGAGCGGCGGTCAGGTAGATCTTCACGGTCGCCTCGGGCAGGACGACGGTGCCGATGTCGCGCCCCTCGACGACCACCGCGCCGGCCGCGGCGACCAGCGACCGCTGCTGCTCGACCAGCTGACGGCGGACGGCGGGAACTGCGGAGACGGCGGAGACGGCGCGGGTCACCTCGGCTCCCCGGATGCGAGCGGCGACGTCGACGTCGTCCACCCGCACGGTCTCGGTGGCGGCGTCGGTGCCGACCTCGATGCGGGCGCCGGCGACGGTCCGGGCCACCGCGTCGGCGTCGGTGGGGTCGATGCCGGCGTCGAGCACCGCGACGGTCGCGGCGCGGTACATGGCACCGGTGTCGAGATAGGCGGCGCCCAGGCGGGCGGCCACGCCGCGCGCCACGCTGGACTTGCCGGTGCCCGACGGTCCGTCGAGGGTCACCTGGCCACGGAAACTCATCTGCTCACGTCCTGCTCTCCCCGCCCGGTCACTCGCCGGCCGGTGTTGGTTCACTGCGCGATGTCCCGCCGCAGCGCGACCGCGCCCCGGAGGTAGACGTGCTGGATGTCGGCACGGACCTTCGGCGTCTCCACGTGCGCCATGAGCCGCAGTACCCGCGGCAGGGCGTGCGGCACCGCGATCTCGGTGGCGCACATCAGCGGTACGTCGCCCAGGCCGAGCTCGCGCGCGGCCAGCGCCGGGAACTCCGAGACGAGGTCAGGGGTGGCCGTGAAGAGGATGCTGACGAAGTCCTCGGAGGTGAGCTCGTTGCGGTCGATGACGGTCTGCACCAGCTCGCGGGTGGCCTCGAGCACCTGCTCGCGGTCGTCGGCCTCGACCTGGGTCGCGCCCCGGATGGCTCGGACGGCCATGCACACTCCTCGTTCGTGCCCGACGGCGTCCGGTTCGCCGGAGCCCCGCCGAGTCTAGAAGGACCTCGCTGCCCCCCACGCCTCGCAGGCTCGACGCGGGCCCCTGCAGCGAGGCCGTTCCAGCACATCGCCACTGCCCCACGCCTCGCAGGCTCGACGCGGGCCCCTGCAGCCAGGCCCGTTCGGCACGCCACCCGGCCGGCTAGAGGCCGACGAGCTCTTCGAGGGCGCCGACCTCCTCGCGGGACAGCTTGCGGATGGCGCCGCTGCGCATCCGCTGCAGCTGCACCGGACCGATCGCCGTGCGGGTGAGCCGGGAGACCGGCAGGCCGACGTGCGCGAGCAGCCGGCGCACGATGTGCTTGCGCCCCTCGTGCAGGACGACCTCGACCACCGACTGCCCGGCGTGCGTGTCGACCACCCGGAAGGAGTCCGCCTTGACCGGGCCGTCGTCGAGCTCCACCCCGGCCCGCAGCCGGCGGGCCATGTCCCGGGGCACCGAGCCCGACACCTGGGCGAGGTAGGTCTTGCGCACCTCGTAGGACGGATGGGCCAGCCGGTGGGCCAGCTCCCCGTCGTTGGTGACCAGCAGCAGCCCCTCGGTGTCCTGGTCCAGGCGGCCCACGTGCACCAGGCCGGGGGCGAGGTCGCCCACCATGTCGCCGATCGTGGGACGCGCCCGGTCGTCGCTCATCGCGGTGATCACGCCGGACGGCTTGTTGATCGCGTAGGTCACGCGGTCGTCGCGGATCTCCAGGCGGACGCCGTCGACGGCGATCTTGTCGGTCTGGGCATCGACGCGCATGCCCTGCACGCGCACCTGCGCGCCGTTCACGCTCACCCGGCCGGCGTCGATCATGTCCTCGACCACCCGCCGCGACGCCACGCCGGCACGGGCGAGCACCTTCTGCAGCCGCTCCCCCTGCCGGTCGTCGCCGGAGGCGCCGGACGGCCGGTCGCCCGGGTGGTCTGGAGCAAGCTCCATGTCCTCCGACCAGCCCTCGCCGGCCGCGGTGGTGCCCTCGTCGTTCGGGGTCGCTGTGCTCATCACCGCCCAGTCTCCCACCCTCCGGGACCGGCTCCACCACGGGAACGCGGACCGCCTCGTCCTCGCGGCATCCCGCTGAGCCGCGGTGGCCGGAACCAGGCCCGCCGACCGCCGGCGGCCTGGCGTGCCGGAAGGGCGACGGACCGGGCCGGCTGCTGCGGCTGGGCGCCGACGTGACGGCGTTCCTGCGGAGACTGGCGCGACGGCTCAGGCGTCGGGGTGCTCGTCCAGGACCGTCGAGGTCTCCGGCAGGAGCGGCGCCAGCTCGGGAAGCTCGTGCAGACCGGACAGCCCGAGCCGCTCGAGGAAGAGCCGCGTGGTTCCGTAGAGCCCACCGCCGGTGTCGGGATCGGCGCCGACCTCCTGGACGAGCCCGCGGGTGATCAGGGTGCGCATCACCCCGTCGACCCCGACTCCGCGGATCGCCGAGATCCGCGCCCGGGTGACCGGCTGCCGGTAGGCGATCACGGCCAACGTCTCCAGCGCGGCCTGGGTCAGGCGGCTGCGCTGCCCTTCGCCGAGGTAGCGCTCCACCACGGGGGCGTGCTCGTCGCGGGTGTAGAGCCGCCACCCCTCCCCCACCCGGCGCAGCGTGATGCCCGCCGACCGCTCGTCGTAGGCCGCCGCGAGCGTCGCCAGCCCCTCGCGCACCTGCTGCCCGGAACAGCGCAGGGCGGTGGCGAGCGTCTCCTCGTCGACCGGGTCGTCGACGACGAACAGCAGCGCCTCCAGGCCGCCGCGCAGTTCCTCCGGGTCCAGCAGCTGCGGCGGCTCGGGCTCCGGTTCCGGCGACGGCGACGGCTCCCGCACCGTGAGCGGCAACTCGTCCTCCGCCGGCACCACCGGCACCGGCTCCTCGCTCACCGGCCGCTCCGCCACCCGGGACGCCAGTTCGGCGGCGACGGCGTCCCAGGTGGCGGGGTCGGCGTCACCGCGCGCCTCGGCCTGCTGACGGGTGGCGGCCAGCTCGGCGGCGAGCGCGTCCCACGAGATGGGCGCGCGCTCGGGGCCGCGGCGTTCGTCGGTCACCGGTACTCCTCGTCGGGGTCGAGGTCGGGGTCGGCGTCGGGTCCGGGGTCGGCGTCGAGGAGGGGCCTGTCGGGTGCGCCGTCGGTGCCGGGATCCTGCCCGGCGTTCCCCGTCCACCGGACGTGCAGCTCCCCCAGCGGCGTCAGCTGCTCGAAGACGACCCGCTGCTGGCGGTAGAGCTCCAGGAGCGCGAGGAACCGGGCCACCACCTCCTGCACGGAGCGGCAGTCGGCGGACAGCGCGCGGAAGCTGGCCGTGCCGGCGCGCATCAGGTGGTTGCGCACCAGGAGCAGCTGCTCCGCGACGCTCACCGGCGGCGCGTGCAGGTGCGAGACGTTGACCGTCTCCGGCACCTTGGGCGCGAGCACCCGTGACGCCAGGGCGGCGAACTGCTGCGGCGTCAGGTCCAGCAGGACCTCCGGCACCCGGTCGGCGAACCTGGGCTCGAGCGCGGCCTGCCGGGGGTACCGGAGCGCGGCCTCGGACTCCCGCACCCGCAGGAACGCCGCCGCCTGCTTGTAGGCCTTGTACTGCAGGAGGCGGGCGAACAGCAGGTCACGGGCCTCCAGCAGCTTGAGGTCCTCCTCGTCGTCGATCTCGGCGGCCGGCAGCAGCCGCGCCGCCTTGAGGTCGAGCAGCGTGGCGGCGACGACCAGGAACTCGCTGGCCTGGTCGAGGTCCAGCTCGTCGCCGAGCGCCCGCAGGTGGGCGATGAAGTCGTCGGTCACCTGGGACAGGGCGATCTCGGTGACGTCGAGCTTGTGCTTGCCGATCAGCTGCAGGAGCAGGTCGAACGGGCCCTCGAAGTTGGTCAGCCGGACGGTGAAACGCGCGGGAGCGGCCCCGCCGGCCGGTTCGGCCGCCGGAACCGCTCCAGCGTCGGTGCCCACGGATCGTGAGCGTAGGCGCGCGGTTCAGTGACCTCGCAGCCGATGGACGAGGACGGAGTCCTCCCCCCGCTCGGTGAGGTCGGCCAGCAGCACCGAGATGGCCTCCCGGACGATGCGGCCGCGGTCGGCGGCCAGCCCGTGCTGGGCGCGGAGGGTCAGGCGGGCGCTCTCGAGGGCGACGAGCTCGTCGGCCGAGATGTACACGGTGATCTTCTCGTCGTGCTTGGTGCGCTCCGCCCGGCCGCGCGCCGGCCGGCCACGGGTGGGCACCTTCGGCTGCAGCACCGGCGCGGGCGCCGGCACGGCCGGAGCCGAGCGGAAGGCCGCGAGGTCGTCGGCGCCGCCGGGCACGAGGGTCAGCGGCATTCCGGCCTCCGCGGCCGGCTCACCGGCCCGGCGGACGGTGCCGCGCAGCGCCGGCGAGCTCGCTGCCGTCGGCATGCTCGGGAGCTCGGTGACCTCGGGGGCGGACGCGGTGTCGGTGCGGCGGAAGAGCTCCGAGGCTCCGGGCAGAACGGGGCGGCGGGTCATGCGGACACCGCCTCGCCGACGCTCGTCGGCAGCAGGACCTGGGTCGCTGCGTCGTCGCGTGATCTCGCGAGCTCGATCACAGTGCCAGCACCTCCTTGGCTAGGTCGCGGTACGCCGAGGCGCCCGAGGACGTGGGGGCCCACGTGGTGATCGGCTGCCCGGCGACCGTGGTCTCCGGAAAGCGGACCGTGCGGGTGATGACGGTCTGGAACACGGTCTCGCCGAAGGCCTCGACCACCCGGCTGAAGACCTCGCGGCAGTGCACGGTCCGGGCGTCGTACATCGTGGCCAGGATCCCGTTGATCTCCAGCGCCGGGTTGAGCCGCTCCTTGACCTTGTCGATCGTGTCGACGAGGAGGGCCACGCCGCGCAGCGAGAAGAACTCGCACTCGAGCGGGATGATCACGCCCTGAGCCGCGGTCAGGGCGTTGACGGTCAGCAGCCCCAGGGACGGCTGGCAGTCGATCAGGATGAAGTCGTACTCGTCCCGGATGTCGGCGAGGATCCGCAGGAGCGTCTGCTCCCGGGCCACCTCGCTGACCAGCTGCACCTCGGCGGCTGACAGGTCGATGTTGCTGGGCACGAGGTCCAGGCCCGGGATGTCGGTGTGCACCCGCACGTCGCGAAGGCTGGTCTGCCGCTCCATGAGCGCGTTGTAGATCGTCCGGTCCATGGCTTGTGCCGGCACACCCAGCCCGACCGACAGCGCTCCCTGGGGGTCGAGGTCGAGCAGCAGGACCTTGCGGCCGAACTCGACCAGGGCGGCACCCAGGTTGATGGTCGACGTGGTCTTGCCGACGCCGCCCTTCTGGTTGCACATCGCGATGATGTGCGCCGGCCCGTGCTGCGTCAGGGGCTTGGGGTTCGGCAGCCGGCGCTGGCGTGCCTTCGCCGGGTCCAGCCGCGACGCAGCGGCGCCCATCTCGGGTTCGGTGTCGCGCGGGCGCGCGACGGCAGAAGCCGCGTCCGCTCGGATCGCCATGGGTCTGTTGCCTCCACCTCGTGCCCGTTCCCGGTGGTCCGGGTGCGGCCAGCCGTCCTGTCCGCTCGGGTGGCACAGACGGTAGGGAGACCACGGAACGTTCCCAAGGCGGCGCGCCGTCGACCTGTCGACATGGCGACGAATGCCAACCTGAGTGACCGCTCAAGCCGAACGAAGCACAATTGCTGCTGAAGTATTCGGCTGGGCGCTGTCAGGTCAGGGCGCGCGGATGGCTCGTGGCGTAGACCTCGCGCAGCCGGTCGACGGTGACCAGCGTGTACACCTGCGTCGTCGTGACCGAGGCGTGCCCCAGCAGCTCCTGGACCACCCGCACGTCGGCGCCGCCGTCGAGCAGGTGGGTGGCGAAGCAGTGCCGGAGGGTGTGTGGGGAGAGCGTCATGCCGTGCGGACCGTGCGCGAGGCCGGCCCGCTCCGCCGCCGTCCGCAGGATGGACCAGGCGCTCTGACGGGACAGCGGGCCGCCGCGTGCGTTGAGGAACAGCACGCCGCCCCGGACCCCGCCCCGGCTGTTCGCGGCCAGGGCGGGGCGGGCCCGCACGAGGTACTCCTCGACGGCCCGCAGCGCGAAGCTGCCCACGGGAACGACCCGCTCCTTGCCGCCCTTGCCCGACAGGCGCACGGTGGCCTGCCCGCGGTCCAGGTCGTCCACCGCCAGGCCGACGGCCTCGGAGATGCGCGCCCCGGTGCCGTACAGGACCTCGAGCAGCGCCCGGTCGCGCAGGCCGCGGGGGCCCTCGAGAGCTCCGGCCGCCTCGATCAGCGCGACCACCGACTCCACCGGTACCGCCTTCGGGAGCCGGCGGGCCGGCGTGGGTGGTCGCACCTCGTGCGCGACGTCGTCGGGCACCAGGCCGTCCAGCAGAGCGAACCTGTGCAGCCCACGGACAGCGACCACCGCCCGCGCGGCCGACGTCGCCGACAGGGGCGGGTGGTTCTCGTCACCACGGCGCAAGGCGGCGAGGAAACCGGCGACGTCGGACTCGGCCACCTCCTTCACCGCGCGCACACCGGCCGCCGCCAGGTACTCGGTGTAGCGCCGGAGGTCGCGCCGGTAGGAGGCGATGGTGTTCCGGGCCAGACCGCGCTCGACGGTGAGGTGGTCCAGATAGCCGGTCACGACCCGCTCGACGTCGGGACCGGCCGCCGGCGTGCGCGTCAGGCCCTGCCCACGGTCCTGACTCCGCGCTGCCGTCCGCTCCTCGCTCGTCGTCTCCACGGCGCCTCCGCGGTCGCTCCGCTCCTCGCTCGCAGAGCTCGCTGCGATGCTCGCTCCCTGTCGCCGCCGGCCTCGCTGCGATGCTCCCGTCGCTGTCGTCAGGACAACACCTCCTCCAGCGGAACGGCGTCCATGCCGTGGGCCTCGGCGACCTCCGGGAGGACGACGTGCCCACCCACGACGTTGACGCCGTGGGCCAGGGCCCGATTGTGGCCGACGGCCGCGACGGTGCCCTCCCCGGCCAGTGCCATCACGTAGGGCAGCGTCACGTTGGTGAGCGCATGGGTGGAGGTGTTGGGAACGGCACCGGGCATGTTCGCCACGCAGTAGAAGACCGACCCGTGCACCCGGAACGTCGGGTCGTCGTGGGTGGTCGGGCGGGTGCCCTCGAAGCAGCCGCCCTGGTCGACGGCGATGTCGACCAGCACCGACCCGGGCCTCATGCGGGAGACCACCTCGTTGCTCACCAGCGTCGGCGCCTTGGCCCCGGGAACGAGGACCGCCCCGATGACCAGGTCGGCGTCCAGCACGGCCCGCTCGACCTCGTAGGCGTTGGAGGCCACGGTCTGCAGGTGCCCCTGGTAGATGCGGTCGGCGGCCCGCAGCTTGTCGATGTCGCGGTCGAGGACGACGACCTCGGCTTGCATGCCCAGCGCGATCGCGGCGGCGTTCATCCCCGACACCCCCGCGCCGATGACCACGACCTTGGCCGCGTACACCCCCGACACCCCGCCGAGGAGCACCCCGCGCCCGCCATGGGCCCGCTCGAGGCTGTGGGCGCCCACCTGCGGAGCCATCCGGCCGGCCACCTCGGACATGGGGGCGAGCAGCGGCAGGGAGCCGTCGGCGGCCTGGACCGTCTCGTAGGCGATGGCGGTGGTGCCGG
>DASPIH010000253.1:0-8165 GCA_035629195.1 Blastococcus sp. | reverse complement strand
ACGGACACCGCGGAGTCCACGACCGCGCCGTCCACGTCCACTCCGCGGTCGACCGGGGAGGCCGAGAAGACGACGCAGGCCCCCGAGACGTCGCAGGCCCCCAAGGCGACGCAGGCCCCCAGGACGACGCAGGCCCCCGAGCCGTCGCAGCAGCAGGAGCCGGCGGCCGAGCCAACCTCCTGAGCGGGCAGGCACCGCCGGATGTGACGCGGCCCCGCACCGGGGCGGCTGCCCGCGCGGCGAGGCCCGCCCTCGCCGGGATCCGCATGGCCCCGTTCCGGCTTCAGCCGAGTTCGACGCGCAGGTCCAGCTCGGCCGAGGCGGTCTCCGGGTCGTCGTCGTCCACGACGGCCAGCAGGTGCACGCGGGAGCCGTCGATCGAGCGCAGCGCCAGGCCCTCGACCTTGTGCACGTGACCGTCCACCTCCGGGATGGGTGCCACCGCCTGCACCGTCTCGCCGTCCAGCAGGGCGATCGCCGTGGCCACCACCGGCCCGTCGTCCACGGCGTTGGGGGTGTCCTCGGCCGCGGCGCTCAACAGCACCCGGCCGTCGGGCAGCGCCACTGCGTCGGTCACGGCCAGCCCGACGCCCTCCACCTCACCGAGCTCGTACTCCCGGGGCCGTTCCACCGGGATCTCCGCGGCGGCCGCCCGGCCCAGCACAGCGGCGACGAGCCCGTCCAGCGGCAGGTCGACGCTGGCCGACCGGACCCCCGCCGTCAGGTTGCCCCGGTTGAACCAGCGGACCGTTCGCCCGGAGCGACACGCACCCTCGAGGTTGACGTGGTCCATCGGCAGGCCGAGCTGCGCGGCCACCCGCTCGTACAGCGGGGTGAGGTCGGCGGCCCGCACGACCGGCTCGTCGTCCTCCAGTCGGACCAGCACCCCGCGCATCCGGCGGGGCGAGGAGCCGGAGCCGAGCAGCAGCACCGCCGGCTCGCCGTCCACCTCCGCCGGGCAGGCCACCTCGAGGTCGGGCTTGAGGTGCTTGGTGCCCTCGGCCACCCGGAACGTGTCATGGCCCTCGACAGGAGGAAGCACCCGCAGCGGCCGCAACCTCTCCTCGCGGCGCCAGGCGGCGATCGTCGAGTCGTCCTGGGCGACCAGCCACCCCTCCCCCAGGGGCGCGATGCCGGAGGCCGCGGTCACCGGCGTTCCGTCGTCGAAGCGGAGGGTCCGGGCATCGTCCACGAAGACCTGCACGCGCGGATCTGTGCCCGCGGCCGGGCCGTTCCACGCGGTCAGTAGCAGCTCTTTCGCCTGTCGGTCATCTCCCCGGAGCAGGTCCAGGTGCCCGACGTGGCGGGCGACCTCCTCGACCATGTGCCCGAGGATCCACCAGAGGGACACCTGGTCGGTGCCGTGCTCGCGGTTCCGGCCGGAGTCGTCGAGCGTGGCCCCCGCTGTCAGCGGGAGATCAGGTCCACAGGACGGCGATGAACACGTTGACGACGGCCAGGGCGCCGGTCGTGTGCACGAACGGCAGCGGCGACTTCGGGTCGGCCTGCCCGGCGGCGGCGGCGCGCTGCTTGCGCGCGGCCAGGAAGACGGTGACGACGGCGAGCAGCGTGAGCACGAGCTTGACGCCGATCTTCGCGTGGTCGACGGGCAGGTCCCCGGCCTCGCGCACGCCGACCAGCGCCAGGCCCGACAGCAGCTGGACGACGGCGCCGACCTGCATCAGCCGGGTGTCGAAACCGGACTTCCGGCTCACCTGGAACAGGAAGGGGCCGATGATCAGCGACAGGCCGAGGATGTGGACCACGACGAGGAGAAGGCGCACGAGCTCCATGCCCGCAGGCTACTGAGCAGGTCACTGTGCGCTGGGACACGGTGCCGTTCCGGAGCGATCACCCACCCGGGTGGTCTCCGGCCCCGCGGTCTCCGGTCTGCCCGCCACCGGGCCGATTCCGGGGGCATGACCTCCAGCGCCTCCCCCACCGCGACCTGGCTGCCCGCCGCCATGGTGCGTGCCGCCGTCGTGCACCCGGCTGCCGCCGCTCCCGCGCGGAGCCGCTCCCGCGCGCCCGAGTTCGGGGCCGGCGCGCCGGCGGGCACCGAGCGCCTGCCCGGGCGAGGTCGGCACACCGAGCCCGAGGAGCAGGACTCCCTCGACTGGCTCCGCGTCGGCCTGCGCTAAGCCCGCCCGCTCAGGACGCTCCCAGCACCTCCGCCAGGACCGGCACCAGGGCGGCGAACGCCTGCCCGCGGTGGCTCCGGGCGTCCTTCTCGGCCGGCGTCAGCTCCGCCGACGTCCGGTCCAGCCCGTCGGGGACGAAGACCGGGTCGTAGCCGAAGCCGTTGCTCCCCCGCTTCTCCCGGAGGACCGTTCCGCGCCACTCCCGCTCCAGCACCCGCTCCGTGCCGTCGGGGGTCACCAGGGCCGCGGCACAGACGAACGCCGCTCCCCGACGCTCGTCCGGGACGTCGGCCAGCTGCCCGAGCAGCAGCGCGGTGTTCGCGTCGTCGTCGCCGTGCCGGCCCGACCAGCGCGCCGACAGCACGCCCGGCATGCCGTTGAGGGCGTCGACGGCCAGGCCCGAGTCGTCAGCGACTGCGGGCAGGCCCGTGTACCGCACCGCCTCACGCGCCTTGAGCAGCGCGTTCTCCGCGAAGGTGACCCCGGTCTCCGGCGCCTCGGGGTACTCGTCGACGTCGCGCATCCCCACGACCTCCACACCGGGCACCGCGCTCTCCAGCAGCCGCTGCAGCTCGGCGAGCTTGCCGGCGTTCCGGGTGGCGAGCAGCAGCCGCGTGCTCATCGGGGCCGTGCCTCTCGGGAGAGGGCCTCGGCCTGGAGCCGGGTGAGCTCGGCGCACCCGGCGACCGCCAGGTCGAGCAGGGCGTCCAGCGTCGGGCGGTCGAAGACCGCGCCCTCCGCCGTCCCCTGCACCTCGACGAACCCGCCGTCGCCGGTGCAGACGACGTTCATGTCCGTGCCGGCCCGCACGTCCTCCTCGTAGGCGAGGTCCAGCCGCGGCTCGCCGTCGATGACGCCGACGCTGACCGCTGCGACCGACTGCGCGATCGGGTTCTTCTTCGCCAGCTTCTTGCGGTCCCCCAGCCACGAGACGGCGTCGGCGAGGGCGACGTAGGCGCCGGTGATGGCCGCGGTGCGGGTGCCGCCGTCGGCCTGGAGGACGTCGCAGTCGATGGCGATGCTGTTCTCGCCCAGCGCCCCGAGGTCGATCGAGGCGCGCAGGGACCGGCCGATGAGGCGGCTGATCTCGTGCGTGCGCCCGCCGATCTTCCCGCGCACCGACTCGCGGTCGCTGCGGGTGTGGGTGGCCCTCGGGAGCATCGAGTACTCGGCGGTGACCCAGCCCAGCCCCGAGCCCTTCCGCCAGCGCGGAACGCCCTCGGTCACGCTGGCCGCGCACAGCACCCGGGTGCGGCCGAACTCCACGAGCACCGAGCCCTCGGCGTGGTCGAGCCAGTTGCGGGTGATGGTCACCGGGCGGAGCTGGTCGGCCGAGCGGCCGTCGGCGCGGGCTGTGGATCGAGGCTGCGTCACGGGTGCCGACAGTAGTGCCCGGGCAGCGGCGGCCGGGCGGCGCGGATCGGGCAGCGCGGATGGAGTCGGCCGGTGAGGATCGACGCCATGAGATCGGAGCTGCGTTCCGTCCGGACCGGTGGTGTGCCCGTCGTCGTGGACCTGACCGAGGAGTGCGCGGACTTCGTCCGCCAGGACGGCGACGGGCTGCTGCACGTCTTCGTCCCGCACGCCACCGCCGGACTGGCGATCCTGGAGACCGGCTCCGGGAGCGACGACGACCTGCTCGCCCAGCTCGACGAGCTGCTGCCGCGCGACGACCGCTGGCGGCACCGGCACGGGAGCCACGGCCACGGGCGGGACCACGTCGTGCCGGCGTTCCTGCCGCCGCACGCCAGCATTCCCGTGCTCGAGGGGCGGCTGATGCTCGGCACGTGGCAGCGCATCTGCCTGGTGGACACCAACACCGACAACCACCAGAGGCAGGTGCGCCTCTCGTTCCTCGCCGGCTGAACCGGCCGCGTCGACGTGCTGACGCCACCCCGTGCTGTCACGGCGACCGGACACGGCAGGATTGCGGCATGACCGACAGCGCGACCGACGCCGCACCCGTCCGCCTCACCGCCGGCGACCTCGCGCCGGAGTTCACGCTTCCCGACGCCGAGGGCAACGAGGTGTCGCTGGCCGACTACCGGGGCCGCCGGGTCATCGTCTACTGCTACCCGGCCGCGCTGACGCCCGGCTGCACCACCCAGGCGGTGGACTTCACCGCCGCGGCCGGCGACCTCGCCGCGGCCGGGCTCGACATCATCGGCGTCTCCCCCGATCCGGTCGAGAAGCTGATGCGGTTCCGGGACCAGGAGGGGCTCGCCATCACCCTCGTGTCCGACCCGGACAAGCAGGTCATGCGGGCCTACGGCGCCTTCGGACCGAAGAAGCTGTACGGCAAGGAGGTCGTCGGGGTGATCCGCTCGACCTTCGTCATCGACTCCGAGGGGCGGATCGAGCGGGCCTCGTACAACGTGAAGGCCACCGGGCACGTCGCCAAGCTCCGGCGGGACCTCGGCCTCGAGTGACCCTCACGCCCGCCAGGTGCCCGGCCGCGGCTGGCACTCCGGCGGGCACGGGTGACCGGGCTCCCAGGGGAACGTGCCCCCGGCACGGGCCCAGGTGAGCTGGTAGGCCGGCACGGAGAACTCGTCCGGGCGCTGGTAGAACCGGTTGGCGCTGAACAGGACGTCGGCCGGGTTGGGCAGCGTCTCCACGGTGAGCCGGCGGCCGCCGTCGAGGACGACGAGCTCGCCCGGCACCAGGTCCCGCCCGTCGAAGACCAGGTCGGCCACCGTGTTCAGCAGCGAGAGGGCCGTCTCGTGGCCGACCCCCACCACGACGAGCTCGGGATGACCCGCCCCGAACAGGCCGACGGTGTAGCCGAACGGCGGCTCGTCGGACTCCTCGCCGCGCATGACGTACTGCACGGCGACGCGATGGGCCCGGATGGTCTGCGCCAGCCGGCTGTCCTCCTGGTCGAGCCAGGCAAGCATCTGCGGATCGGTCATGCCGACGAGCGTGGACGCCGGCACCGACAACGACCGCCGCCGTCCGGCGACCTGTGGACCCGGCGCCGGGGTGTGGACGCCGGTCAGCCGCTCGTCGCGGGGTCGGCCGTCGGCCGGGCCTGTGCCGCCGCCCGCTTGCGCCGTTTTCCCTCGTGCATGGCCTGCACCCGGGCGACGGGGATGTCGTGCCCCTCGTCGACGAGCAGCCGTGGCAGCCGCTGCGGGACCGGCAGCACCTCCGCCCACGGATCACGGTCCCCCAGCAGCCCGGCCGCCGTCGCCACCGTGAAGTCACCGGGGCGGACGCCGTCCAGGTCGTCCCAGCCGACGGGGAAGGAGACGGGCAGCCCCGGCCGGATGCGCGGGCTGTAGGCCGCCACGATCGTGCCCTGGCCCGACCGCGTGGAGTCCACGAACACCCGGCCGCCGCGGTCCTCCAGCAGGTAGGCGGTGGTCGCCAGCTCCGGGTCCAGGGCGGCGGTGCGTGCAGCCAGCGCGCGGGTCGCCGCCGCGACGTCCTCCACCGGCGACCCGTGCACCGGGACGACGACGTGCAGGCCCTTCGAGCCGCTGGTCTTCACCGCCCCGGCCAGCCCCACATCCGCCAGCGCCTGCCGTGCCAGCCGGGCCGCAGCCACCACCACGGCGAAGTCGCCGCCCTCCGGCGGGTCCAGGTCGAGCACCAGACCGGTGGGCTCCGACGAGCCCGCCAGGAGGAAGGGGACGTGCAGCTCGACGGCTCGCTGGTTGCCCAGCCACAGCAGGGTCCGCCGGTCGTCGCACAGCACCTGGTGGATCTGCCGGTGCGCGCCCTCCGACCAGACCTGCGCCGTGCGCACCCACTCCGGGGCGCCCTTGCTGACGTTGCGCTGCATGAACGGGGCCTGGCCGGGGCGCACCCGCTTCACCGACAGCGGACGGCCGGCCAGCAGCGGCACCAGCCGATCGGCGACGGCGTCGAAGTGGTCGACCAGCGCGCGCTTGGTCACCCCGAGCCCGTCGCCCAGCGGCGAGTCCAGGCTGCTCAGCGCGACGCCGTCGCGTTCGGTGTCCACGCGGCTCACCGTGCCGCCTCACATCCCGGCTGGCAAGCGGCCCACCTGCAGGGGACCTTCTTCAGATGTCGTAGGTGGCCCCGGCGCGCACGAGCTCGGTCTCCGGGAAGACCGCGCTGGCAGCCACCAGCTGCCCGATGTGGTCGACCCAGGCCGGCACGTGGGTGAGCAGCAGCCGCTGCGCGCCCGCCGCCACCGCGTGCTCGCCGGCCTGCCGTCCGGTCAGGTGCAGCCCTGGCGGCTGGCGGGGATCGCTGTCGGGGTGGGCGGCCTCGGCGAGCAGCACGTCGGCCCCCCGCGCCAGCTCCACGACCCGCTCGCAGGGGCCGGTGTCGCCGGTGTAGACCAGCGACCGGCCACCCGCGGTGAGCCGGATGGCGTAGCACTCGACCGGGTGCGCCGTGCGGGCCAGCTCCACCTCGAAGGGCCCGAGCCGGAAGCGCCCGGGGCCCACCGCCACGAAGTCGAAGACGTCGGTGAGCCCGCCGCCGTCCACGTCGTAGGCCAGAGCCAGCCGCCGCTCGGCGCCCACCGGTGCGTACAGCGGGACCAGCGCACCCCCGGCGCGCCCGGAGTAGCGGTGCCAGACCACGAAGGAGGCCACGTCCAGGCAGTGGTCGGCGTGCAGGTGGGACAGGAACAGGGCGTCCACCGACCCCGGGTCGAGCACGCCCTGCAGGGCTCCGAAGGAGCCGTTGCCCAGGTCGAGCACCAGCCGGAAACCCTCGTGCTCGACCAGGTAGCAGGATGCCGGCGAGTCCGGGCCCGGCCCGCTGCCGGAGCAACCCACGACGACGAGCCTCACGCCGCGCCCACCCGTCCGGCGCTGAGGACCGCGCCGACCTCGGGGCCGAGGAACCGGCGGCCCAGCCGGGCGAAGGGCTCGGGATCGCCGGTGGCGAGGAAGACGTGCTGCGGCGCCGCGGCGCCGGGGTCGCGCAGCTGGTCGGTGCGGGTGAGCACCCGGTACACGTCCTTGGCGGTCTCCTCGGCGCTCGACACCAGGGTGACGCCGTCACCCAGCACGACCGACAGCACGCCGGTGAGCAGCGGGTAGTGGGTGCAGCCGAGGACGACGGTGTCCACGCCGGCGGCCAGCAGCGGGTCGAGGTAGGACTGCGCCAGGCCGAGGAGCTGCCGGCCGCTGGTGACCCCCCGCTCGACGAAGTCGACGAAGCTCGGGCACGCCGCCGAGGTGACCGACACGCCCGGCGCCGCGGCGAACGCGTCGTCGTAGGCGCCGCTGGTGATGGTCGCCTGGGTGCCGATGACGCCGATCCGGCCGTTGCGGGTGGCGGCGATGGCCCGGCGGGCGGCGGGGAGGACGACCTCCACGACCGGGACGTCGTAGCGCTCGCGGGCGTCGCGCAGCGAGGCGGCGCTGGCCGAGTTGCAGGCGACGACGAGCATCTTGACCCCGCTCGCGACGAGCTCGTCCATCACCGCGAGCGAGTGCCGGCGCACCTCGGCGATGGGCAGCGGACCGTACGGACCGTTCGCGGTGTCGCCGATGTAGCGGACCGCCTCGCCGGGCAGCTGGTCGAGCACCGCGCGGGCGACGGTGAGACCACCGACCCCCGAGTCGAAGATGCCGATCGGTGCGTCGGCTCCGGGCTGCGTGCTCATGACTCCGGTCAGGCTAGCCCGCGCGTCCGGCACCCCGTTGCGCCAGGCCACCCTTCAG
This sequence comes from Blastococcus sp., assembly GCA_035629195.1. Classification (GTDB taxonomy): domain Bacteria; phylum Actinomycetota; class Actinomycetes; order Mycobacteriales; family Geodermatophilaceae; genus Blastococcus. Next base: position 373 of record DASPIH010000253.1, on the reverse strand, counting down.
GGGCCCGCGCCGAGCGCGCGAGGCGTGGGGGGAAGGGTGGCCCTTTTCAGGCCCAGAGCTGGCCTTCCAGAGCCGAGGTGGCCTCCTCGAGCGTGCCCGCGTAGGCACCGGTCGAGAGGTACTTCCAGCCGCCGTCGCAGACGATGAAGACGATGTCCGCCTGGCGGCCGGCCGCCACCTCCCGGTCCGCGATGCCCAGCGCGGCGTGGAGGATCGCGCCGGTCGAGATGCCGGCGAAGATGCCCTCGCGCTCCACGAGCTGGCGGGTGCGGTGGATGGCGTCCTCGGGGCCCACGGAGAACCGGGAGTCCAGCAGCGAGGCGTCGTAGAGCTCGGGGATGAAGCCCTCGTCGATGTTGCGCAGCCCGTAGAC
>DASPIH010000252.1:0-3671 GCA_035629195.1 Blastococcus sp. | reverse complement strand
GTGTGTGGGGGCGCGACCTGGCGAAGGCCAAGGCCCTCGGCGCGGAGTTCGAGGTGCCCGGCTACTCCGACGTCGACGCGCTGCTGGCCGACGTCGACGCCGTCACGATCGCCGTGCCACCCGACGTCCAGGCGCCGCTGGCCGTGCGCGCCGCCGAGGCCGGCAGGCACCTGCTCCTGGAGAAGCCGATCGCCCTCGACGTGGCCGGCGCCGATCGCGTGGTCGACGCAGTGCGCGCGGCCGGGGTCGCCTCCGTCGTCTTCTTCACCTTCCGGTTCCAGACGGCGACGTCGACCTGGCTGACCCAGGCTGCGCGGACCCGGCTGGCCGGCGGAGCGGGCTCCTGGCTGTCGTCGCTGGCCGGCACGCCGTTCGCGGCCTCGCCGTGGCGGCAAGAGCGAGGAGCGCTGTGGGACATCGGCCCGCACGCTCTCTCGGTGCTCGTCCCCGCGCTCGGTCCGGTCGTCGCCGTCCAGGCCGGCGCGGGACTGCGGGACACGGTGCACCTGGTGCTCACGCACGAGTCGGGCGCCGCCTCGACGGTGACGCTCTCGCACACCGTTGCCCCCATGGCGAGCGGCATCGAGTTCTACGTGCACGGCGACGCCGGCCGGCTGGTGCTGCTGCCCGACACCGAGGCGCCCCTCGAGGCGTTCGGGGTGGCCGTCGACGAGTTGGGCGCTGCGGCGATGACCGGCGGTACGCACCCCTGCGACGTCGCCTTCGGCCGCGACGTGGTCGCCGTGCTGGCGACGGCGGCCCGGGCGCTGGACTCCGGTTGCCGGGAGCCCGTTCCCGCCTGACCGTCAGGGCGTGCGACGACGGCGGCCGACGCCCGCCCTCAGGCCGTCAGGGTCAGCACCTCGTCGCAGAAGTCGATGAAGGCACGGGTTCTGCGGGTCAGGCGGGCGGACCGCGCATGGGCCAGCACGACGTCGACGCCGGGGATGTCGTCGGCGATCTCGCGGTACTTCAACGGTGGCCCGGCGTACGTCGTCGTCGGCGAGGGGCGGTGCAGCACCACTGAGTAGCCCGCGCCGCAGGCGACCAGCGAGCGCACCGCCTCAGCCGTCGTCGTCCTGAACCTCACATCGGGTCGGACGTCCGCGCTGCCGAACACAGCGTCGAACATGTCATCGCTCGGAGGCATGTGGGCCATGACCATGGGTTCGTCGCGCAGGTCGGCGAGCGCGATCGCTCCGTCCTGGCGCGCGAGCCTGTGGTTCACCGGCAGGATCACGTACGGGCGGAGCGTGAAGAGCGTCGTCGTCGCGACGTCGGGGACGATGCCCGTCTCGTACATGAGGGCGACCTCGCACCGTCCGTCGAGCAGTCGCTGCAGCATCTCGTCGACCGAGCCCTCGAACAGGTCGATGCCGACAGCCGGGTGTCGTCCGGGGAATCCGCTCAGGATCGGGGGCACGAGGTACGGCGTGAGCGTCGGGAAGCAACCGAGGAGCAGTGTGCCTTCGACGGCCTCGCCGAGACTCCGTGCCATGGAGTGCAGGTCGTCCGCCTGGGCGACCATGCTGCGGATCTCCGGGAGGATGGTCCGCCCCGCGTCGGTGAGTGCGACGCCCTTGGCCTTGCGCCGCATGAACAGCTGCACACCGAGGACCCCTTCGAGGTCTGCGACGGCGAGCGACACAGCGGACTGCGACACGTTCAGCCGTTCGGCGGCGCCGGCCATCGTCCCTGCGTCGGCGACTGCCAGCGCGTACTCGAGCTGGCGGAACGTGGCGCGGCTGCTCAGCGACGACATGGCGCCACCCTAGAGGCAAGTTGAGTTCTGCTTGCCTTTGATCCAAGAAACTACTTCTTTACAGATTCTGCGTTCCGCGGAAATACTCGTGGTCCCGATCACAGAAGGAGTGGCATGCCGACCGTCGTCTTCCATCACCCGGACACCCCGCCCGACGTCGTGGAGGCGGACGCCGGCACGTCCCTGATGCGTGCCGCGGTCCAGCGGGGGGTTCGCGGCATCGTCGGGGAGTGCGGTGGTCAGGCGATGTGTGCCACCTGCCATGTCTACGTGCACCCGGAGTACCTCGAGAGCCTCGAACCGATCGGTGAGGACGAGGACGAGATGCTCGAGGACACTGCCGCGCCACGCCTCGACAACAGTCGGCTCGGCTGCCAGGTGCCGCTGGATGACGCGCTGCCGGAGATCCACGTCGACGTTCCGCAGACCCAGGTCTGACGGAGAGCCGCATGGAACAGGTCGTCATCATCGGCGCCGGGCACGCGGGGGTGCAGTGCGCCGCGTCCTTGCGTGAAGGCGGTTTCAGCGGAGCCATCACCATGGTGGCCGAGGAGGAGCACCTTCCCTACCAGCGACCGCCCCTGTCCAAGGACCACCTCGGGGAGGCGCCCACGCCGCTGCCTCTGCGGGGGGAGACGTTCTACGGGGACAACGCGGTGGAGCTGCTCAGCGGGCTCACCGCCACCAGGATCGACCGGGATCGCCACGAGGTCCTGCTGAGCGACGGCCGCGCGCTGCCCTACAGCGCCCTGGTCCTCGCGACGGGGGCCCAGGCCCGCTGGCTGCCGGGCGTGGACGAGAACCATCCCGGCGTCCACCAGATCCGCACGCTGGGCGATGCGGAGAAGCTCCGCGCCGCGCTTGCGGCAGCCGGTCGGGCGGTCGTGGTCGGTGCCGGGTTCCTGGGTCTGGAGTTCGCCGCGGTGGCCCGGAAGAAGGGCCTCGATGTCACGGTGCTGGAGGGCGGACCCCGGGTGCTGGGCCGGTCCGTCTCGCCCGAGATGTCCGCGCACCTCGCGACGGCGCACGAAGCGACCGGCATCCGGCTCAGGCTCGGCGAGGGCCTTGCTTCCATCGAGTTCCGCGACCACGAGGTCGAGGCGGTCGTAGGAGCCAGTGGTGCGGTCTACCCGGCCGACCTGGTGCTCCTCGCCGTCGGAGCGAACCCGCGGGACGACCTCGCGCGGGAGGCCGGCCTGGAGGTCGCGGACGGCATCCTGGTGGACGCCCACCTGCGCACCTCCGATCCGGCGATCCTGGCGATCGGGGACTGCGCGCGGCTGTCGAGTCCCGCGGAAGGCTCGCCCGGACGGCTGGAATCGGTGCAGAACGCCACCGATCAGGCGCGGCATGCAGCCGAACTGATCCTCGGGGGAGTCGAACCCTTCGGGGCCGTCCCGTGGTTCTGGAGCTACCAGGGGGCGCTGCGCCTGCAGATCGCCGGTGTCCGGGGGCCCGAGGACGCCACGGTGACGATCGGCGACGTCGATGCCGGGAAGTTCTCCGTGCTGTCCTTCCGCGAGGGCCGGTTGACCTGCGTCGAGTCGCTGAACCGGCCCGCCGACCACCTCGCCGCTCGACGCCTCCTCGCCGGCGACCGCCTGCCCACACCCGGCGACGTCGCGGCACCTGACTTCCAGCTGAAGAAGTTCGCGGCCGGGCTCACCCCGGTGTCCGACTGACGAAGGAGTTCCGATGACGACCATCGACCAGCCGCTCAGCGCCGGTGGCGCCCCGACCGCCGACTGGGTCGACATGGGCGAGATGCTGCGCGACCCCTACGACACCTACCGGCGCCTCCGCGACCAGGGCTCGGTCGTATGGGTCCCCGTCCTGGGCCGCTACGTGTGCACCTCCTACACCGGGTGCCGTGCCCTGGAGGCTGACCAGGAGATCTTCTCGGCCTCGT
>DASPIH010000251.1:0-30228 GCA_035629195.1 Blastococcus sp. | reverse complement strand
CGCGGCAAGGCCTACCCGCCCGGGAGCTTCGCGCGAACGCCCGCCGCGATGAGCCGCAACCTGTGGGATCCCAGCCGAGGGCTGCACGGGCTGTTCGACGTGTGGACCTTCCGCGGCCTGGAGGGTGTGGTCTCCAGCGGTCTCGGCGGCGGATCGCTCATCTACGCCAACGTGCTGCTGCGCAAGGACGAGAAGTGGTTCGTCCACGAGTCACCGGTCCCCGGCGGTGGGTACGAGAACTGGCCCGTGAGCCGGGCCGACCTCGATCCGCACTACGACGCCGTCGAGCAGATGCTGGGCGCCACGCCCCATCCCTACCCCCATACGCCGAAGACGGTGGCGCTGAGGGACAGCGCGAGGCGGCTGGGTCTGGACTGGCAACTCCCGAACCTCGCGGTGACCTTCGCCGTGCGTCCCGGTGACCAGGCGGTTCCCGGAGCACCGATCCCCGACCCGCCGTACGGAAACCTGCACGGCCTCCCCCGGCGCACCTGTCGCCTGGTCGGTGAGTGCGACGTCGGGTGCAACGAGGGCGCGAAGAACAGCCTCGACCACACGTACCTGTCCGCGGCGGTCCACTCCGGCGCCCGGATCCGGACCTCCACCGAGGTGCGTGCCTTCAGCCCTCGCGAGGGCGGCGGCTACGAGGTCCGCTACGTGATCCACGATCCCGCCGCAGAGGGACAGCGGACGAGGACCGCCAAGCTACCCGAGCACCGCGTCACCTGCGACCGGCTCGTCCTGGCGGCCGGCACCTTCGGGTCGACCTACCTGCTGCTGCGGAACAGGTCGTCCCTGCCCGGCCTCAGCCGCGCGCTGGGCACCCGCTTCTCCGGCAATGGCGACCTGCTCACCTTCCTCCTGGACGCCACGGACCCGTCCGCACCCGACCGGCACCGCCGCATCGAGGCCAGCAGCGGTCCGGTCATCACCAGTGCGATCCGCGTGGGCGACGCCGTGGACGGACAAGGGGACGGCGGCCGCGGGTTCTACATCCAGGACGCCGGCTACCCGGTCTTCGTCGACTGGCTCGTCGAGGCCACCCAGGTTCCCGGCACCGCGCGACGGCTGGCGCGCTTCGCACTCGGGCGGCTGGGAGCGCGGCTGCGCGGCTCCCCCAAGACCGGGCTGTCCGCCGACCTGAGCGCCCTGCTCGGCCCCGGCCGCCTCTCCGACGGCTCCCTTCCCCTGCTCGGCATGGGCAGGGACGTCCCGGACGGCGTCCTGCGGCTGCGTGGCGGTCACCTCGACGTGGACTGGACGACCACGACGTCCCGGGACTACTTCGAGGGCGTCCGGAACACGATGCGCCGGATCGCCGGCGACCTCGGAGCCGATTTCCAGGACAACCCCCTGTGGTGGCGCCGGCGCGTCGTCACCGTGCACCCGCTCGGCGGTGCTCCCATGGGCCGGCACGCCGGGGAAGGGGTCTGCGATCCAAACGGGGAGGTGTTCGGCTTCCCCGGCCTCTACGTCCTCGACGGCTCGATGATGCCGGGTCCGGTAGGTGCAAATCCGTCGCTGACGATCGCCGCCCTGGCCGACCGGGCCTGCGACCACCTGCTGTCCACCCGGGTGGCGCGACCGCCGGCGTCCGCGCCCGCTGCCGAAGCCATGGCCGGCATGGCGCCGTCCGCGGAGCCGGAACCGCCGGTCGACGGGCGGACGGACGGGGCGACCAGCATGTCGTTCACCGAGGAGATGAAGGGCTTCATCGCCCTCGACGTGGACGCCCCGGTGGAGGGGGCAGAGCTCGGCCGGCAGCTCGGCCAGCGGCTGATGTTCCACCTGACGATCACCGTGGACGACGTCGAGCGTTTCGTCGCCGACCGCGAGCACGAGGGCGTCGCGGCGGGTTGGGTGGACAGCGACGTGCTGGGCGGCCGGCTCCCCGTGACGCGCGGCTGGTTCAACCTGTTCACCCGGGACGACGACCCCTCTCGCAGGCGGATGCTCTACCGGCTGCACTTCGCCGACGGGGCCGGCTCCCCCCTCACGCTGGTGGGCGTCAAGGACGTGCACGACGACCGGGGACTCGACGTCTGGCGGGACACCTCGACGCTGTTCGTCCGCGTCCTCTCCGGGCACGTGCCACCCGGCGACGAGAGCCGCTCGCGGGTGGTGGGCGCCGGCGTCATCAAGATCCTCCCGGCGGACTTCGCCCAGCAGCTCACGACGTTCCGCACGGATGGACCGCAGCCGCTCGAGGCCATGGCGTCCTTCGGCCGGCTGTTCCTCGGCCAGCTGTGGGAGGTCTACGGCCGGCAGCTCGACGGAGTCATCGCACCGACCGGAGGTGGCACGTGACCGCGACAGCACCCGTCCGACCCACGACCCGCGCCGACCACGTCACCGAGGTCGTTCCCCTCTCGGCGCTCGACGGCCGGCCGCTCACGGTCGTGCACGTGCAGGGCCGGCACGCGCCGACGCGCGGCCCGGTGCTGCTGGTGCACGGCGCCGGGGTCCGCGCCGAGCTTTTCCGTCCGCCGCTTCCCCGCACCCTCGTCGACGCCCTGCTGGACGACGGGTGGGACGTGTGGATGCTCAACTGGCGGGCCTCCATCGACCTCGACCCGGTGCCGTGGACCCTGGACGAGGCGGCCGCCTACGACCACCCGGCGGCGGTCCGGCACGTGCTCGCGGCCACCGGTGCCGACCGGCTCAAGGCCGTCGTCCACTGCCAGGGCTCGGCGTCGTTCACCATCGCCGCGGTGGCCGGGCTGCTGCCCGAGGTGGACACGGTCGTGACCAACGCCGTGTCGCTGCACCCCGTCGTGCCACGCTTGTCCACCCTGAAGATCGGCCGCATGGCACCGGTGATCGACCGCATCCTGCCGTACGTGTCGCCGGGGTGGGGGAACCGGCCCGAAGGTCCGCTGTCCCGCGCGCTCGTCGGCCTGGTCCGTGCCACCCACTGGGAGTGCGACAACACCGTGTGCCGGATGGTCAGCTTCACCTACGGCAGCGGTTGGCCGGCGCTGTGGTCGCACGCGAATCTCGACGACGCGACGCACGACTGGGTGCGGGGCGAGTTCGCCGAGGTGCCCTTCACCTTCTTCGCCCAGATGGACCGGAGCATCCGCGCCGGTCACCTCGTGCCCGTCTCCGGGTTGGCGGAACTGCCCGAGTCCTACGTCGCGCGAGCACCCCGGACCGACGCCCGGTTCGTCTTCCTGGCCGGCGAGGACAACCACTGCTTCCTGCCCGAGAGCCAACGGCGCACGCACGAGTTCTTCTCCGGGCACCGCCCGGGGCGTGACACGCTGCACCGGATCCGGGGCTACGGCCACCTGGACGTCATCTTCGGCCGCGACGCCTGGCGCGACACCCATCCACTGATCCTCGAGGAACTCGCGCGATGACCTCCGTGCTCACCCTCGTCCGGACCGCGCTGTCCGTACTGCCCTCGGCGGTGCCGCGCCGTCAGCGGCGGCTGGCCGGCCGACACGCGTTGGTCGACGGCATCCCCTTCAGAATGCCCGTCGACTCCGTCGACACCCCGGCACTCATGGCCGCCTTCCCCGTCGAAGCGGAGGAGGCGGCGCGGTTGCTGCCCGGTGGCGAGCTGCACCCGCTGCGGCTGCTCGACGGCCGGGGACTGCTCGTGGTGACGGTCGTCGACTACACCAGCACCGACATCGGCGCCTACGTGGAGTTCTCGCTCGCCCTCGCCTGCACCCACGGCCCCCGCCCGGCGCCCCGGCTGCTGCCCGGCCTGCTCCACCGACCCTTCGGAACCGGCCAGTTCGTGGTCGACCTGCCGGTCAGCAGCGAGATCTCGGTCAAGGGGGGCAAGGGCATCTGGGGAATGCCCAAGCACCAGGCCAACCTCGACTTCTTGGTCACCGACACGACCGTCAGCAGCCAGTACGACGTCGACGGCCGGCTGGGTGCCCGCATCGAGATCGACCGGCCGGAGCCGACCGCCCTCCCCCTGCGGGTGGGAGCGGCGAACTACTGCGTGTTCCGCGGGATGCTCATGCGGTCGTCCGTGTACGTCGAGGGCTCCGCGGACGTCGCGCTCGGTCGGCGGGCGAGCGCCCGGCTGGTCCTCGGCGACAGCCCCTACGTCGCCCCCCTGCACACCCTGGGGATCGCCGCAGATCCGGTCTTCACCGCGTTCCTCTCCAGGACCCGAGGACTGCTCGATGACCACCTCGAGTGCTGGTTCGTCACCACCGAGCAGCCCGGGGCCGTGTTCGGCGAGCCGCTGGAGAGCGTATCGGGGCTGGGGCTGTCCACGACGTGGCTCGAGCCGCCGGCAGCCGCCCCCGACCACTCCTGAGCGTCCTGCCGGCTCGTCGCGCGGTCGACCGGTCCGGTGACGGCCGGGTGACGGCCCGACGCGAGGCTGCCGGTGAGACACCCGCGCGGAACGGTCGTCCCGCGCCGAGACTTGGAGGACACCGTGGTGCGTCTGATCGATGTGCGGCAGCCCCGGGAGCACGACCTCGTGGGGAGGAGCTTCACGATCGCCGGCTTCGCGTCGGGCTTCGAGGCGACGGTGCTCTGGCGTCTGGTCGAGACCGACGGCGACGTCCTGGGCGAGGGGCAGATCCGGGGAGCCGGGTCCATGGGGGTGATCGACGATTTCGGCCATGACGTCTCCCTGCCCTCGGGAATCAACGCCCGGGGGGCCCACGTCCTCCTCCAGGTCTTCGGCGACGACCCGTCCGGGGAGAACCCGCCCGGGCTGGACCTGGTTCAGGTCCGGGTGACGCTGTTCACCGGGCTGGACGGCTTCCGACTGCACGAGGTGGTCCCGGGCGACACGCTCTCCGCTATCGCGCGCGATCACGGGCAGAACACGACGGTCGCCGACGTCTTCGAGGCCAACCGGGACACCGTGATGGACCCGGACCGCATCTTCCCCGGCCAGGTCTTGCGCGTGCCGCTGCTCTGAGCCCGCTGAAAGGCGGGGACCGGTCGGGGCAGCGTCCGGCCGCCTCGGCCGGCGAGTCCGGCAGGGTGGACGGGGAGCACCGCGCCGGTCCACCCCGCGCTCGGACGGCCCTCCGCGTCCGTGGGGACCGTCCGGCACCAGGCTCTCCGATTTCGCCCGTGACGTGGCGTTGACGGACCCATGACGGATGGCAGGCAGCCTGCTGGTAGGCAACCGAGGAGGACAGAATGAGTACCGACACCGACACCGACACCGACACCGACACCGGCACGGGCGGGCGGGAGGACGGCGCAGCCGGATGGCGGCTCGCTGAGCGGACCAGGATCCGGGCCTTCCGCGCCGGCCGCCACCTGCTCCTCGTCGCCGAAGGACAGCTGCCCGACCCCGGGTTCGAGACAGACATCCAGCAGAGCCCGCTGCGGATCTTCCCCCAGCAGTACAACCTGGTCCGGCGGCGGCGACCGGGATTCTTCCCGGCTGTCTTCGTCCCTTACCGGTACGCCGAAGTGGTCCTGTTCCCTCCCGAGGCACCCACCGTGGTCGTGCACCACGCCGACGGGTCGGACTCCGTGGACATCGAGGAGTGCCGGGAGGAGCTCGCCGGCTTCGCGGCCGTGGTGTCCGGGAGCGCGTCGGGTACGCAAGCCGACGAGGTGGAAGCCGTGGGTTCCTCGGCGAGGTTGAGCTTCGACGAGGCGTTCGCCGACGCGGTGGCGAACCTGCCGCCGTTCGAGCCGCCGTTCCCCGACGCGATGGACCGGATCGTCATGGTCGACACCGGTGCGTTGTTCGGTGGCATCGCCGGCCTTCACCACCTCTTCGTGCGGGTCCGTCGCATCCCGGCCTGACCCACACCGCCGGCGGACGCCGCTGGCGCGGCTCCGCGCGACCCACCGCACCCAGGAGGACAGGCCATGGGCTCCCCCGTCACCGACACCACCCGTGGGGCCTTGCGGCGGCTCCCCACCGAGTCGTTGCGGCCTGGCGCCGTCCACCACTTCGTCGTCGGCGAGGACACCCGCCTCCGGGTCCTGGACCATGACGACGCCGCAGGGGAGCTCGGGGACCCGTTCGCCGCGCCTTGCTGAGGGGCATCTCCCCCGGGCCGCAAGCGAGGTCCTCGAGGCACTGGACCGGGCGGCCCCGCCTGGAGCCCCCTCCGCGTGGCTTTCGTCTTCCTGCTATGGGAGGGCAGTCAGGTCGCCATGACCCCGGACATGAGATCGGTGGACCGACGGCTGCGGTTCCTCCTGGCCCGCGGGATCGACGCACAGGGCGCCGACGTCCTGCTGAGCGCCTTCCGCCTTGACGAGGGGGACGTCGGGCTCATGTCTGGGACCGCCGCAGCGGTGGTTTCAACTTCTACCGGACCGTGAGCAACAGCTCTGCCTGCCTCTACGCCGGCGATTCCCGCCACGTGCTGCATGACCCGACCCAGGGCAAGGGCCCCTTCGAAAGCCATCTGAGCGGCACCTTCGTCATGAAGGAACTGCGCTTTCCGTGGCTGCACTGGCACTCCAAGGCAGCACCCGTCCTGCCCCCGGTCCTTCCGCGGGAGCCGTTCGTCGGGCACCCGTGGGTGACCGGCGACAGTCCGCAGAAGGCGACATCTGCGAGGTCGAGGTCGCCAAGCCGGGGATCGAGCGCTGGACCAGGCACCGGTTCGACCGGATGCAGGCCGACGGCGGGCGGATGGCGAGGACGATCATGGCTGCGGCCCAGGCCACGCCCGAGGGCAGCCCGGACGCGAGTTCGCGGCTCGCTGGGATCGTGGCGAGGACCTGTCCTCCTTCGACGACGAGCTGAATGCCTACTACGGCGCGGTGGGCAAACGACTGCGCACCCAGGAGGGTTTCGGCGCCTACCTCCGGCTCGCGGAGTCCCGTCGCGCGAGCGTGCGCAGGATGCCGATCTCCGAGACGCCGTTGCTGTTCGCCACGATCGACGTGCCGCCCACCGAGCGGGCGATGCAACCCGACGCAACTGTCACGGAGGTGTGACCGTGTCCTTCCTGCTTCGCTTCGACACGCCAGCCCGCCTGCCCGAACCCGATACCGACCGCGACGCCTGGAGCAAGCGGGTCGGTGCCGTGGTGTTGCAACTGGGCGGCACATCCCCGCAGTTCTCGACCCGACGGTCACCGATCCGGGCTCGGACGCGTTGACGCCGGCGACCTCCCGGACCGCCTTTCCCGCGCTGCTGCTGCAGCAGGCCGCCACCCCTCAGGAGCAGCGCTGGGCGGCCGCCGACGAGGTCCGCCCGCGCCAGGACGAGTACTGCGAGTGGGGCGTGGAGCGCGACACCGACGGGGTGGTCACCCGGGTGACCTTCACCTGCGAGACACCGGAGTACTTCGAGCACCTGGCCGAACGCGATCCGGACCGGCTCCTCGCCCTCTACCACGAGCTCGTCGGCAGGTGCGTCTCGATCAGCTGATCATCAACAGCGCCTACCGCCGGGAGAACGTGCACCGGTCGACCGAGGGGCGCCTGGTGCACCTGATCCAGCGCGATAGCACCCCACCACCGCACTACGCCTGGCCGCCAAGGCCACAATCCTCCGTCGCAGCGCCGACTGCTGCCCGGTGACCTCCCCACACGAGCTCACCCGGTGCGGTGGGTTCGGGGAACCCCTCCGGAACAGCGACCCCCAGAAACGCCAGCGCAGTCGACGACGCGGCGGCCCAGGGAGCCGAGGTCTCCCTCGCCGATCCTCTGGACCTCTACATCCACCGGTTCCTCGTGGGCGGGATGGAGACTCCGGACGGGGAGGACCCGGCGTCCTTCTGGACGTCGAACGGGGCGGCCCGGGCCATGTGCTCAGCGCGAGTTACGCCGTCCCGGCCGAGCGCGGCTACAAGGTCGGGAACATCCGTGCCGACGGCCGACCGATCTGCTTCGGTGCGCAGTTGGGCCGACCGGGTGAGCGTCAGGCTCACCGCGCTCGTCCGCTCGGCGAACCACCAGCCGGTGCGCCTCCCCTGCGTGAGCTGATCGCTGCGTACGGGCGCAGTGCCCGTGTCATGGAGGGCGGGGCCCCGCTGTGACCCCGCACCACTGCAGGCATCAAGCGCCGCTCGCGACGACGTGGACCGTCCCGGTCCGCGCGCTTCCGGCCGGCCCCGGCCGGGAGCCATGGTGGGGAGCGGACGAGGGCGTATCACACGTCCATCCGGCACCTCTTCCAGCACATGAGCAAGCACATCGGCCTCACGGCGGAAGCCTTCGGGGCAATGGAGCGCCCGGAGAAGCTCGAGTGCCTCCGCGACCTGTCCGAGCTGGTGTGGGACATCGAGGAGGAGCTGGCGCAGGCCAAGGCAGCCCGGGCGATGGTCATGACCAGCCTGCAACGGGACCTCCGTCAGCAGGCGTCGTGACGCCCGGGTGGCGGCCGCACGAGCGGAGATGCCACGTCTCGCCTCCGCCGAGCACGACATCGTCGTTCCACGCGCTCGGGAGCTGCGTCCACCCCTCCTCCTCTCGGAGGCCCGATGCGGACATCGCGGCTGATGGGCCTCGCTGGCTTCGACGGCGCACGCCGGGCGGCTCACGGCGCGACCGGGGCACCAGCACGTCGCCGGACCGATCCGTACAGGACGGGCTCGGGCCCGTGGTATCCACCCAACAGGAGGCGAAGACCATGGTCAACGACACCGTCGTCGACGAGCTCGACCACGTCCTTTCCCGAGCGAGCATCGAGCTGGCTCGAGCGCGGTCACTGCAATCGGCGAAGGACTCGCCGGCCCACCGAGCCGCGGTGGCCCGGTGCCGCGCCGACATCGACGCGCTCCTGGACTGCTATGCCGACTTGTGCCGTATGTCGATGGGAGACGGCGGCGGCTCGCGTGCCGCGTGTATCAGCGGCCGCCCAGCTCCCTCTTCTCCGACGTGACCGCCTTTCGGCGTCGCTGAGAGAGAACGAGGAGAGGATGACCATGCCGCCCACCCAGGAACGATCGGCAGCCACGGTCCGACCGTGGCGTCCCCCGCTGCCGCGTACTGCCGAGCCTACGGAGGTCGGCAGGAGCACCGGGCCCCGGGGGCGGGTCGACGTCGCACTCACCGGGCTCACCGACATCTGCTCCCGGTACGGTCCCGTCGCGCTACGTCTGTCCCTGGCGCTGGTCTTCGTGTGGTTCGGCGCGCTCAAGCTCACCGGAGACTCCCCCGTGGAGGGCCTGATCGGTGCGACCCTGCCGTTCCTGAGCACGGACGTCACGCTCCCCGTTCTCGGCGTCGCCGAGGTCACGCTGGGGCTGGCAGTCGCCGTGGGCAGGGCGCCGCGAGTGGTGCTCCTCGTCCTCGCCGGGCATCTCGCCGGCACGTTCCTGTCGTTCATCACCGCTTCCGAGTTCATGGTCGACAACGGCAATCCGCTGCTGCTCACGGCCGATGGTGAGTTCGTCATCAAGAACCTGGTGTTGATCAGTGCGGCCCTGGTCCTCGTCGGACGCGGGGTCCGAGGACCGCAGTCCCGTCCCGCGCCCACGGTGGCGTGACCGAGCGGCCGGCCACCCGAACTGAGCTCCTGCCCAGCCAGGCGCGAGCTGTCGTTCCCATCGGCCCGAGCCGTCCCCGGCGCGGGCCGGTGGGAACGTTGCCGTGCCCGACAGCGTGCCGTGGTGCTGCACCGTCGTCCCCCGCGCTCTTGATCGCCGGACACGGTGGTCACCGACGAGGCGTCCCCCATCGTGACGCTCACTGTCCAACCCGCCGATCCGGTGACCGAGCGGTGGCGCTGCCGTGACGCCGGGCGGCCATCATCCGGTCAGTCCTACGACGGGAACCTCGACGCCGTCCCCCTGCCGGGTGACCATGTCCGCCCAGAACGCCGGGAGCAGCACATGACCACCACCGATGACGGACAGCAGCCCGCCGATGCGACGGACGTGCCGCGGCCCACGGAGAAGACCGAGGACCCGGCCGACTCGTTCACCCCGCAGCGGGCCACGCGCTGGCTCGAGCCGCGCCTGCTGCTGCAGACGAGCTTGAAGGTCGTCGTCAGCGCCGTACTCGGCGAGTACAACGACAAGCGCGAACTCATGGGCGAGATCGACGCCCCGGGATATCTCGACCTGAGCAAAGTCGACGGTGATCTGTGGATCGACTACGTCTCCGACCTCGGTGACGGCTTCGCCGCCACCTACGCCGTGGCCTCGCTGCTCTCCCGCCCGGAACTCGACGTCGCGCCACCGGGTGGCCCGGCCGAGCGGACCCGGCGCGGCCGATTGCTGATCATGGGCGGCGACGAGTGCTATCCGGCCGCTCACGTCGACGAGTACGAGAACCGGCTCATCGGCCCCTACCGCGCCGCGCTTCCGCAGCCTCCCGCCGACGAGGCACTCCACCTGCAGGTGCTGCCGGGCAACCACGACTGGTACGACGGTCTGACCGCCTTCATGCGGACCTTCTGCCAGAGCCGGTCGGTCGGCGGATGGAAGACCGGGCAGACTCGCAGTTATTTCGCCACCCGCCTGTCGGCCGGCTGGTGGCTGTGGGGCATCGACGTCCAGTTCGACACCTACCTCGACGAGGCGCAGCTCGCCTACTTCAAGGGGATGGCCTCGCTGCTCGCCGAGGGAGACGCGATCCTGCTCTGCACGGCCAAGCCCAGCTGGGTCGCGGCGAGCGAGGACGACGTCGAGGCCTATGCGACCCTCGACTTCTTCGAGCGGACCGTCATCCGCCCCCATAAGGCGAGCGTGCGGCTCGCGCTGACGGGTGATCGGCACCACTACTCCCGCTACGGTGCGGACGACGGCGCGCAGAAGATCACGGCGGGAGGAGGCGGCGCCTTCCTTTCCCCCACCCACCACCTGCCGTCATCGATCCTGGTGCCGCCGCCGACGAGCCGGGCGCGCAGCAAGAGCGGGGCGACGCCGTACCAGTGCCGTGAGGTGTACCCGAAGCGGAACGACTCGCGGCGACTCGGCCGAGGCATCCTGCGGCTGCCGTTCACCACCCCGTCGTTCGCGGCCCTGCTCGGTACGGTCTACGCGCTGCTCGCCCTCGCGGTGGGAGCAGCGCTGAAGGAGCCAGCGCACGGCCTGCTGGCCGACCTGCGCGCGATGACCGTCGGGCTGGGGCGTGCGGACCTCGTCGACGTCGCCTGGGGGCTGGCCAACAGCGTGGCGGGCCTCTTCCTCTGCGCCGTGGTGCTCGGGGGCGCCATCGCCTTCACCAAGCAGGCGTCGCGGTGTCGGGGACGGATCGCGGGTCTCGTCCACGGTCTCCTGCACCTGGCGCTGGCGGTCGTGGTGATCCGCGGTGCCGTCTGGCTGACCGCGGGGGTCCCCGGGGTCTGGCGGCTGGCGCTGGTCGCCCTGCTGGTCTTCGCGGTCGGCGGGCTGCTGGCAGCCGAGCTGGTGGCGGTCTACCTCCTGGTCGCCGACCGGTGGAAGCTCAACAGCAACGAGCTCTTCGCCGGCCAGGCGATACCTGACCACCGCAACTTCCTCCGCCTGCGGCTGCAGCCCGACGGCACGCTGACCGTCTACCCGATCGGCGTCCCGCGGGTACCCCGCCACTGGAACCGCAGGCCGGACTGGGTCCCCGGTGCCCGGGAGCGCTTTGCGCCCGTCGACGGGGACCTGACCTCCTTCCTCATCGAGCGACCCGTCCCGATTTCGCGGACAGGGCCGACGTGAGGCCCACGGCCGACGCCACGACGGGTGGCGCCGCTCGGACGCCGGGAACGAGGCGGTGGTCCCGGAGGAGGAACGCGGAGGCGGTGCAGCCGACCTGCAGGCCCCGGCCGGCGCTGCTGATCTGGTGGGCGCCGGAGGGCATGTGACCCCGAGCCCGTCACCTTGGCCCGACCTCCGGACGGCGAGCTCCGGGACGACCGGTCCCGGTGCCCGTCGGGCAGCGCGGCGGACGCAGGCAGTCGCGGCCGATGGGGCCGTACCGGTCACCGGCTCCTGGCAGCGGTGGCGGTGGCGGTGGCGGTGGCCGGACGGTCGCGGCGGAGCGCTACCACGATGGACCCCCTCGGCGGACGACGCATTCCGGCGAGCAACGCCTCCATGCGGGCCGAGGGAGAAACGCCCATCTCCGCGGCGAGGACTTCCCGGAAAGACTCGTATGCGCGGATGGCCTCGACCAGGTTGCCCTCCGCCAGGTGGATGCGCACCAGCGTCCGGTGGGCGGTCTCCCGCAACGGCTCGACCTGGACGGCGTTGTGCGCGGCCTGGACCGCCTCCCCGTAGCGCCCGAGACGAGCCAACCGGTCGGCCAGGGACTCCATGGCGTGCAGGCGCAACTGCCGGAGTCGCTCGCGCTCCAGCAGGACCCAGTCGTCGTACCAGCCAGGGAGCAGCTCTCCGCGTAGCTCCACCTCCCCGGGCACGACTTCGGGCAGGTCACCTCGCGGGTCGAGCACGCGCTGTGCCCACCGAGCAGTCTCCCGGACATCGACCCGCACGTTCCTCGCCAGGCGCAGGGCGCCCCCGGTCATGTCGACCACGCCGGGCGCGGCCTTGTGCAGCCGCCACAGCGCCGAGCGCAGACTGCCGTGAGCCTGATCTTCGGGGACGTCGGGCCACAGCTGACCGGCGACCGCAGCGCGGGCCGGGCGATGCGCCAGGCTGAGGTGGGCGACGAGCCGCTGCACCCCGCGGGGCAGGTCCGGGACCGCCTCCTCGCCCAGGTCCAATCCGAACCCTCCGAGCAGAGCCACACGCACCGGTCTGACGTCCACGAGCCGTCCCCCTTGGTACCCGGGTGCCGCAATCAGCACTTCCTCGTCTACCGGAGGCCCAACCGGAGCCGTTGATACCGCTGATCGGACGAGGACCAGGTGCGATGCGGCGCCGGCGGCCCGATCGCCGTGATGTCGAAGCCCGTCGGAACGGACGGCGCGCGTTTCACCGCTCCCGGCGGGCGAACGCTTCGAGGAAGTCCTGCACCCGCCCGATCGCGGTCACGATGCTGGTCGTGGCGCTCGACCGCTCAGGTAAGTCGTCCTCGACATCGGCCACCGCGGTCACGGTGATCCGGAGGCAGCCGGGGCCGTCTTCCTCGGCTCGAACTATGCACACCCCTGCCCGCGTGCTCTCGGGAGCGGTCACGTCTGCCATCGGTTCCTCCAGGTAAGAGGTGATCGGTGGGTACCACCGCCCATGAAGGGCGGTGCGTCGAGGCCTGCGAAGCAGGCGCCCGCAGCCGACGGCCGCCGAGCACGTGGGACAGCGCTCCGTGCCACAGCGTGGAGCGATCGACATCCGGCCACATCGGTCATGGTCGCCGGCCACCGTCACCGCGGCGTCGCGACGATGCCGGCGCGCACGGGATGTCGTGGACGGCCGCGCCGTCCGACCGGATCGGGTCGACCGTGCGAGCCCGCTGTGAGGGCCGCCGGCCCGGTCCGGTCGGAACCGGCCGCGAACCCGAGCACGCGCGCCGGGCACGTGCGCCAGCAGGCGACAGCAGGTACCTCCAGGCTGATACACCCGGTGGAGCTCGCCCCCGGCAGTCAGGCCAGACGGCTCACCGCTCGTGCCGTCCGTTGCGGCGGGGCATGCGCCGAAGGCCTGGGCGAACGTGCGTGAGTCGTCGTAGGCGACTCCGGTGGACGCCGCTGACCTGGGCGCGAAAGTGGCAGGATCGGCCTCGTCGGTCCCGGGTCATGCAGGTGGGATGTTCTGGTTGCGCCGGAAGAAGTTCGTCGGATCGTACTTCCGCTTCAGCATCGTGAGGCGCTCGTACTTGGCGTCGCCGTAGGCCTGTCTGACGCGTGCCGCACCTTCCTCCATCAAGAAGTTGACGAAGACGCCGGTGTGGAAGGGCGCCAGCGCCGTCCAGTACTCGCGCGCCCACTCCTTCTGGTCCTCGAACCCGTCCGCGGTCGGGCTGTTGCCGTTGATGTTGAACGTGAACCCCGTGGAGCGTCCGCCGAACGCGGTGGCGTCGTCCGCGACCCGGGCCTCCGCGCCGCCCCGCTGCCACAGGGCGAGGCTCGTGATCGGTGAGCTGATGCGGCGGCCGTGTTCGACCATGACGCCGATCACCTCGTCGGTCAGCGCGGCGACGTCGCAGGAGCGGAAGTAGTACCAGCAGCCATGCTTGAACGACGGGTCGAACATCCGCTCGTGGGCCACGAACGGCTTGGCGGCGAACAGGTCGAGGACCGGGGAGCCGAAGTTCCGCATCGGCCTCAGCACCCGTTCACCCTCGGCGATCTCGCCGGCGTAGCACGCGGCGACGGCGATGACCGGCCGGCCGATCAGCTCGGCCGGTACCACGGGCAGAGCGGGCGCGAGCCGCTGGACGACGATCGTCATCAACTCGTCGGGGCAGTCGGCGATCCACTCCTGGTAGTGGCGGAGCACGGACTCGGCCTCGTCCATGGACCAGAAGGTCGCGCCGGCGAAGACCTGCGGTCCGAGGGGGTGCATGCGGAACCGGAAGTCGGTGACCACGCCGAAGTTGCCGCCGCCGCCCCGCAGGCCCCAGAACAGATCAGCGTTCTCGTCCTCGCTGGCCCGGACGAACTCGCCGTCGGCCGTCACCAGGTCCGCCGACTGGAGGGAGTCCACCGTCAGGCCGTACTTGCGCATGATCCAGCCGAGGCCGCCGCCCAGGGTCAACCCTGCGACGCCGGTGTGGGAGACGACGCCGGCCGGCACCGCAAGCCCGTGCGGCTGGGTCGCCCGGTCCAGTTCGTCGAGCAGGACCCCGGCCTGGGCGCCGGCCACCCGGGTATCCGGGTGGACGCGAACGCCGTTCATGGGCCGTAGGTCGATCAGCAGGCCGTCGTCGCAGGTGGACAGTCCTGGAAAGCTGTGTCCACCACCACGCACGGCGACCGGCAGCTGGTGCTCACGCCCGAACCGGACGGCCCTGCGCACGTCCGCCACGCCGGCGCAGCGGGCGATCAGGGCCGGGTACCGATCGATGGACCCGTTCCACACCCGGCGGTGCTCGTGGTAGCCGCGGTCCGCCGGGCGGATGATCTCCCCCTCGAAGGCAGCGCGGAGTTCGGCGACCGCGGTGTCGCCGACGTGGACAGCCGCGGCGCGGACACTGTTCGGACCCATGGGGATGGCCATGCGCGGAGTGTGGGCTCAGCGCATCCGTCCGGGAGGAACCGAGGTTCCACCCTGCTCGAGGATCAGCCTGCCGGGGTCGAGGATCTCGATGTGATCCGGATGCGTGGTGATCACTCCCGACGCCCGCAGCTCGCGAAGCGCTCGCACGACCACCTCGCGCACGCTTCCCACGGCCTCGGCAAGGTCCCGTTGACTGACCGCCACCCTCAGGTGGGCGCGGGGGCCCGTGGTGGTTCTCGACTCCTCGGCGGCCAGATCCAGCAGGTGACGGGCGACCCGCTGCCGCACGCTGGTGAACGCGCCGTCGGGGATCTCGTGGATGAAGCTCACCACGCGATCGGCCAGTTCGTGCAGCAGCGCGTCGGCGACGTGCACATCCTCAGCAGCGGCACGGCGCACGACATCCGGCGCCAGGCGGAGCAGCTGCGCGTCGACGACCGCTTGCGTGCCCGCCGGCATCCGGAAGTCGGTCGCGTACATCGACACCACGCCGAGGAGCGAGCCCCGGCGGGCATAGCGCACGGTCAAGCTGCGACCGTCAGGGGCGGTGACGAACACCCGGACGAGCCCCGCGACGACCAGTTCCAGGATCTCGGCCTGGTCACCCTCCCAGTGGGTGACCGAACCGGCGGGAACACGCACGGGGTGCGCCCGCACGAGCAGCCGCTCGAGCACGGGCCCGGACAGGCGGGCGAGGGGCGAGGCAGCCAGCGCGGCCGCGACACCGTCGTCCACACCCGAACGGTAGGCCGGGGAAGCGGATGACTCCAGGCTCACGGGACCCGTCCCTGCGCAGCCCGGGCCCACCGCGACGCGGACCGGCCACCTGCGCGGCGTGGGTACACGACGGCGCTTCCCGCGTGCGCGGGACCGTCGGCCCTGGAAGCGGAGGGTTGCGTCCCCGAGGATGGGGCACGCGGGGGCGCGGACGGGACCGGCCGCGGAGGGGACGGGCGATCGTTGTGGACGAATCGGTGCGCAGTGCGGTCCGCTGGGCCGCAACCCACGGAGCGATGCGGGTGGCGATCCGGGCACGCGCCCGCGCAGGCAACGCGGACGCCCTGTTCCTGAGCGACCGGGCTCTTCGCGAGGACCCGTACCCGCACTACGAGCGGCTACGGACGACGGCCCCCTTCGTCCGCGGAGCCCTGGCACGCCTCAGCGTTCACCACGACGTCTGCACCGACGTCCTGCGCAGCGAGGACTTCGGGCAGATCGGTGCGTACCGAACCGACCGGCTGCCGGCAGTGTTACGGCTGGCGCTGCGCCTGGCCGGCCCCCGGCAGAGCGTGAGCCCCATCGACCCGCCGTCGATGGTCGCCGTCGACCCACCCGAGCACACCCGCTACCGCCGGCTGGTCAGCCGGGCGTTCAGCGCCCGGGCCATCGCCGGCCTGCGCGAGCGCACCCACCAGATCGCCAACGAGCTCCTCGACGAGCTCGAGCGCGAGGCCGCGACGCACGGCGGGCAGGCGGACCTCATTCCCCGCTACGCGAGCCTGCTCCCAGTCACCGTCATCTCCGAGATCCTCGGCGTCCCGATGGCGATGCGCGAGCAGTTCCTCGCCTGGGGCGACAGCGCCGCGCCCGTCCTGGACATGGGCCTGGACTGGGCCACCCACCGCGACGTCGAGCGCAGCCTCGCCGAGCTCGACGCCTGGTGGCGCCGGCACCTGCAGCAGCTGCGCCGAAACCCGGGCACGGACCTGCTGTCCAGCTTGGCCACGGAAGTCGACGACGAGGGTGGCGGCCTCACCGAGACCGAACTGCGGGCCACGGCCGCGCTGGTCGTCGGCGCCGGTTTCGAAACCACCGTCAACCTCATCGGCAACGGAGCCGCCCTGCTGTTCGCCCATCCCGACCAGCGCCGGCTGCTCGCCGAGGACCCGTCGCTGTGGGCGAACGCCGTCGATGAGATCCTTCGCGTCGATCCCCCAGTACAGCGAACCGCGCGTCGGGCCCGAAGGCACACCGTCGTCCACGGGGTCCCCGTCGCCGAAGGCGAGTGGTTGATCCTTCTGCTCGCCGCGGCCAACCGGGACCCCCGGGTGTTCCCCGATCCGCACGTCTTCGACGTCGCGCGCAGCAACGCGCGCGAGCACCTCGCCTTCGGGAGCGGCATCCACTTCTGTCTCGGCGCCTCGCTCGCGCGCATGGAGGGCGAGGTCGCGCTCCGGGCGCTGTTCGAGCGTTTTCCCGATCTCGACCCCGCAGGCTCCGGGCGCCGCCGTCACACGGTCATCCTGCGTGGCTACCGATCCCTGCCCGTCGTCCTCGGGTCCACGAGCCCGCGAGCTCGGTCCGCGTCCGGTGGGAGCCGGTCCGACCAGGAACCGGCCGGGACCAGTTCGCCCTGACCCTGCGCCAGGCGGCCACGATCCCGCCCTTCCGGCGAAGCCTGCACGCCTGCGAGGCCCGTGCGCAGGGTGGGGCTGTCCCGTTGTCCACCCGGCCGGAGTGGCCGAGGCGGACCGACGGGCGCCGTGCCTCCGCGCGCGCTGGGCACCCGCGCGGGGTCATCCTGAGAGCTTTTCCGGGCTCACCACCCGCCCCCGGAACGCGTCGGTGCGGCGTGTCCGTGAGAACACGCCGATCAGGCGATTCGGGGCCCGGCACTCCCCGCGCCCCCGGCCCCTGGCCTGGCAGCATCGCTGGATGTGAGGTGCATCACAGCGACGCTCGCCGTCCTCAGCCTGCTCGTCACCGGTGTCGGCGCCGCCCAGGCCGCACCCGCCGACGGGCCGGTGCCTCCAGGGCCGGTGGCGCTCGACAACCCCGAGTTCAGCGCCAACGTGATGGCGCCGCTGCGGGTGACCGACTGGGCGGCGTTCGAGGCCGATCTCGAGACCGTGGCTGCCTACGGTGTGGACGCCGTGAGTGTCGACGTGTGGTGGGGCGATGTCGAAGGAGAGGCGGACAACCGGTTCGACTGGAGCTACTACGACCGCGTCTTCGCCCTCATCACGTCCAAGGGTCTGGACCTCGCGCCGATCCTCTCCTTCCACCAGGCCGGCGGCAACGTCGGTGACGACTACACGAGCCTGCTGCCGTCGTGGCTGTGGTCCAAGTACGCCGGGGTCACCTATCGCGGCATCGAACTCGGCCTGACGGGGCTCCAGCACCGGAGCGAGCAGGGCAACTACAGCGCCGAGAGCGTGCAGGGCTGGGCCGATCGCGTGGTCCTGGACGAGTACCGCGACTTCACCCAGGCGTTCGAGCAGCAGTACGGCGACGTGTACGCCGACGACGTCATCGAGGTCAACGTCTCCCTCGGGCCGTCCGGTGAACTGCGGTATCCCTCGTACAACCAGCACGACGAGGGCACCGGTTACCCGACCCGAGGCGCCCTGCAGGCCTACTCCCCGTTGGCCGTGCAAGACCTTCGCAGCGAGATGCTGCACCGGTACGGCTCCCTGGAGGCGATCAACCGCGCCTGGGGGACCGACCTCGCGTCGGTGCAGGAAGTCGGCCCGCCAGAGGACGCCGATGCCTTCTTCGCCGGCCTCGACTACCTGGACACGCAGTACGGCCGCGACTTCGTGGACTGGTACAACGGCTCTCTCGTCGAGCACGGCGAGAGGATGCTGTGGACGGTCATCGACGCCCTCGGCAAGGACTTCCCGGATGCCGACATCGGCTACAAGGTGCCGGGGATCCACTGGTCGATGACCAACCCCGCCCACCCCCGGGCGACCGAGGTGACCACCGGTCTGATCCAGACCAGCGTCGACCTCGACTCCTGGACGACCGGGCACGGCTACCAGCGGATCGTCGAGCTGGCCAACCGGTTCGACGGCGGACCGCGCGAGGTGGTTCTGCACTTCACCGCGCTGGAGATGGACGACCAGGACTTCGCGCCCCAGTACTCGCTCGCCCAGACCCTGGTCGGCTGGATCGGCGACTACGCCTACCGCGCCGGCGTGGAGCTCAAGGGCGAGAATGCGCTCGCCGGAGGGGTCGGGTCCGACGAGGGCTGGGACAACATCGACGAGGCCTTCCGGACGTGGGGCTATCTCGGTCTGACCGTGCTCCGGATCGGCGACGTGTCCTCCGGCACCGGGGCGCACCGGTACGCGCAGCTCATCAAGACGTACAGCCCCGACCTCTGACCGCGCGACGGCGGCACCGCTCGCCCGCGGCCTGCGGCTCCCGCCCCGCCGGGATCCGCTAGCCGGCAGCGGGACGGGCGCGGGGCGACGCCGTCGGCCGGGTGGAGCGCGCGTCCGGCAGGTGCACGGCGATCACCGCTGGCGGGGCGCCGTGCTCGGCTCGCGCTGTCGTGATCCCCTCCGGCTGGTTACATCCGGAGCGTGGTGGCGACAGAACGGCTTCGAGCGCCCGACCGGGAACACGGGTCGGGTGTGGCTGATCGCGCACGGGGCTGGAAGGGGCTGCGGCCCGCCCTGCTGGGGATCATGGCGATCCTCGGCGGGTGGGCGGCGGCCGCCTGGCTGGTCGACGTCTGGGACGTCACCGTCGTGGAGCGCGCGTGGCAGGACCGCCTGGTGCTGGTGCTGACCGCCGGTGGTGCGCTCGCCGGCGGCGGGGTCGCCCTCCTGGCCCGTCGGCGCCCGGGGCCGGCGGCGGGGGCCGGCGTGGTCGCGGCCGGCATCCTGCTCGCCGCGGCCGGCACAGCGGCGCTGCACGGCACCCGCTGGGGGTGGTACGGGCTCTACGCCGACACCTCCTTCCGCACTCAGATGGCGACCCGGTACGCCCAGACCCCGGCGCTCGTCGACTACGGCTACCGCGACCTGCCCGCCTACTACCCACCCGCCGTGGGGTGGCTCCAGGGTCGGCTGGCGGCCGTCACCGATCTGGCGGGCTGGGAGGCGGTGAAGCCGATCCAATTGCTCGTCGGCGCGCTCGTACCGCTCGCGGCGTACCTGCTCTGGCGACAGGTGGTCGGCGCCCTGCCGGCGTCCGCGGTCGCCGGCCTGGTGACGATCTGGACCGCGCATCTGCACAAGCCCGACGAGTGGCTGGTGCTCAGCTGCCTGGTGCCGTGGTGGCTCCTGGCCGTGCGCGACCTCCGCGCGCCGGGGGTCGAGCGCTGGCCGTCCTGGCGGCTGGGCGTCGTACTCGGACTGCTGCTCCTCGTCCACACGTACTGGTTCCTGCCGTTCGGCGTGGCAACGCTCCTGGCGCTGGCGTACGACGCCGTACGCGCCCGCGCACGCGCACGGCCCGCACCGCGACTGCCCCTGCGACGGGCTCTGGTCATCGGCGGGGTCGGCCTCGCGGTATCGGCCGTGTCGTGGGCACCCGCGGTCCTGGCGAGGCTGCGGCTGCCCTCCGACGACCTGCAGATGCGCTACTCGTACCTCGGCGGCAACGACATCACCTTTCCTGCGCTGCGGGAGGCGGCAGAGGCCGCCGGCGTGGTGGGTCTGGTCTGGCTCGCCTGGGCCGCCTGGCACCGGCTGCGGTCGAACGACCCCCGCGATCGCACCGGCGAGGTCGCCGGAGCCCTGGGCCTGGCCCTCGCCGGCTGCCTGGCCACACTCGGCCTCGGTGCGCTCGCCGAGCGGGCCGACGTCGGATTC
Organism: Blastococcus sp.; assembly: GCA_035629195.1. GTDB lineage: Bacteria > Actinomycetota > Actinomycetes > Mycobacteriales > Geodermatophilaceae > Blastococcus. The sequence continues at coordinate 9,731 of DASPIH010000251.1, read as the reverse complement.
CTCGCCTTCAAGACGCAGGACGCCGTGATGGCGGTCCTGCTGACCGCCGGCGTGCTCGGCGTCGCCGACTGGCTGGGGCGGTGGCTCGGGGGTCGGCAGGGTGGCGGATCGGCTCGGGGGTCGTGGATGGCGCGTCTCGCTCCGGTCGTGCTGGCCGGCGCCGCGGCGGCCACTGCCGCGTACCACCTCGCCGACGTCTGGGTCACCGGTCGCCCGGCCCTGGTCGCCCAGACCACCCGCTACCCCGACGGCTCGGTGCCCACCGGCGACCCGGCGCAGAAGCCCTACATAGGCACCTTGTTCGTCGACCCGAGCGACCCGCCGGTCGTGGAGGTCCGCGCCGCATGGCGGGCGCTGCGCCCCGACGTACCGCTGTCGGACGCCACCTTGGTCACCTCGCAGGTCGACCTCCTCGCCACGACGCCGGTCCACGGGTTCCTGGCCTACAAGAGCATCTACTCCCATCCGAACGGCCGGTTCCGGGAACGCGTGGCACTGCTCGAGGAGGTCGCCGGCTGCCCGACGTCCGCGTGCGCCGCCGGGCTCCTGCAGGGCAACCCCGATCCGGTCGACGGCCTGGTGCTCCAGCGGGACGAGCAGTCGTTGGTGCTGCCCTTCATGGTCGACACGTTCCCGGACCGCACGCGGCGCGCCGAGGTGGCCTTTCCAGACCAGGTGCTCCGCGGCCCGGAGTTCGAGCGGATCGAGCTGGGTCGGATCGTCGTCATCGCGCTTCGACCGTGACGACTACGCGTTCCGCGTCAGGAACGCCGGGTGGCTACCGACCCGAACGATGGACATCGACCTCCACCCGTCCCGCTGCACGGCCGCCGTGATCGCCCGGGGTCGCCGCACACACGGTGGGAAGCGACAGCCAGGCCTGTTCGTGGCCCTCGTGGCGGGGCATGCTCCGGTCCCATGAACGTCGATGCGGATCGCCGCTCCCCGCCCTGCGTCCTCGTGATCTTCGGCGCCTCGGGTGACCTGACCGCCCGCAAGCTGCTGCCGGCACTGCAGCGCCTGGCCGGCTACGGAGCCCTTCCCCCGGAGGTCGCGCTGGTGGGCGTCGCCCGCACTCCCATGACCGACGCCGAGTTCGGCGACCTCTGCCGTCGCACCGTCGGCGGTTCCGACGAGCCCCGCTGGAAGGAGCTCGCGACCACTGCCCGGTACGTCCACGGCGGCTACGACGATCCGGCCACCTACCAGCGCCTGGCCGAGGTCATGGCCGAGTGCGACGAGCGGCTCGGGACCGCAGGCAACCGCGTCTACTACCTCGCCACGCCACCCCGGCTGTTCGGGCCGATCGCGACCAGCATCGGCAAGGCCGGTCTGTCCGTGCCGGTCGGCGACAGCTTCGTGCGTGCGGTCGTCGAGAAACCCTTCGGCTGGGACGAGACCAGCGCCCGCGAGCTCTACGCGGAGCTGTCGTCGGCATTCGTGGAGGAGCAGATCTTCCGGATCGACCACTACCTCGCCAAGGAGACGGTGCAGAACCTGCTGGCCCTGCGGTTCGCCAACTCGATCTTCGAGCCCATCTGGAACCGGACGTGGGTCGACAACGTGCAGATCACCGTCGCGGAGACCCTCGGCGTCGGCGAGCGAGGTGGGTTCTACGAGACCACCGGCGCGATGCGCGACATCGTCCAGAACCACGTCCTGCAGGTTCTCTCCCTCTTCCTCATGGAACCGCCGACCTCGTTCCACTCGGAGGCCATCCGCGACGAGAAGGTGAAGCTGCTGCGCGCGATCCAGCCGCTGGACGAGGAAGCAGACATCGCTGCGCACGCGGTGCGCGCGCAGTACACCCGCGGCGGCACCCGCGAGGACCTCATGCCCGGATATCGCGACGAGCCCGGCGTCGATCCCCTGAGCGCCACGGAGACCTTCGTGGCGATGCGACTCGAGGTCCAGAACTGGCGCTGGACCGGCGTGCCGATCTACGTGCGCACGGGCAAGCGACTGCCCGCGCGCGTCACCGAGGTGGCCATGGAGTTCCACCGCCCCCCGCAGCTGCCGCTGTTCCCGGGCACCGGTCAGGAGCTCGAGCCCGACGCCCTGATCGTGCGCGTGCAACCCGACGAGGGACTGACCCTGCGCTTCGGCGCGAAGGTCCCGGGGCACGCCTTCCGGGTGCAGAAGGCCTCCATGGACTTCTCCTACGAGAGCTTCGAGGAGCAGTCCCCCGACGCCTACGAACGGGTCATCCTCGACGCGCTGATCGGCGATCCCACGCTCTTCATCCGCGCCGACGAGGTCGGGCGGTCGTGGCGCATCGTCGATCCGGTGATGCGCTACTGGGCCGACGACCCCCGGCCCATACCGCTCTACCAGGCGGCCACCTGGGGTCCGCCGGAGGCCGACGCACTGATCGCCCGCGACGGCCGGAGGTGGCGCCACTCGACCTGAGCCCGGCTGCCGGATCGGCGGGACGACGCCGCCGACCCGTCCCGCGTCACGTCAGCCGGCGAGCGCGACCGGCCCGACGGGGAGCGGCAGATGCCCGGGCGGCCCCGGTCTGGCGAGCAGGTAACCGCAGGCGGACTCGACGCCCAGGTCGCGAAGAGCGGTGAGTTGGCCCAGTGTCTCCACGCCCTCGGCGATGACGTGGGCACCGATCGCGTGGGCGAGGGTGACGACGCCCGCGAGGACGGCATGGCCGCGCGGGGTGTCCAGTTCCACCACGAAGGACCGGTCGATCTTGATGACGTCGACCGGGAGCCTGCTGAGGCGGGCCAAGGAGCTGTAGCCGGTGCCGAAGTCGTCGATGGCGATCGCCACCCCGAGCGCTCTGATCCCCTCCAGCGCGTGCGCCAGGCGCCCTCTGTCCGCGAGCGTGGACTCGGTCACCTCGATGCCCAGGCGCTCCGGAGCGAGGCCGACGCGCCCCAGCTCTCGGGCGATCCGCCCCGGCAGCTCCGGATCGGCGAGCTGCTGCGGGGAGACGTTGACCCACACCCGCAGATCCGGGATGTGCGACCACGTCGTCGCCTGGTCCACGGCCTGGGCGATGACCAGTTCCCCCAGGCGGTGGATGAGCCCGGCGTCCTCGGCGACGGGGATGAAATCGTCGGGGGAGACGATGCCTCGCCCGGGATGCCGCCAGCGGACGAGCGCCTCGACATGGGTGATGGCGTCCCGACGGAGGTCGAACGCCGGCTGGTAGTCCAGGTACAGCTCGCCACTGTCCAGGGCCCGCCGTAGGTCGCGCTCGAGCTCGACCCGCAGCACGGACTGCCGGTGCAGGTCCTCGTCGAACCATGCCGCTCCGTCCCGGCCGGCGTCCTTGGCCCGGTACAGCGCGGCGTCGGCGTCGCGCAGGAGTGTTCCGACGTCGGCGCCCGCCGCCGACGACGCCAGGCCGATGCTCGCGGTGACCAGCAAGCGGGATCCGACGTCGACCGGCTCCCGCGCCGCAGTGAGCACCTCCGCGGCCATGGCGTCGACCGTGGCCTGCGGGGTGTCGAAGAGGGCGAGGACGAACTCGTCGCCCCCGAAACGGGCCACCACGTCCTCGGGTCGAGCGATGGCGGAGAGCCGGCCGGCGAAGACCGCGAGCAGCTCGTCGCCGGTGCCGTGCCCCAGGCTGTCATTGATCAACTTGAACCGGTCGAGATCGATGAACATCACCGTGAGCGCGACGTCCGCCCGGCGTACGAGTACGTCCTGCACCCGCTGGGCGAGCCCGGCTCGGTTGAGGAGCCCGGTGAGCTCGTCGTGCTCCGCGCGGTGGGAGAGGTCGAGCTGGGCCCGTTCCGCGGCCTCCCGCGACGTCCGCTCGGCCGCGAGCAGCCGCTCCCGCTCCGCCTCGAGCGCCTTGCGGTCGGCGATGTCGCGGAAGTAGATCCCGATGCCACCCCGGCGCAGCGGGTAGACGCGGACCTCGGTCCACAGGTCGGCCCCGCCGTAGAAGTCCTCCAGCGTCTCCGGTCGCCCGGTGGTCATCACCCGCCGGTACGTCTCCTCGAAGGCTGTGCCGGCCAGCGCGGGGAACCGGAGCCACAGATCGCCGCCCAGGACGTCTGCTCGGCGGACGCCCAGCCGGGCCTCGGCCTGGGCGTTGATGTAGGTGACCCGCCAGCCGCCGTCCACCCCGACGTACATGTCGCTGGTGGACTCCAGGCTGTCGATCACCTCCTCCGCAGCGCGCGAGGTCTCTGCGGTCCTGGCCGCCTCGACCTCCTCCGCGGTCAGGTCCCGGAAGGTGACGTAGGCCCGACGGCCCTCCCCCTCGGGGAACTCCGCACTGGTGACCTCGGCGGGAAAGGCCGTCCCGTCGCTCCGCCGCATCCGCAGCACACCGCGGAACAGGCCCACCCTGGCCCGGGTCTCCAGGGCCACGGTCCACCGAGGATCCCGTCGCTCGGCGATCCCCTCCCGACCGATGGCGACGAGCTCTGCCTCGGTCCAGCCCAGCAACTCGCACGCGCGCGTGTTGGCCCGCTGGATCCGCCCGTCCGGGGTCGTCAGGAGAACGCCGTCCACCCCGTGCACGAACAGCGACTCGAACACGCTGGTCACCGGCGGGCTGTGGGTGAGGGTGTCGGTCACGGACCGGTCATCTGCACCTGGCTCGTCCGACCTCATCCACCTCTACATTAGGAGGAGCCGGCTCGCGCCGCTCCTCGGCGTCCCCACCGTCCGTGACCAGGACACAACCGGGAAGCGTCCGTGACCCCCGCCGCTGCGGTCCTGCTGCGCAGACCGGAAGCATCGCTCCACGGGCCGTCGAGGCGGTTTCCCGGTCCCGTGGCCCGAGGGCGCGCGGCACCCGGCTCGGGACCGCGGACGCCCGTGCGCGGCGGTGCGGTCAGGAGACGAGGGGGTCGACGTCCCTGGTGCAGAACATGCAGACCGAGGCGTCCACCGGGATGAAGCTCATGCAGTGGTTGCACTCCCTGTTGCCCTGCGCCCCAGCGGTCTCCCTGCCGGTGGCCCTCCGGATGGCCTGGACCAGCACCATGATCGTCAGCGCGAGCAGCAGGAAGGAGACCAGGGCGGTCAGGAACGAGCCGTAGCGGATCTCCGCGCCGTTGACCACCAGCACCAGGGCGTCGAAGTTCGGCTCGCCGAAGATTGCCGCCACGAGCGGCAGGATGACGTCACCGACCAGGGACTCGACCACCGTCGCGAAAGCCGCTCCGATCGCCAGGCCGACGGCCAGGTCGACGAGACTGCCGGAAAAGGCGAAGTTGCGGAAATTCCGGAGCAGCGTCCCCACGTGTCCTCCTGTCGTCCCGGGTGCCGAAGCGTAGGGCCGCCGAGCCGCCGCTGCAGGTCGGCGCCAGTCGCAGCCGGACGACGGCCGAGGCCTGCCCATGGGTGCAGAGCGCCTTCCCGAATTGCCCGTGCGACGGCTTCTGAGAGCGGCGCGTTGGCGGGAAGGGCGGCGGCCGTCTCGTCATCGATCAGGTCGGCTGTGTTGATCTTCCAGGCGCCGACACCTCGCCCGTGAGGCGGACACCCCGAGCTACACGAGAGCCTCCGAGCGGATGCGGCCTAGGAGGCGACCCGCGCCCACTCGGAGGCTCTCGTTCAGGCCAGACCCGTCGTCACCGACGTTCTCGCCACGTGCGACTAGGGTGTCTGGGCGCCGGTCCCCTGGTCGACGGTCTGAACAGACGTCGCCGCCGACAGCGCAATTGCCTGGCCGCCGTCCCCACCGCTGCCGCCGTTACCGGCGCTTTCGTCGGCGACGATGCTCTCATCACCGCTGCTGCTGTTCCCCGGGGCCTGCGGAGTCGAGCCAGGGGTGACCGTTCCGCCGGTGCTGTTCGCGCCCCCGGCGCCCCCGGCCCCGCCGTCGCCTCCGGTGGCCGCGGCGTCACCGGACGTCGCATCACCGGTGATCGCCGAGTTCACAGCGGTCGCCGAACCGCCGGTCGACGAGGCGGTGGCGACCTGGGTGACAGTGGCGTCCACCACTGCCGACGACACGGCTGTCGCGTTCCCCCCGCTCCCGCCGTTCCCCCCGTTCCCGGCACTGGCGTCGAAGATGACGATCTGGTCCCCGTCGCCGCTGAACGGTAGATCGATCTGGATGATCGGTCTGCCGCTGATCCTGCCGCCAGTGCTGCCCGTACCGGCGCTCGTGTCGTAGATGACCGTCTGCACGCCATCCCCGCTCTTCGGCAGGTCACGCTGGATGATGCGTGGAGTCGTGAACTTGTCACCGGGTGGCCCGGCGAGTGCCGGCGCAGCACCAGCGAACACCAATGCGCTGGCCAGCAGTGTTGCAGCCGAAACCCGGATGACCGCCCGAGATGCCATGAAACGTCTTCCCTCCATCGATGGATCCACGAAGGGGACGAACATCCACACGAGCACCGGACGCAGCCCTTCGTCGAGCGACGCTGGTGGCGCTCCCGGAGACCGTAAAGACATGGTCGGACGACGACAAGGACGAAGGGCACGGCGGTACAGGAACGCGGCGGATGTGGTCGAGACGCAGGCCCGCCCGGACATGGCCGAGGGCGAGCTGCGGACCGCTCGCTCCATGGCGGCGCCGGAGCGGAGCGCCGGCCGGCGGATCCTGGTCTTCGACGACGTCCACTCCGAGCGCTTCTCCATGGGAGATATGGCGCGAGTCCTCCTGGCAGCCGGCGCCACCGAGGTTGCGGGTCCGGTGCTCACCCGCCACAGGGGCGGCTGACACCCGGGTCGACATGCGGGCAGCCGCGCCTCGAGGAGGAGCGGAACCGGGTCAGCCGAGGCCGACGGCAGCCTCGGTGAGCGTGCGCGCGGCGACCTGCAACCCCTCGATGCGCCCCAGTTCCACGTCCTCGTGCTCGATGTTGACCGCCATGTCGGGATCCACCCGGCGCAGGGCGGCGAGGAACGACGTCCAGAAGGCCACGTCGTGGCCCCGGCCGACGGCGACGAAGTCCCAGCTGGAATTCTCCGGCCATTCGTTGACGTAGTGGTCGCCGCCGATGTTGACCCGCTCCTCGTCGGGGCCGAGCCGCCGGAACCGGTCGTCCAGCACGCCGTTGACCCGGCAGGCGGGGTTGATCCGGGTGTCCTTGGCCGCGGCGTGGAACACGAGCTCCCCGAGGCTGTCGATGGCGGCCACCGGGTCGATGCCCTGCCAGAACAGATGACTGGGGTCCATCTCGGCACCCACGTGGGTGGCTCCGGTCCGCTCGACCAGCCGCTCCATGGTCGCCGGGTTGAAGACGAGGTTCTGCGGGTGCATCTCGATCGCCACCTTGACGTCGGAATCCCGCGCCCGCCGGTCGATGTCGGTCCAGTACGGCACGGCCTGGTCCCACTGGTGGTCGAGGACGTCGAGGTACCCGCTGTCCCACGGGTTGACGATCCAGTTGGGCCAGGTGGCGCCCGGGTGCCCGCCGGGCAGGCCCGACATCGCCACGATGCGCCGCACCCCCAGCGCACCGGCGATCTCCACCGCACGCTGGAGGTCGGCGGAGTGCTTCTCCCGCACCACCGGGTCGGCGTGGAGCGGATTTCCGTTGACGTTCAGCCCGGTCAGCTCGACGCCGTGCTCGGCGAAGACGCCGAGGTAGTCCTCCCGTGCGGTGGCCGATGCCAGGACGTCGTCGATCGGGATGTGCGGTGTGCCGATGAACCCACCGACGTTCACCTCGGCGCCGGTCAGGCCCAGTTCACGGATGACCGTCAGGGCATCGGGCAACGCCCGGTCGTGGAGGATTGCGGTGTACACGCCCAGCTTCACGGCGCTCGCCCTCTCGTCGTCATGTGCACGCGACACTCGAACCGGCCGGAACGCGACCCGGCCTCTACGATCAAGCCCGATGGCTGACCGGTCGCACTCCCAGATCCACCTCGGGCAGCAGCTGTACGCGGTCCTCGAGCAGTGCCGCACGCCGGAGATCCTCTGGGCCAAGCTCGCCACCGGCCACTACGACTGGCTCGGCGTGCGACGGAACGGCAGGTACGTGCTGGGTCGACCGCGGCTGTCGGCCGTCGTCCCGGACGACCCGGGACCACCGCCGGACGACGTCTCCGCGCCGCACCGCATCGAATCCCTCGCCCCGCTCCAGAGGGTTCCCCGGTGGGAGGCACACCCCACGCCGGAAGAGGCCATCGAGACCTTCCGACGGCTGGTGAAGGGCGATCCGATCACGCCGCTGCGGACCTCCGGTGTCTGGCGCGCCCGCCTGGTCCTGCACGGTCGCACCGTCGAAGAGCGGTTCGTCGTCCGCCCGCTCCCCCGCCTGATCTGACCCGGGCGCGACGAGGGGGCCGGCGCCCACCACCGCTGGGGTGGTGGGCGCCGGCCCCTGGACCGTCAGCCGCCGCGGACGCCCACGGGAGCCTCGCGGACGAAGTTCGCCGGGTCGTGCGTCCGGAAGTCGTCCTCGAGCTCCTCGAGCGAGCGGCCCCGGGTCTCCGGCGCGAACTTCTTCACGAAGAACAACGAGCCGACGTTCACGAGCGCGAACAATCCGAAGGTCGGGGTGGCACCCAGGGCCTCCACCAGCGGGGGGAAGGCGAAGCTGATCGCCGCGTTCACCGTCCAGAGGACGAAGACCGCGATGCCCATCGCGAACCCACGGATCGTCATCGGGAAGATCTCCGACAGCAGCAGCCACACCAGGGTGCCGATGAACGTCTGGACGAAGAAGACGACGAAGAGCATCGCCGCGAGGATCAGGTAGCTCCGGAAGCCCGACTCCGGCAGCAGGAACGACAGCGCCAGCACCGCGTGCCCTGCCGCGACCCCGGTGAAGCCGGTGAGCAGCAGCGGCCGGCGGTTGATCCGCCCGATCAGCACGATTCCGAGGACCGTGCCGATGATCGCGACGATGCCGACCGTGATGGTCAGGATCAGCGCCGCGCTGGCCCCCAGCCCGGTCGATCTGAGGATGGTCGGGGCGTAGTAGTTCACCGTGTTGATGCCGGTGGCCTGCTGCACCGTCGCCAGGCCGCAGCCGATCCAGAGGATCCGGCGCATCCACGGGAAGGCCCGCAGGTCGCGCATGGCCGCGCCCTTGTCCTCCTTGACGTCGCGCTTCGCGTGCTCGGCGATGACGTTGTACTCCTCGGCCGCCTCCGCCGGATCACGGCTGAGGCCGAGCACGCGCCGGGTCTCGGGCAGCCGGCCCTTCACCGCGTACCAGCGCGGCGAGTCCGGCAGGAAGAACATCCCGATGAGCAGGGCGATCGCGGGGATCGTGGCGACGCCGAGCATCCACCGCCAGACGTGCGGGTCCTGGATGAGCGCGTCCAGGAGCGCGTTCATGGCGAAGGCCAGGAACTGACCGGTCACGATCATCAGCTCGTTGATGGTGACCATCCGGCCGCGCCGGTCGGCCGGTGCCATCTCCGCGAGGTACAGCGGGCACGTCACCGCAGCAGCTCCGACGCCGAAGCCCAGGAGGATCCGGCCCGCGGTCATGATCGGCACGTTGGGCGCGACGGCGCAGATGAGCGCGCCGCCGAGGAACAGCCCGGCGCAGACCAGCAGGGTGCCCTTGCGCCCCAGGACGTCGGCCAGCTTGCCGCCGAGCAGGGCGCCGAACGCGGCGCCCGGGAACAGCAGCGAACTGACGACGACGGCCTCGGTCGTGGTCGTCAGGTTGAGGTCGTCCTTCATGTACAGCAGGGCACCGGAGATGACCCCGGTGTCGTAACCGAACAGCAGGCCGCCGAGGGTCGAGATCACCGTCAGCTTGATCAGGAACCGGTTGTGGGCGGCTGAGCGCGGAGCGCCGGCGGACGTTCCGCCGGCCCTGCCGCCGTGTGAG
>DASPIH010000250.1:0-32444 GCA_035629195.1 Blastococcus sp. | reverse complement strand
CGCCTGGCTGGCCGCGCACGAGCCCGGACTGCTCGCGCGCGCCGCCACGGTGCTGTTGCCCAAGGACGCCCTGCGCGCCGCCCTGCTGCCCGGCACCGACCCGCGGGGGACCGACCGCAGCGACGCCTCGGCCACGCTGCTGTGGGACGTCGTCGCCGACGGCTGGTCGGCCGCCGCGGCCGGCGCGGCCTCGGCGGAGGGCCTGCTCCCGCAGGTCCGGGAGCCGGCAGAGGTGATCGGCACCGTGCCGATCGCCGGAGCCGAGGTGCCGGTGGTCGTCGGTGCCGCGGACACCCCGCTGGCGCTGCTGGCCGCCGGATCGGATGCGGATCTCCAGGTCAACCTGGGAACCGGCGCGCAGGTGCTGCGGCCGCGCTGGACACCGTCGCCCGCCGACGACCCGCCGGTGCACGGCTACGCCGACGCCGACGGCGGCTGGTACGCGATGGCGGCGCTGCGCAACGGCGGCTCGGCGTGGACCTGGGTGTGCCGGGTGCTGGGCCTGTCCGAGCCCGAGCTGTTCGAGCTGGCCGGATCCGTGCCCGACGCCGGAGGAGCGGTCTTCCGCCCGTTCCTGACCGGCGAGCGCGGCGGCGTGGCCGGCCCGGACGACCGCGCCGGATGGCACGGGCTGGGCGCGTCCACCACCCGCGCGCACCTGGCGCGGTCGGCCCTCGAGGGGGTGGTGCGGGCCATCGGCGCGGCGAGCGCGCTGCTGCCCGCCTCCGATCCCGGCGCACCCGTGCTGCTGACCGGAGGAGGCGTGCGGTCGCCCGTCGTCCAGCAGCTGCTCGTCGACGAGCTGGGCCGTCCGGTCCGCCGGCAGCGGCTGCGCAGCGCGTCGGCCGTCGGCGCGGCGCTGCTGGCCGCCCGGTCCCTCGGGGCCGACGTGGTGCCCCGGCGCGCCTTCGGGCCGGTGGTCGAACCGCGGGGGAGGACCCCGGGTGCGGAACCGGGAGACCGCGGGCGCCGTTGACCGGTCAGCGGGGCCGATCCGGGCCCCGGCGGAGGAGAGGGGCGAGCTCACCATGGCATCGCTGTTCAACAAGGTGGCCCAGTTGGCCAACAGCCCCAAGGGCAAGCAGGCGATCGCGCAGGCCACGGCCAAGGCGCAGGAGCTGGCCAAGGACCCGAAGACCCGGGCGAAGATCGACGACGTGCGTCGCCGGTTCCAGGGCGGCCGCGGTCCGGGGTCCGGCACCGCGCGCTGACCCGACCGGCCCGGCTCTCTCCCGTCAGGCGGGAGAGGGCCGGCCCGGGGGCCGCAGCAGCTCGAGCGCGGCGTCGTGCAGCCTGCCGTTGGTGGCGAGGGCACTGCCGCCGGCCGGCCCGGGAACGCCGGTGACGTCGGTGAACCGGCCGCCGGCCTCCCGCACGATGACGTCGAGGGCCGCGAGGTCCCAGAGCGAGACCTCGGGCTCGCAGGCGAGGTCCACCGCGCCCTCGGCGAGCAGCACGTAGCTCCAGAAGTCGCCGTAGGCGCGGGTGCGCCACACCGAGCGGCTCAGGTCCAGGAAGCTCCCGAGGAGCCCGCGCTCCTCCCACCCGGACAGGCTCGAGTAGCTGAGGCTGGCGTCGTCGAGCGAGCCCACCTCCGAGACGTGGCAGCGCGTGGCCGACTCCAGCCGGCGCCCGGTCCAGGCCCCGACGTCCTTGGCCGCCCACCAGCGGCGGTTCAGCGCGGGCGCCGACACCAGCCCGACCACCGGTTCGTCGCCGTCGACCAGGGCGATCAGCGTGGCCCACACCGGCACGCCGCGGACGAAGTTCTTGGTGCCGTCGATCGGGTCCAGGATCCAGCGCCGGGAGCCGTGACCGGTCGTGCCGAACTCCTCGCCCAGGACGGCGTCACGCGTGCGGGCGCGGCTCAGGGTGATCCGCAGCTGCTCCTCGACGGCCCGATCGGCGTCGGTCACCGGCGTCAGGTCCGGCTTGGTGTCGACCGTCAGATCCTGCGCCTTGTAGCGCTCCATGCTGATCGAGTCGGCCTGGTCGGCCAGCACGTGTGCCAGCCGCATGTCCTCTGAAAAGCCCCGACCCGACGTCATGGGCACCCAACCTAGCGGGACGTCGGTCGAGCACGGCGCACCCGACCCCGCTGACCGCCCGCACCGGTCCCGGGCACACGGTTGCGCCCCGTCGGGAGCTGTCGGCGCCCGCGGATGTTGGCGGCCATCTCGCGCGCTGTCCGTCCCGGGTGCGTCTGGCGTTCACGGAACGCGGCCACGCTCGAGGCGCTCCACCCCATCGACAGCAGGAGGAGACATGACCGCACCCGCGAACAGCACGAAGCCCGCTACGCAGCAGAACGGCGGAAAGGGCCGCCGGGACAGCGAGACCGACGCCGGGAGCGCGCCCCAGGAAGCCGACACCGCTTCCCGGACGGACCGTTTCGCCGACCTGGTCGAGGCGCAGGAGGACGCCATCGAGCAGGCGCAGCAACTCGTCGCGGTGGAGGTGCTGACCGACGCGAGGAACCGGAGCCCCATCGGACGGGAGCGTGCCGACCAGCTCCGCCTGTCGGCGCGGGAGGAGCTGCTGGCCGAACTGCGGAGCCAGGAGCAGGAGCAGGCCCGGGGTCAGCTGGCGCGGGCGACGCGGAGTGGTGAGGACGCGGTCGCCGGTCTGGTCGAGGGCATCGCGGTGTTCGTGCGCGGCATGGTGCCCGCCGCGCTGCTCCGTCCGGAGGACCTCATCGAGACGAGCTACGCGCTGGCCGACCAGGGGCTGCGGGTGACCCGTCGGCTGGCGTTGACCGTGGCCGGCAGCGCGCGGAACCTGACTGCCGGGGAGCACGGCCGCACGTCCTGACGAGCCCGACGGGTCCCGGCGTCCTGGTTCCACCGGGCGGCGGGGCCCGTCGGCCGCATCGCGAGAAGACCAGACGCGCGACGTGTTCCGGCGATCCCGTGCGCCGCCGCGGGATCGGACGACCCGGGTGGTTCCCGTCGATGCACCGATACCGTCAGCACGTGGACGCGGCGACGATCGTGGGGTTGCTCGCGGACCCCGTACGGCTGAAGGTGGTCGCCGCGCTGGCGCTGGGCGCGGGAACCATCGAGGAGGTCGCCTCCGCCTCCGGTCTGGGGCTCAAGGACGTGGCGCTGGCCGCCCGGAGGCTGTCCCGCGCCGGGCTGGTGCATCGCGACGGGCACGTCCTGGCCCTGCATCCCGAACGGTTCGGCGCTGCCGCCCGCGCCGCCGCGGAGGCTGCGCCCGCGCCGGAGCCGCTGTCGGACGACCCGGTGGCCGACGCCGTCCTGTCGGCGTTCGTCCGCGACGGCCGGCTGACGTCGATCCCGGCGCAGCGCAGCAAGCGGCTGGTCGTGCTCGACCACCTGGTGCGGGTGTTCGAGCCCGGGGTCCGGTATCCCGAGCGCGAGGTCAACGCGCTGCTGGCGGTCTGGCATCCCGACGTCGCCGCGCTGCGCCGGTACCTGGTCGACGAGGGGATGCTCAGCCGGGAGGCGGGGGTCTACTGGCGCAGCGGCGGTTACGTGGACATCTGAGAACCGCTGGTTCCCGGCGGGACCGGCCCGCACACTGCGCCCGTGCCCAGTGCGGACGACGTCGCGGCGCTCGCGCGCTCCTCGCCGTGGCGGTGGACGACGCTGCGGTTCACGGTGGTCTGGCCGCGCGACCCGTGGCGCACCACGCCCGTGCGCCCGTGGCTCCGCCGGCCCGACCGGCTGCGCGTCGAGACCGTCGACGACCCGATGGACGACGCCCTGTTCGCGACGCGGGGATCGTGGCTCCGGGGAGCCCCGTCGTAGCGGGGCCTCCGGAACTCCGGGTCAGCTGGCCGGCTCGGCCGCGGCGGACCCCGCCGTGCGGGGCGCGGGGACCACCGATCCGGCTGCGTTCTCGTCGGCGTGCCGCGCGGCGGTGCGCTGGAGCGCGCCGTAGCCGAGGCAGACCACCCCGAGCAGCAGGTAGCCCAGCGCCACCTGCGGATTGGCCGCCCAGCCGACCTCCGGTGCGTGGATCAGCCCGATGAGGCTCAGCAGTGCGCCGACCGCGGAGGCGAGGGCGGCCCGGACGAACGTCCGGTCGATGACGAAGGTGACGATCGCACCGAGGACCAGACCCGCCAGGACGGCGCCCTGCCCCAGGGTGGTGAGGCCGCTGTAGACGACGCCGGCACCGGCCAGCGCGTCGTCGCCCACCTCGGCCGCGGACGTGCCGGCCGCCGCCAGCGAGTTGTCGATCAGTCCGGCGGCCCAGGAGGCCAGGTTCGGGAGGATCGCGATGACGACGGCCACGGCATGGATCCGGGGCACGGCCTGGAAGGCCTGAGCACCGATCAGCAGGCCGATGTAGAGGAGGATCGGCACGATCGCCGGCAGCGGGAGCAGGGCCGAGAGCAGCCCGAAGAGACCGAGGAAGCAGAGCACGGCGACGAGCAGGCCACTGGCCATCGAGTAGCCGGCGCGGCCACCGGCGTCCTTCCAGCCGGGGTGGCCGATGTAGACCGCCGGCGGGAAGGGCGAGCCCAGGGCCGATCCCACGACCGCGCCGGCACCGTCGGCGAGCAGCACGCTGCGCAGGTTGTAGTCGTCACCCGCGGCGGCTGCGCTCTCCACGTTGCTCATGGCCTCGGTGAAGTTGTAGACGCCCAGCGGGATGGCCGTGGCCAGCAGCGGGGCGAGGTCGGCGAGCCCGTCCAGGAGCAGGTCGAACTTCAGGTCGGGGACGGCGATCGCGATGTCCCGGGCGGCGGCGGTCACGTCGGGAACCGACATCGCCCCGCCGATCCAGCCGATCGCGGTGCCGACCAGCAGCGCTGCCAGCCCGACCGGGATGTTGCCCGGGAGCCGGACGTCGGTGAAGAAGCCGATCAGGATGATCGCCAGCACCGGCAGGCCGATCCAGGCGTGGTCCCAGATCTGCGCCGCGGGCCGCATGGCGATGAAGGTCAGGGAGATGCCGGCGAGGGTGCCCAGCATGGCCGCGCGCGGAGTCACCTTGCGGACGTAGGGGCCGACGAAGGCGCCGATCAGCACGATCAGGCCGATGACGAACGCCCAGGCCAGGCCTGCGGACCAGGCCTGGATGGGGTCGCCGCTGCTGAGGTAGATGGGCAGCATGATCACGAACACGACGATGAACATGTGCGGCACGCTCGGCCCGAAGGGCAGCGCAGTGACGTCCGTGCGGCCTTCCCGACGTGCCAGCCGCCGGGCGAGGTAGGTGTAGTAGACGTTCCCGATCACCAGGGCGACGCCCATGGCCGGCAGGACGGTGCCGAGGACGTCGCCGGCGGGCACGCCGACCACGCCGATCATCAACCCCGTCAGCGTCAGGACGTTGACCAGGATGTTGAACGCCAGGCCGAAGAACGCGTTGGTGTCCCCGCGGGTCCACCAACGGAGCGGAACCGTCGCGCCGGAGGGCGCGGTCGGTGCGGCTGTGCTCATGTCGGGGCTCCCGATCTCAGACGGTGGACGGAACAGGGGTGGGGACGAGGGCGGCCAGCAGCGCCGCGGAGTCCGCGACCCAGCCGAAGATCCCGCCCTGCGCGCTGACCATCTGCAGGCCCACGCGCTGGAACTCGGGGAAGTAGGAGCCGACGCAGTCGGCCAGCACGAGGCAGTCGAAGCCGCGGTCGTTGGCCTCGCGCACCGTCGTGTGCACGCAGACCTCGGTGGTGACGCCGGTGACCAGCAGGTGGGTGATCCCGTGGTCGTCGAGGAGCTGCTGGAGGTCGGTGGCGTAGAAGGCGCCCTTGCCGGGCTTGTCGATCACCGGCTCACCCGCGCGCGGGGCCAGCTCGTCGACGATGTCGTGGCCGAACTCGCCGCGCACGAGGATCCGCCCGTAGGGGCCGGGATCGCCGATGCGCTGACTCGGGTCGCCGCGGCGCAGCTTGGCCGGGGGGCAGTCCGACAGGTCCGGCAGGTGGCCCTCCCGGGTGTGGACCACCAGCAGCCCGGCCTCACGGGCCGCCCCCAGCACGCGGGCCAGCGGTGGAACGACCCGCTGGAGCTGGGCGACGTCGTTGCCGAGGCTCTCGCCGAAGCCACCGGGCAGCAGGAAGTCCCGCTGCATGTCGATCACCAGCAGGGCGACCTTCCCGTCGGGCAGCGGGAACGGTGCGGGGTCGGCAGGGACGGTGGCGGACGGGCTCATGGCGGGCTCCGGGACGGTGGGGGCACGGGACGGGCGAGCGGGGAGCGACGGTTCCTGCCCGCGCAGCCGCGCGGCCACGTCCACGACGACGTCGTCGGCGAGGGCGGGTCCGAGCACCATGAGGCTGCAGGGCCGGCCGTCGTCGGTGAGCCCGGCCGGAACCACGGCGGCGCAGAGGTCGAGCAGGTTGCCGCAGTGGGTGTAGAGGCCCAGCGCGGTGTTCGTGGCGACGGGCTCCGCGAGCACCTGGGCCACCGTGAACGTCGTCGGGACGGTGGGCAGGACGACGACGTCGACGTCGTTCCACAGCCGGGCCACCTCGGCGCGCAGTTCCTGCAGCCGGTACCCGGCCCGGAAGACATCGGTGGCCGAGTACCGCCGGCCGCCCTCGAGGATGCCGGCCACGACCGGGTGCACGGCGTCGGGACGGGCGTCGAGGAAGTCGCCGAACTCGACGACCCGTTCGGCCACCCACGGCCCCTGGTAGAGCAGGTCGCCGGCCTGGAGGAACGGCCGGAGCGGCACGTCGGCGACGTCGCCCACGTCCTGCGCCGCCTGCCTGGCCGCCTCGTGCGCCCGGCGCATGGCGTCGTCGCCGAGGAACTCCAGGTCCGTGGCGGGGGGCAGCCCGATCCGCGGCCGGTCGACGCTGCGGCGCTGCCGGGGCCGCGACCACGGGTCCCCGGCGTCGACCGCCGCGACGACCTCGAACACGCGCCGGACGTCGTCGACGGTGCGGGCCATGAGGCTCATGCAGTCCAGCGACCGGCACGCCGGCACCAGGCCGACCGTGCTGAGCAGGCCGCGCGAGGGCTTGAAGCCCACGATGGAGTTCAACGCGGCAGGGACCCGGCCGGACCCCGCGGTGTCGGTCGCGACGGCGAAGGGCACCTGGCCGGTCGCCACGGCGAGCGCCGAGCCGGAGCTGGAGCCGCCGGGGATCAGGTCGCCGCCGTGCACGTTGCGGGGCACGCCATAGGGCGTGCGGGTGCCGTTGAGCCCGGTGGCGAACTGGTCGAGGTTCGTCTTCCCGACCAGCACCGCCCCGGCGCCCAGCAGCAGGGACACCACCGGGGCGGTCGAGTCGGGTACGTAGGCGTAGTCCGGGCACGCGCAGGTCGTCGGCAGCCCGGCGACGTCGATGCTGTCCTTCACCGCGAACGGCACGCCGTAGAGCGGCAGGGAACGGGCGTCCGGGTCGGCCTCGAGCTCCGTGGCGCGCCGGCGCAGGCTGTCCCGGTCCAGCGCCGTGATCCACACGCCGTCGTCGCCGCGGGCGGCCACGACGTCGGCCACCCGGTCGACGACGGCCGTCGGTGTCGTGGCACCGCTGCGGAGCGCGGACAGCAGGTCCGCGATCGACGCTCCGGCAGGCGGCGGCTGCGGCTCCGAGGTCATGGGGGAGAGGGTCGACAGGTGGTGTTACCGCCGGCCTACCCCTGTGGTTACGGCCGTGCTCGTCCGTTACGGCTGTGCTGCGGGCGGGGAGGTCCTGCTCAGTAGCCCGGGCCGACCTGGCCGACGGCGCCCAGGAGCACCCGCAGCCCGGCCAGCTGTTCCTGCCGGGCGGAGGGACCGGCCGCCGCCCACGCGTCCAGGGCGCACTCCGGGTCCGCGGCGGTGTGCCCGCACAGCGGCGGGCAGTCGACCGCCGCCTCGGCGATCTCCTCGAAGGCGGACAGGACGTCGTCGGCGGTGACGTGGGCCAGCCCGAAGGAGCGGATGCCCGGGGTGTCGATGACCATGCCGCCGTCCGGGAGGTCGAACAGCACGGCGGACGACGACGTGTGGCGGCCCTTGCCGATCTTGCTGACGTCGCCGGTGGCCCGGAAGGCATCGGGGACCAGGCGGTTGACCAGGGTCGACTTGCCGACACCGGACTGGCCCACGAACACGCTCATCCGGTCGGTGATGCGGTCGAGCAGCGGTTCCAGCGGTACGTCGCGGGAGAGCGCGACCGCATCGAGCCCCAGCCCCGCGTAGCGGTCGAGCAGCGGCTGCGGACTGCCGAGGTCGGTCTTGGTCAGGCAGAGCAGCGGCTCGAGCCCACCGGCGTAGGCGGCGACCAGGCAGCGGTCGAGGAAGCCCAGCGCCGGCTCGGGGTCGGCCACGGCGGTGACGATGACCAGCAGATCGGCGTTGGCGACGACGATCCGCTCGGTGGGGTCGGTGTCGTCGGCGGTCCGGCGCAGCGACGTCGCCCGGTCCTCGATGGCCACGATGCGCGCCAGGCTGTCGGTGCGCCCGCTGGTGTCCCCGACCACCCGCACCCGGTCGCCCACCACCACCCCGTGCTTGCCCAGCTCGCGGGCCCGCATCGAGGTGACGTCGACGACGCCACCGGGTCCGTCCACCCGCACGGTCATGCGGCCCCGGTCGACGGCCACGACCAGGCCCGGGACGGCGTCGGCGTGCGTCGGGCGGGTGCGGGTGCGCGGCCGGGAGCCACGGCGGCTCGGCCGGACCCGGACGTCGTCCTCGTCCGATCGGCTGTCGTGCTTGCGGCCGCTCACTGCTCCCTGCCGCTCAGCGGTCGACCCCGGCCGGCTCGTCCAGCAGCCCGCTCCAGCGATCGACGAAGTCGGGCAGCGTCTTGGTCACCGCCCCCGGGTCGGCCACCCGCACCCCCTCGATCGCCAGACCCAGCACCGCCGCCGCCATGACCATGCGGTGGTCGGCGTAGGAGTCGAGGAGTGCCGGCCGTCGGGGACCGGGCTCGATGACCAGGCCGTCGGGCAGCTGCTGGACCCGGGCGCCGACCGCGGTGAGCACCTCGTCGAGCGCCTGCAGCCGGTCGGTCTCGTGGCCCCGCATGTGGGCGATGCCGGTGAACCGCGACGGGCCGTCGGCGAGCGCGGCGAGGGCCGCCAGCACCGGCACCAGCTCGCTCACCTCGGCGAGGTCGGCCACCAGCGGTCGGATGGGAGCCCCGCCCGTGACCTGCAGGCCCTCGGCCGTGCCGACCACGGAGGCGCCCATCTCGCTCAGCAGCCGCTCGAGCTGCGCACCCGGCTGGGTGGTGACCTCCGGCCAGTCCGGCACGGTCACCCGCCCGCCGGTCACCAGTGCGGCGGCGAGGAAGGGCGCGGCATTGGACAGGTCGGGCTCGACCACGACGTCGCGCGCAGCGATCGGACCGGGTGCGACCCGCCACCCCCGCTCGGTGGGAACGACGTCGACGCCGTGCGCTCGCAGCGTCGTCACCGTCATCTCGACGTGCGGCATCGAAGGAACTCCTCCCGCGAGGGAGAGGTCGAGGCCCTCGTCGAAGCGTGCGGCGGTCAGCAGCAGCCCCGAGACGACCTGGCTGGACTCGCTCGCGTCGACGGTCACCGCACCACCGCGGACCCGTCCGGTGCCGTGCACGGTGAACGGCGCCTTGCCGCGGCCGCCGTCGTCGATGCGCACTCCGGCGTCGCGAAGGCCGGCGATCAGCCCGGCGTTCGGGCGCTCGTGCAGCCGTGGATCGCCGTCCACCCGGACGGGACCGTCGGCCAGCGCGGCCACCGGCGGCAGGAACCGCAGCACGGTGCCGGCCAGCCCCGCGTCGACGTCGGCCGGCCCCCTCAGCGGTCCGGGGGTGACCAGCCAGTCCGGGTGGGCAGCGGATCCGGTCTCCTGGATCGACACCCCGAGAGCGCGCAGGCCACCGGCCATGAGGTCGGTGTCGCGGGCCCGGAGGGGGCGGACCAGGCGGCTGGGCCCGTCGGCGATCGCGGCGAGGACCAGCGCCCGGGCGGTGATCGACTTCGAGCCGGGCAGCGCCACGACGGCATCGACCGGTGCCGAGCGGTGCGGCGTCGTCCAGACTTCGGTCACGAGGACATCCTGCCTCGCGCTGCGGCCCCGCTGCAGGGGCCCGCCGCGAGCGTGCGAGTGGTGGGGAGCAGCGGGGTCCTCTACCGGGGCTCGTCCGCCCGCTTCGCCGGCACCGTGCGCACCAGGCGCCGGTTGGCGAACTCGAACATGGCCAGCTCGGAGAGCTCGCGGCCGTAGCCGGAGCGTTTGATGCCGCCGAAGGGGAGCTCCGGCGAGGTGCCGGTGGGCTGGTTGATCCACACCATGCCGGCCTCGAGCCGCTCGGCCACCGACCGCGCGCGGTCGAGGTCGCTGCTCATGACGGTGGCGCCCAGCCCGAAATCGCTGTCGTTGGCCAGCGCGACCGCCTCGTCGGCGTCCTTGACCTTGTAGACGACGGCCGCGGGACCGAACAGCTCCTCCCGGTGGGCCCGCATCCCCGGGGTGACGTCGGTGAGGATCGTGGCCTGGACGAACGCGCCGGGGTGCTCGGGCCGCGTGCCGCCGGCGACCACGGTGGCGCCCTTGTCGATGGCGTCCTGGATCTGGGCGTGCAGGTCCTCCGCCGCGCGCTCGCTCGACAGCGGCGCCAGCGACGTCGACGGGTCGGCGGGGTCGCCGGGAGCGAAGGCGGCGAACGCCTGCTTGAGGCCCTCGACGAACGGCTCGTAGAGCTCCTCGAGGACGATCAGCCGCTTGGACGCCGTGCACGCCTGCCCGGTGTTCTGCATCCGGCCCCTCGTCGCGGCCTTGACCGTGGCACCCATGTCCTCGGCGTCGAGCACGATGAAGGGATCACTGCCGCCGAGCTCGAGCACCGACTTCTTGAGGTGCTTGCCGGCCAGGGCGCCGACTGCGCTCCCGGCGCGCTCGCTGCCGGTGAGGGTGACGCCCGCGATGCGGGGATCGGCGATGACCTGCTCGACGTCGGCGATGCGCAGGAAGGTGTTGGTGAAGACGCCCTCGGGGGCGCCCGCGTCGGTGAACAGCTGCTCGACGGCCAGCGCGCACTGCGGGGTGATCTCGGCGTGCTTGAGGATCACCGTGTTGCCCAGAACCAGGTTGGGGCCGGCCACGCGGACCACCTGGTAGAAGGGGTAGTTCCACGGCTCGATGGCCAGCAGGGTGCCGATCGGCCTGGTCTCGACCACCGCCTCGCCCGTGCCCGTGAGCGGCGTGACGGACGTGGGCTCGAGGAAGCCGGGGCCGTTGTCGGCGTAGTACCGCAGGATCCTCGTGCAGAGGCGGAGCTCGCCGGTGGCCTCCTGGCGGCGCTTCCCCATCTCGGTGGTGATCAGCGCCGCCAGGTCGTCGCGGCGCTCGTCCATGAGGTCGGCGGCGCGCCGGACGACGGCGGCGCGGTCCTCGACCGACCGCTCCCGCCACACCCGGTAGGCGGCGTGGGCGCGCTCGATGATGCCGTCGATCTCCGCGGTGTCGGTGAAGGGGAACTCCTCCTCCGTCTCGCCGGTGAAGGGGTTGACCGTCGCGTACCGGCGCTCGGCGCTGTCGCCGGCGGTCTTCGGGTGCTCCGTGGGCGGGTTCTGGGTCGCGGTCACGCGGTGGTCCTCGTCTCTGCCGGGCGGTCGGGACAGCCCTACCCGGAGCCCGCGCGCCCACGCCCGGCCGCGGCCGTCGGTGGCCGCACCTAGAGTGCGGACGGTCAGCCCGTGCCCCTTGAGGAGGCGCCATGTGCGGTCGTTACGCGGCCAGCCGCAAACCGGAGGACCTGGCGCTGGAGTTCGAGGCGGTGCCGGCCGCGGGACAGCCCCCGCTCGCGGCGGACTTCAACGTGGCGCCCACCAAGGACGTCTACGTCGTGCGGTACGCCAAGGAGCGCGATCCCGAGGGGCGCCCGACCGGGAGCGGGCACCGCGAGCTGCGGGCGGTGCGCTGGGGCCTGGTGCCGTCGTGGGCCAAGGACGTCTCGGTGGGCAACCGGATGCTCAACGCGCGGGTGGAGTCGCTGACCGAGAAGCCGGCCTTCCGCGCCGCGGCCCGTTCCCGCCGGTGCCTGGTGCCGGCCGACGGCTGGTACGAGTGGGCCAAGCGCCTGGACTCGCCGACCAAGCAGCCGTACTTCATCACGCCCGAGGACGGTTCGGTGCTGGCCTTCGCCGGGCTGTGGGAGGTGTGGGGCACGGGCGAGGACCGGCTCTACAGCTGCACCGTGGTGACGGCACCGGCGGTCGGTGCGCTCGCCGAGATCCACGAGCGGATGCCGCTGGTGCTCCCGCCGGACCGCTGGGCCGACTGGCTCGACCCGGCGCGGGAGGACGTCGCCGGGCTCGCCGTCCCTCCACCGCCGGAGGTGGTCGAGCGGCTGGAGCTGCGCCCGGTGAGCACCGCGGTCAACAACGTGCGCAGCAACGGCCCGGAGCTCACCGCCCGTGCGGGGTCGGTCGGCGAGCCGGCCGATCAGCCCGCGCTCTTCTGAGATGGGCACGGCACCCGACGGCGTCCCGGCCGCCGAGCACGACACCGGTGGCGCGCCGCTGCCCCGACGGGTCGCGGCCGCCATCACCTTCCTCTGCTCCGGCGCCGTCCTCGTCCTGGAGATCGTCGGTCTGCGGTTGATCGCCCCGTACGTCGGCGTCACCGTGCAGACCAGCACCGCGGTCATCGGCTTCGCGCTGGCCGCCATCGCGGTGGGCGCCTGGGTGGGTGGCGCGACGGCCGACCGCACCGATCCGCGCCGTCTGCTGGCCCCGCTCATGGTCGCCGGGGGAGCGCTCGTCGTCGCCGTGCTGCCGCTGGTCCGGTTCACCGGCGCGCTGCTCACCGGCGCCGACGCCGGAGGGGTGCTGCTGCTGGCCGCCGTCGCGGTGGTCGTGCCGGCCGCGCTGCTGTCGGCGGTCCCGCCGATGGTGGTCAAGCTGCAGCTGTCCAGCCTGGCCGAGACCGGCGCGGTGGTGGGCCGGCTGTCGGGCATCGGCACGCTCGGCGCCATCGCGGCCACCTTCGCCACCGGGTTCGTGCTGGTCGCGGTGCTGCCGAGCAGCGTCATCCTCGTCGCGACCGGTGCGGTCACCGCCGTGGCCGGGCTGGCCGTCGCCGTCCTGCTGCGGCGCGTGCCGGGCGCGGGCCGGGTCCCCGCCGGGCTGCTCGTCCTCGCCGTCGCGGGCGGTGGGCTGGCGGCCGTCGCCCCGACCCCCTGCGAGGAGGAGACGGCCTACCACTGCGCCCGGGTGGTGGCCGATCCCGAGCGGGAATCCGGCCGGGTGCTCCTGCTCGACACCCTGCGGCACTCCTACGTCGACCTCGACGACCCGACGCACCTGGAGTTCCAGTACGTGCAGGCGATGGCGGCCGTCGTCGACGCGGTGTTCCCGGCGGGGGAGCCGCTCTCCGCGCTGCACGTGGGCGGCGGCGGACTGACGCTCCCGCGGTACCTCGGCGAGGTGCGCCCGGGCACGGAGAGCCTGGTCGTGGAGGTCGATCCCGGGGTGGTCGCCATGGACCGCGAGCAGCTGGGGCTGGAGACCTCCGCGCAGCTGCGGGTGCGGGTGGCGGACGGCCGGGTGGCGCTGGCCGAGGAACCGACCGGCGGGCGGGACCTGGTGGTCGGCGACGCGTTCGGCGGGCTGTCGGTCCCGTGGCAGCTCACCACCCGTGAGGCGGTGGGCCTGGTGGACGCCGCACTGGCCGACGACGGCGTGTACGCGCTCAACCTGATCGACCATCCGCCGCTGTCGTTCGTGCGGGCCGAGCTGGCCACGCTGCGCTCGGTGTTCGGTCACGTGCTGCTGCTGGCGCGCGCGCCGGTGCTCGCGGGGGAGGACGGCGGCAACCTGGTGGCCGTCGCCTCCCAGCGGCCGCTGCCCGAGGAGGCCGTCGCCGAGGCGCTGGGCCGGCGGGACCTGGCCTGGCAGGTGGCCGGGGGAACGGCGCTGGACCGGTTCGTGGGCGACGAGGACGTGCTCACCGACGACTTCGCCCCGGTCGACCAGCTGCTGACCCCCTACAGCACCCCGAGATGAGGCCCGGCCGCCTCCCCGCGACGCGCACGCTCCCGGCGGGGCCCCGTGGCGCGGGCCGTCAGCGGCAGATCGCAGCGGTGCGGGCGCGGGTGAGGCGCACCAGCTCGGCGGGCGGGAGCTCCACCTGGATCCCGCGTCGGCCGGCGCTCACCAGGACGGTGGCGAAGCTCAGCGCGGAGGAGTCGACGACGGTCGGCAGCGCCTTCCGCTGCCCCAGCGGGCTGATGCCCCCGCGCACGTACCCGGTGGTCCGCTCCGCGTCGGCCGGGTCGGCCATGGCGGCCTTCCGCCCGTCGGCCGCGGCAGCCAGCGCCTTGAGGTCCAGCATGCCGCTGACCGGCACCACGGCGACGGTCAGCGCCCCGTCGACCCGGGTCACCAGGGTCTTGAAGACCTGGCGGGGGTCGGCGCCGAGCGCGGCGACGGCCGCCTCGCCGTGCCCGTGCCCGGCGGGGTGCTCGGGGTCGTAGGTGTGCAGCGCGTGGGCCACCCCCGCCCGTTCCAGCACGCGCACCGCCGGGGTTGCCGCCACGGGACCGCAGCGTAACCAGGACCGTCGTCGGGAATGCGAGCGCCGACCCGCGCGGTTGCACCGGCCGTGAGCAGCACCGTCGCCATCGCCCGCACACGGGCCGCGCACCGGCGGCCCCCAGGCCGTCCGGACGCCGCGCGGCTAGGATCGACCGATGTGGCACCCCGCGTCCGGGGGCCCCAGAGAGGACGGTCGGTGCCTGAGGAGTCCACGGTCGGTAACCCCGGCCAGTTGCCCGAGCCGGGTCCGGTGGAGGTGCCGGAGGCGCGCGAGGGCGGAAGCCGTACCGAGCTCGCCGAGACCCGCGCCGAGCGCGATGCCCGGTTCGAGCGCGATGCGCTGCCCTATCTCGACCAGCTCTACCCGGCCGCCCTGCGCATGACCCGGAACCCGGCCGACGCCGAGGACCTGGTGCAGGAGACCTTCGTCAAGGCCTACTCCGCCTTCCACCAGTTCGCCGAGGGCACCAACCTCAAGGCGTGGATGTACCGGATCCTGACGAACACCTACATCAACAGCTACCGCAAGAAGCAGCGGCAGCCGCAGCAGTACCCGACCGAGCAGGTGCAGGACTGGCAGCTCTACGCGGCCGAGGAGCACAGCTCCACGGGTCTGCGGTCGGCGGAGATCGAGGCGCTGGACCACCTCCCGGACTCCGACATCAAGGAAGCCCTGCAGCAGCTGCCGGAGGACTTCCGGCTGGCGGTCTACCTCGCGGACGTCGAGGGGTTCGCCTACAAGGAGATCGCCGAGATCATGGGCACGCCCATCGGCACGGTGATGTCCCGGCTGCACCGCGGACGCCGGGGACTGCAGAAGCTGCTGGCCGACTACGCCCGCGAGCGTGGCTTCGTCCGCGCCGGAGCCGGTGGAGAGGCGACGCAGTCATGAGCAGTGAGCAGGGTGCGGGCGAACCCATCGAGATCAGCTCGTGCGACGACGTCCTCTCGCACGTCTTCGAGTTCCTCGACCACGAGACGTCCGACGAGCGCCGCGGGCTGATCGCCGAGCACCTCGAGGACTGTTCCTCCTGCCTGCGCGAGTTCGGCATCGAGCAGGAGTTCAAGGCGCTGGTGCGCCGGCGCTGCGGCGGCGACAAGCCCCCGTCGGGCCTGCGCGACCGCATCAAGATGCAGCTGACGACCGTTTCGGTCGAGGACGACGGGACCACGGTCAACGTCGAGCGACTGACGGTCGAGCGCACAGCGGACTGATCCGCCGCGCCCGCAGAACGCCAGAGGCCCAGAACCCGTCGGGTTCTGGGCCTCTCGCGTCAGGCCCCGTCCCGGTCCTCGCCCTGCGTCTGCGAAGGGTGGGGAGGACGGGGCCCTCTCAGGCGTTGCGCGTGGCGCAACTCCGCGGCCCGGTGCGCTCCTCGCTCGAAGCCGTACGCCGCTGCGATGCTCCCGGGCCTGTCGTCACGCGTTGGGGCGCTTGCCGTGGTTGGCCTTGCTCCCCTTGCGGGAGCGACGCTTGCGTCCGCGCTTGGACATCGCTGCCCTCCTCTCACGTTGCAGGTGGGCCGGGTGGCCCCTGGTTCTCGCGGGGCGCGGACGCGGCACACGTATCGTGCGCGGCGTCCCCGGACCCGCCAAGCTGACGGCACAAGCCTCTCACGGGGGGCCCGGTGGATGTGCCGGGCAGGGGACACCAGGAGGACACGGCAGTGGCACAGCTCGGAATCGACACCGTTCTCGTCGCGGGACGGGGTCCGGCCGGTTGCGCCGTGGTCGCCGCCTGCCAGCGGCTCGAGGTGAAGGCCGTCGCCGTGCACAGCGAGGCCGAACGCTCGGCCCGCCACGTCCGGCTGGCCGACGACGCCGTCCTGCTGGGGCCCGCGCCGGCGGCGGAGAGCTACCTGGCCGTCGACCGGATCGTGGAGGCGGCCCGGCGCAGCGGGGCCGACGCCGTGCTCCCCGTGCCGCCTGCGCTGGCCGGCAACGCGAGGCTGGCTGCCGCGGTGATCGCCGCCGGGCTGCGCTGGATCGGCCCCGACCCCGAGGTGCTGGAGCGCCTGGGCGGGGACGGGGTGGAGCCGGCCAGCGAGCGGGGCCTGCTGGCGTGGGTCACCGAGGACGGGCTCCGCTTCGCCACCCCCGTGGCCCGCGACCGGGCCGCCGGGATCGCCCGCGTGTCCTGGACTCCCGATGTGCCAGGAGCGCTGCCGCCCGCGGCCCGCCGCCTGCCCGAACTGGGCTGGCGGGGGCTCGTCACGGTCGGCATCTCGCCCGACGGCGAGCTGGCGGAGGTCGCGGCCGGCTTCTCCCTGGACATGGCGGTCCTCGAGCGGTCGCACGGCGTGGACGCCGTCGAGTTGGCGTTGCGCAGCGCGCTGGGTCCACGCGCGGCCGGATCCGAGCCGACCGCCCTGCCGGAGCCTCGGTCCGCCGTCGCCGTCCAGCTGCGGTCCACCCTGCCGCCGGGGACCGCGGGACGGATCACCGGCCGGCTGCCGGGCTCGGATCGTCCGCCGGCGCCCGAGGCCGGTGTCGACCTCGTGGCCGTGACCGGCTACGACCCCGGTGACCGCCTCGACGGCTGGTACGACGCGCTGCTGGCCGCGGTCAGCGCCGGCGCACCGGACACCGCGACCGCCGCCCGGGCGGCCGCAGGGGCGCTGGAGGGGCTGTCCGAGGCCGGCGTACCGCACGACGGCGCAGACGTGTGCGGCGTGCTCGGGCGGCTCGCTGCCGACGGGGTCGCCGCGAGCCTCTGAGCCGCGGGCTGCGTGCTTGGATGGGCACGTCGAACGGCGTGCGCAGGAGGTGCGGTGGCGGTCGAGGAGATCCACGCGGAGATGGTGTCCAGCGTCTGGAAGGTGCTGGTCCAGCCGGGTGCGCGGGTCGCCGCCGGCGACACGCTGGTCATCCTCGAGTCGATGAAGATGGAGATCCCGGTGCTCACCGAGCGCGCGGGGACCGTGCAGGAGCTGCACGTGGTCGAGGGCGAGGTCCTCCAGGACGGCGATCTGATCGCCACCGTCTCCGTCTGACGGCCCCGTCAGGAGGTTCGCCCGGGCGTGCGAGGGGCGGAGAGGTAGTGCCCTCCTACAGCTCCCGGGCGTAGACCAGCAGGTCGATCCCCGGCACGGGCGTCCAGTCCCGCTCCGGCAGCCGGGTGAACCCGAGGTGCTCGTAGAGCCGGTGGGCCGCGGTCATGCGGGTGCCGGTGGAGATGACCACCCGGCGCCTGCCCGCGGCGCGGGCGCGGGCCAGGCATGCCTCCACCAGCGCCGCCCCGACCCCGCGGCCCCGCACCGCCGGGTCCACCACCAGCATCCGGAAGCCGGCCTCGTCGTCGGACTCGGTCACCTGGGCGAAGTCGCCGTCCAGCGCCAGCGCGATGCTGCCGACGATCCGGCCGTCGTCGTCGCGCACCACGAGCAGCTCGGCGACCGCTGCCCGGCCGGCGACGTCGGCCAGCTCGGCGGTGTAGGCGGAGGAGGCCAGCCGGCCGCCGACGTACACGCCGACGGTCAGCTCGGCGATGCGTTCGTGATCGGCCGGAGTGGCGGCCTCGACGACGGCGGAGGGGACGGCGACCACCGGTCCAGCGTAGGAAACACCTCGTCCTCCGCACCCCTCGCCCGCTCGGGGCGAGCTCCGGGACGAGGTCCTACGCTCGCCACACCATGAGCAGCCTCTCCGAACGCCTCACCCGCGGCGCTGCGTCCAGTCCCGCCCAGGTCGCCCACGCACGGCGGCTCGTCGCCGGTTGGCAGCTCCTCGCCGACCTCGCCTTCGCCGACCTCACCCTCTGGGTGCCGCTGCCTGCCGGCGGCTGGTGGTGCGTCGCCCAGGTGCGGCCGCTGACCGCCCCCACCAGCCGGCCGGAGGACATGGTGGGCGAGGAGCTGTTCGGTGCCCAGGCCGAGCCGTTCGCCGTGGCGCACCGGGACGGCCGGCCGGTCACCGAGGGCGAGCCGGACTGGTCGGGCGCCATGCCGCGTCGGCGGGAGGTGATCCCGGTGCGGCACGAGGGCGTGGTCATCGCCGTCCTCGCCAAGGACACGAACCTCGCCGTGACCCGCTCACCGTCGACGCTCGAGCTCACCTACCTCGACATCGCCGCGGACCTGTGCCTCATGGTGTCGGCGGGCACGTTCCCGCCGGTGACGCTGCAGGACGCGGAGCTGGGTCCGCGGGTGGGCGACGGGCTGGTCCGGCTCGACGGCGCCGGGGCGGTCACCTACGCCAGCCCCAACGCCCTGTCGGCCTACCGGCGGATCGGTGTCGCCGGCGACCTGCTGGGCGCCGGCCTTCCTGATGTGACCTGCCGGTCGGTCACCGACCGGGTGGCCGGCGAGGCGGCCGCGGCCGGTATCTCGGCGGCGGTCGCCGGGCGTTATCCGGACCCGATGGACGTCGAGGCCGACAGTGCCACGCTGCTGCTGCGCGCCCTGCCGCTGCAGGCGCCGGGCGGGGCTCCCGGTGCCCTCGTGCTCGTCCGGGACGTGACCGACGTGCGGCGGCGGGACCGCGCGCTGCTGACCAAGGACGCGACCATCCGGGAGATCCACCACCGGGTGAAGAACAACCTGCAGACGGTGGCCGCGCTGCTGCGGCTGCAGGCCCGGCGCATGACCGAGCCCGCGGCGCGGGAGGCGCTGGAGGAGTCGGTACGCCGCGTGGCGTCGATCGCGGTGGTGCACGAGACGCTGGCCGGCAGCCGGGAGGACGTCGTCGCCGTGGACGACGTGTTCGACCAGGTGCTGCCGATGCTGGGTGACCTCACGTCGGTGGGGCCGGCCGCCCGGACCCGGCGGATCGGCTCCTTCGGGGAGCTGCCGGCGGAGGCGGCCACACCCCTGGTGCTGGTCGTCACCGAGCTGCTGCACAACGCGGCCGAGCACGCGTTCCCCGAGGGCGAGCCGGGGACGATCGAGCTGGTGGCCGAACGCACCGGGGACCACCTGGTCGTACGGGTGCGGGACGACGGCTGCGGGCTGCCGGCGGGATTCGACCCGGCGGCCAGCGACGGCCTGGGGCTGCAGATCGTCCGGACGCTGGTCACCAGCGAACTGGGCGGAACGCTGAGCATGACCGCTCCGGACGGCGCCCAGGGCACCGAGGTGGTGCTGGACCTGCCGGCCGGCGGTGCCCTGCGCCGCTGAGCCGGGATGCGCCGAGGCCGGCCCGGGGGGAACCCGGACCGGCCTCGTGGCGGTCAGTGCGATCGCGGTGGTGCGCCGGCTGCGAGAAGTTCTCGGAAGCCGGTCGTGCCGGTGGCTCAGGCGGTGCGAACCCGCGTCCGAGCCTGACGGCGCTTCAGCGCGCGTCGCTCGTCCTCGGAAAGCCCGCCCCAGACACCGGAGTCCTGGCCCGAGCTCAGAGCCCAGTCCAGACACGACTGCACGGCCGGACAGCGCTGGCACACGGCCTTCGCCTGCTCGATCTGGACGATCGCCGGGCCGGTCGTCCCGATGGGGAAGAACAGCTCCGGATCCTCGTCCCGGCAGAGCGCGCGGTGGCGCCAGTCCATGGCGTTGTACTCCTCGATGTCGTCTTCGGTCGGTGCGTCAGTCGCCGTTCTAGGTCCGCCTTGCCGGGCCGACACCGGTCACCCAGCGCCATGACGGCAGCGACTCTCCGCTTTTGTTACCGGCACGTTGCGTTCCAGCAGCGATGTTTTCACGGGAAAGTCGCAAGTCAAGGGAATCGACCCCACCCCGGACACCCGCGTGAGCAACTTCACCACGCCCGTGCTAAGCCCGCCACTCGGCGTGAGGGATCTCCGCGATCGAGCCAGGATTTGCTCAGGACACCACGCGGAGGGCGTTCGGGACGTTCTGGATGCGCACTCCGGTCGCCGTCCCGAGGTGCTCGCCGTCGACCTGCCAGCCCTGCGGCCGGCTGGCGTCGAGGGTCAGCTCGCCGAGGTCGTGCCACCGGTGCAGGCCGCGACCGGAGAGTCGGGGTTCGCGGGCCAGTGTCTGCCGCAGGGTGCGCAGCATGGCCACCACGCTCGTCCGCCCGAGCGCGAAGACGTCGAGCCCGGTCTCGAACGAGGCCTCGGGCGTCGGGTTGACCGGGCGATGTCCGAGATAGGTCCAGGGGCTGACGTTGGACACCAGGCAGAGGAACAGCTCCTCGACCGCCGGTTCGCCCGGCACCCGCAGGGTCATCGCCGGTCGGCGCCGTTCGCGACCGAAGAGGAAGGCGCTCGTGCCCTCCCGGACGTAGAGCGCCCCGGTGGACCGCCGGCCCGCCGCCCGGCGGGCCTCGACACGGGCGATGACCTCGGCGTCGAATCCGAACCCCGCGGCGAAGGCGAACCACCGGGGAGTCGTCCACTCACCGTGGGCGCGTTCGGCATCGGCGTCGGCCACCGCCTCGGCGGCGCCCGGAGCGACGCCGGTGACGGCGGCGGTGCTCGTGCCGGTCGCGCTGATCGTGCCCAGCGACACCAGGCGTGTGTGCCCCGCCCGCAGCGACGCGAGCGTCTCGGCGGTCGCCTCGACCGGGTCGACGGATCGCCCGAGGGCTCGGGAGAAGACGTTGGTGGAGCCGCCCGGGACGACGGCGAGGGCCGGCAGGCCGGGCGCGGGCCCGTCGGCGAGCAGGCCGTTGACCACCTCGTTGACCGTGCCGTCGCCGCCGACGGCGACCACCACGTCGACGCCCTCGGCCGCGGCATGGGCGCCGAGCTCGCGGGCGTGGCCCCGGTGACCGGTCTCGACGACGTCGATCTTCAGCTCGCTGGCGAAGGCGCCGACCAGCTCGTCGCGCAGCTTGGCCGACGTGGTGGTCGCCGCGGGGTTCACGACCACGAGCGCGCGCATGCCGTCAGGCTAACCAGCGCGGCGGCAGGCGCAGGGAGGTCGGTGGGGCGCGCGGGCCGGGGCCGGCCCGCCCGTCCGCGTAACCTCGCCCCCGTGAGCGAGGAACGGGATGTGCCGCGCAGGCTGGCCGATCGGCTGTTCGGCGCTGCTGCAGCCCGACCGGCGCACCGTCCGGCGCGCCCGCGGACCGAAGCCCCTCCGTCCCTGCGCCGTGCCGCGCTCGCCGTCGGCGTCGAGGCCGCGGCGTTCGCCGTCGGCGCTCTGGTCCTGCTCTACCTCACGCTGACCGGCAGCCCCGAGAGCACCGCGCGGGCGCTGGCCGAGGTGGTGCTCGCCGCGCTGACGGCGGGCGTGCTGGGCGCCGGCGCGGTCGGGCTGTGGCGGGTGTCGGGCTGGGCGCGGGGGCCGGTCATCGCGCTCCAGCTGTTCCTCGCGCTCACGGGCTTCACGCTGGCCTTCTCGGCAGGGCTGCCGCTGATCGGGCTGCCGGTCCTGGCGCTGGTGGGCACGGTGCTCTACCAGCTGGCCGCGCCCGCCTCGCGGCTCGCGTTCGAAGGTCGGTGAAACGGCCCCGTCCCGGGGCCCGCCCTGAGCGGGCGAAGGGTGGGGAGGACGGGGTCCTTACACCAGATCGATGACGTCGGCGATCGAATCGCAGATGCGGCCCGGCCGGAACGGGAAGCGGTCGACCTCGCTCGCCGTCGTCGAACCGGTGAGCACCAGCACGGTGTCCAGGCCGGCCTCGATCCCGGCCACGACGTCGGTGTCCATGCGGTCGCCCACCATGATCGTGGACTCCGAGTGCGCCTCGATCCGGTTCATGGCGCTGCGGAACATCATCGGGTTGGGCTTGCCGACGAAGTAGGGCTCGGCGCCGGTGGCCTTGGTGATCATCGCGGCGACGGCTCCGGTGGCCGGCAGCGGACCCTCGGGGGAGGGGCCGGTGACGTCGGGGTTGGTCGCGATGAAGCGCGCGCCCCTGCCGACCAGCCGGATGGCGCGGGTGATGGCCTCGAACGAGTAGGTCCGCGTCTCGCCGAGCACCACGTAGTCGGGATCGGAGTCGGTGAGGGTGTAGCCGGCCTCGTACAGCGCGGTGGTGAGCCCTGCCTCGCCGATGACGTACGCCGAGCCGCCGGGGAGCTGGGCGGTGAGGAAGTCGGCGGTCGCCAGCGCCGAGGTGAAGATGGCCTCCTCGGGCACCAGGAGCCCACCGCGGGCCAGTCGCGCGGCGAGGTCCCGGGGCGTGAAGATCGAGTTGTTCGTGAGCACCAGGAACCGGCGGCGCCGCTCGACCAGCCGGTCGAGGAACTCCTTGGCGCCGGGCAGCGCCTGGCCCTCGTGCACCAGGACGCCGTCCATGTCGGTCAGCCAGCACTCGATCGGTCCGCGCTCGGTGGTCACAGCGCGAGGCTATCGGCCCGGGTCGTTGCCGGCTGGAGTCACGGAGAGCGGTCGCCGGCGAAGGTCTCGAGGGCGTCGTCGGTGAGCCGGAAGACGGTCCACCCGTCCAACGGGACGGCGCCGGCCGCGGTGTAGAACTCGATCGAAGGCGTGTTCCAGTCGAGCACCGACCACTCCAACCGGGAGTACCCGCGCTCGACGCACACGGCGGCGAGCGTGCGCAGCAGCTCCCTGCCCAGCCCGGTGCCGCGGTGCCGGGGCTGCACGTAGAGGTCCTCCAGGTGGACGCCGTGGGTGCCCCGCCAGGTGGAGAAGTTGAGGAACCAGAGGGCCATGCCCACCACGGCTCCGTCGTCGGTCACCGCCACGTGCCCGAACAGGGCGGGGGAGTCGCCGAAGAGGCTCTCGGTCAGCTGCTCCTCGGTCAGCCGCGCCTCGTGCAGCGCCTTCTCGTAGTCGGCGAGCTCCCGGACCAGCCCCACGACGGCCGGGACGTCGCCCGGGCGGATCGGCCGGACGCTCACGATGTCCCCCGTTCGCTGCCGCGGCACGCTCCGCTCCTCGGTCGCTGGCGCTCCCTGCGATGCTCACGGGCCTGTCCGCTCACGACGTCCCCCGCTCGCTGCCGCGGCACGCTCCGCTCCTCGGTCGCCGGCGCTCCCTGCGATGCTCACGGGCCTGTCCGCTCACGATGTCTCCCGTCCGCTCACGCCAGGACCTCCTTGACGCGGGCAGGCACCAGACGGGCCAGGGGCGAGAACACCGGCACCAGCACCGGAGCCAGCAGGTAGCCGTAGGCGAGCACGCAGAACGTGACGACAGGGGCCAGCGCGAAGCCGACCGCCAGCAGCACCGCCGTGGCGATCAGGCCGTAGGGCCGGCCGCTCCTGGGGCTCACCAGCGACCGGAACGAGCGGAAGCGGATGGTGCTGACCATCAGCAGAGCCGGCAGCGCGACGACGAGCAGCACCCACAGCCGGTCGCGGCCCTGCATGGCGTCGCCGAAGGCGAACACCGAGGCGAGCACCACCCCCGCGGCGCCGGGACTGGGCAAGCCGATGAAGTACCGCTTGTCCGCGGTCGGGTCGATCGTGGTGTTGAACCGGGCCAGCCGGATCGCCGCGCACGCCACCCACAGGAAGCACACCACCCAGCCCAGCGGATCCCACCCGTCGTGGCCCTCCGAGAACAGCGTGAAGGCCAGCAGGGCCGGGGCGAGACCGAAGGAGACCAGGTCTGCCAGCGAGTCGAACTGCAGGCCGAACGGGGTGACCGCGCCGACCAGCCGGGCGACGGCGCCGTCGACGATGTCGAAGAGCACCGACAGGCCGATGAGGACGGCGGCCAACGTGTGGTTTCCCCGGATCGACACCAGGATCGCGGCGAAGCCGCAGAACATGTTGCCCAGGGTGAACAGGCTCGGCAGCGTCGCGAGAGCCCGGCGACGGCTGCCCCGGACCGAGCCGCGGACGAACTCGACGGTCGCCGTGCGGCGGGTCTGCGGACGGCGCTGGCCGGACGCGGAGCTGGGCACGGGGCGCTCCCTCAGCGGGCGGAGGGCCAGCGGGCGATGACGGTCTCGCCGCCTCGCACGCGCTGTCCCTTCGTCACGGTGATCGCGCACTCGCGGGGCACGAAGACGTCCATGCGCGAGCCGAACTTCATCAGTCCCATCCGCTCGCCGGTGGCGAGGTGCCGCCCGACCCCGGTGCGGGTGACGATGCGCCGGGCCAGGACGCCGACGACCTGCCGGAAGACCACCGTGCGGGCTCCGGCGCCTTCCCCGTCCCGCAGCCACAGCTCGCTGCGTTCGTTCCGGTGGGCCGACTCCTTGCGGTAGGCCGCCAGGAAGCTCCCCGGGCGGTAGGAGCTCTGCACCACCTCCCCGCGGTAGGGGGAACGGTTGACGTGCACGTCGACGACCGACAGGAAGACGCTGACCTGCTGCCAGTCGCCCTCGGGTGCGACGCCCTCCTGCGGCTCCCCGGCGACCATCACGACACCGTCCGCGGGGGACAGGACGTCGTCCGGGGCGGGGAGGGCGGTGTCGCAGCGCCGGTCGGGATCCCGGAAGAACACCGCCATGTAGGCGGAGAGCCCGAGCAGGGGCCACGCGGCCAGGCGGGGCCAGCGGCGTCCGGTGGCCCGGCCTCCCGCTGTGAGCAGGGCAGCAGGGGCCAGCGGTCCGGTGATGAAGGGCCACCCGGCGGGGTCGATGCGCATCGGTGTCAAACCGTACCGGCCGCGCCCCGGGGCGGTTCCGATGTCGGGTTCACGCAGGCGGCGAGGCGATGCCGGGGTCGGCCCCCTGCTCGGTGGTGCGCGCCCGGGGCTGCCCGCCGTACCAGTCGAGGCAGATCATCGTGGCGTCGTCACGGAGGTCGCCGCCGGTCTCCGTGAGCACGGCCCTGCCGAGGGCGTGGACCACCTCCCGCGGGTGCAGGTCGGCCGTGTCCTCGAGAGCCTTGGCGACGTCGAGGTCGACCGCGTTGCGCTCCTGCATGCCATCGGTCAGGAAGACGATCCGGTCGCCGGGCTCGAGCGGGAAGGGCTGCACGTCGAAGGACTTGCCGGGCACGACGCCGAACGGCGGCTCGACCCGCAGCTCCACCTCCTCGACCCGGCCGTCGCGCAGCCGCAGCGGCAGGACGTGCCCGGCGTTGACGACCGTCGCGGTACCGGCGTGCAGGTCGATCCGCACGAGCTGCCCGGTGACGAACTGCCCGGCCGCCGCGTTCTCCGCGAGCGAGTCGTTGGCATACCGGGCCTGCTCGGCGAGGTCCATGCCTCGTCGCCGGCCGTTGCGCAGGGCCCCGACCAGCAGGGTGGCCAGCAGGGCCGCGGCCACCTGGTGCCCCACGGCATCGGTGATCGACAGGTGGAGGCAGTCGCGGTCCAGCGCGTAGTCGATGGTGTCGCCGCCGACCGTGCCGGCCGGCTCCAGCCATCCGGCGAGGGTGAACTGGCCGGCCTCGCACGTGTAGGAGGCCGGCAGCAGCCGGCGCTGGATCTCTGCGGCCAGCGCGAAGGGCGTCGAGCGCTGGCCCCACTCGAAGACGTCGGTGTGCCGGCGGGCGGCGATGATGACGTAGGCGAGCGCGTGCGCGGCGCTCCGGACGTCGGCGACCTCCGAGGCGGAGGGATATCGCGCCAGCTCGAGCTCGATGACGCCGATCGCGTCGCCCCGGTCGGTGACCGGCACGACCAGAACGGCGCCGTCGCCGGCGGCCCGGACGTCAGCCTCCTGCGTGCGCAGCACCTGCTCGTAGACCGTGCCGGCCAGCTGCAGCGTCTCGGCCTGCTCCACCCCGTGCCTGCGCGCCCCCTCGACCAGCGCGGCGGAGGTCAGCCGGACGACGGCCCGGCCGGTGAAGTCGGCGATCAGCAGGGTCACGTTGCGGGCCTGCACCATCGCGCCGAGCGCGTCGGCGACGGCCTCCACCGCCTCGATGGGCGCTGCCGCCTCGACCTTCTGCAGGAGTTCCCCGACGTCGAGCACGAATTCCTCCGAGCCGCGCACGGGCAGACCCAGGCGCAGGCGCGGCGTCGCCGGGGACGGAAGAGCACATGACAGTGCTGCCGGACCGCCCCGAAGGGCGGTCCGGCAGCGACGGCGGCCCGCTGCAGGGGCCCAGCGCGAGCGTGCGAGCGCTGGGGACAGCGGGTTCCTCTCTCAGGCGGCGGCCTTGGTCTCCCAGAAGATCTTGTCGATCTCGGCGATGTAGTCGAGCAGCTTCTGACCCTCGGCGGGGTCCATGCTGCCCTTGCCGCCGGCCGCACCGGCCTGCTTGGTGGCCTTGTTGAACAACTCGTTCAACTGCGGGTACTTCTCGAAGTGCGGCGGCTTGAAGTAGTCGGTCCACAGCACCCACAGGTGGTGCTTGACCAGGTCGGACCGCTGCTCCTTGATCATGATGGCGCGCGTGCGGAAGACCGGGTCCTCGTTGGCCTGGTACTTCTCCTGGATGGCCTTGACCGACTCTGCCTCGATGCGGGCCTGGGCCGGGTCGTACACGCCGCAGGGGAGGTCGCAGTGCGCGGTGGCCTCCAGCACCTGGAGGACGCGGGCGGAGAACATGCGGGTGAAACGCATGGAGATGCCTCCGGGGGTCGTGGGGTTGTGTCGTCTGCGACCCTACTCGCGGTGATCGACGAGGACAGTGCGGGAGAGCGCGCAGCCGCTGGGGCGGCACCGCTGCCCAGCGCCTGGGCGCTCGTCCGTGTCACGGGCCCGTCGATGTCGCCCACGGTCCGCTCGGGCGACCGGCTGCTCGCCCGCCGGGTCCGGCCCGGTGGGCGCGTCGAGCCGGGAGCGGTCGTGCTCGCCCGTTTCCCCGCCCGGCCCGAACTGCTCGTGGTCAAGCGGGTGCGGCGGGCCCTCGACGACGGGCACTGGGTCGAGGGCGACAACCCGTTCGTCACCGACGACAGCCGGTCCTTCGGCACCGCCGTCGTCGTCGGCCGCGTGGTCGGGCGGCTGTGGCCGCGCCCCGGCCGGCTCCCCGCTGCGCCGTCAGCTCTGCCGTAGCGCCGCGTACCGGGCGGCGCACTCCTCCATGGTGGGCAGGAGCCCCTGCTCGCGTGCCTCGGCCAGCGTGGGGGCGTCGCGGTCCTTGGCGGACAGCTCCGGCTCCACGTCCGACGGCCAGGGCAGGTCGAGCTCGGGATCCAGGGGCGAGACGCCGAACTCGCGGGAGGGGTCGTACCCCGAGGAGACCAGGTAGGTCACCGAGCTGCGGTCCTCGAGCGCGAGGAAGGCGTGGCCGAGCCCCTCGGCGAGGTAGACGGCGCGGGGCTGCTCGCTGTCCAGGAGCACCGCGT
Source organism: Blastococcus sp. (assembly GCA_035629195.1). GTDB lineage: Bacteria > Actinomycetota > Actinomycetes > Mycobacteriales > Geodermatophilaceae > Blastococcus. The sequence goes on along the minus strand of DASPIH010000250.1, from coordinate 4,999 downwards.
CGTGCACCCCGAACGTCGGCGAGCCGACGCGCACGTCGACGACGACGTCGAGCACCTTGCCGGCGGGGCAGTAGACGTACTTGGCCTGACCGGGGGGCACGAGGGCGAAGTGGACACCGCGGAGGGAACCCCGCGAGGAGACGCTGTGGTTGGCCTGGGCGAGGGTCAGAGGGTGTCCCATGGCCTGGGACAGCACGTCCGCCCGGTACCACTCGGTGAAACGGCCACGCGTGTCGCCGTGCGACACCAGATCGAGGACGTAGCTGTCAGGTACGGCGAGTTCGCGGATCTCCACGCGCGCACCGTAGCGACAACGACCGCTCGGCCCTCGTTACGCTCCTGTATCCATGAGCGGAAATCCCTCGTCCGGGCAGCACGTCCCCGACCGTTTCGCCGACGACCCCGCGTTCGCGGTGCACGAGGGCGGCAAGCTGTCCGTGGCGTCCACCCGCTCGATCGAGTCCATCGCAGACCTCGCGCTCACGTACACGCCCGGTGTCGCCCGCGTCTCCAGCGCGATCGCGGCGGAGCCGGAACTGGCCCGCCGGTTCACCTGGGCGCCGCGCGTGGTCGCGGTCGTCTCCGACGGCACCGCGGTGCTGGGGCTCGGGAACATCGGACCGGCGGCCGCGCTCCCGGTGATGGAGGGCAAGGCCTGCCTGTTCAGCGAGTTCGCCGGGCTCTCCTCCGTGCCGATCGTCCTCGACACCACCGACGTGGACGAGATCGTCGACACCGTCCTGGCGATCGCGCCGTCCTTCGGCGGCATCAACCTCGAGGACATCAGCGCCCCCCGCTGCTTCGAGATCGAGGACCGGCTGCGCGAGCGGCTGAGGATCCCGGTCATGCACGACGACCAGCACGGAACGGCGATCGTCGTCCTGGCCGCCCTGCGCAACGCCGCCACGGTGGTCGGCCGCGAGCTCGGCGACCTCCGGGTCGTGGTCTCCGGTGCCGGGGCCGCGGGCGTCGCCTGCACCAAGATCCTCCTGGAGGGGGGCGTCGGGCACATCGCCGTCGCGGACTCCCGGGGCGTGCTGCACGCCGGGCGGGACGACCTCGGCGCCAGCAAGCAGTGGCTGGTCGACAACACCAACCCGGACGGGTTCGCCGGCACGATGGTGTCCGCGCTCGAGGGCGCCGACGTCTACCTGGGTGTCTCGGGCGGCTCGGTGCCGGAGTCCGCCATCGCCTCGATGGCGAAGGACGCCATCGTCTTCTCGCTGGCCAACCCGACGCCGGAGGTCGACCCCGAGATGGCCGCGCGCCACGCCGCGGTCGTCGCCACCGGGCGCAGCGACCTGCCCAACCAGATCAACAACGTCCTGGCCTTCCCCGGCGTCTTCCGTGGGGCCATCGACGCCGGCGCCACGAGCATCACCGAGGAGATGAAGCTGGCGGCCGCCACCGCGATCGCCGACGTGGTGGGCGCGGACCTGCGGCCGGACTACATCGTGCCCAGCCCGCTGGACCGGCGGGTGGCCTCGGCGGTCGCCGAGGCCGTGGCCGCGGAGTGGCGCCGCAGCGGCGGCTGATGCCGGCACTGCGAGGTGCTGAAACGGCCGCCCTCCAGGGGCCCGCGCTGAGCTTGCGAAGCGTGGGGAGGAGGGGGGTCCTTCTTCAGTCGCCCTTGACGTTCACCAGTTGCCGGAGGGTGTGCCGCACCTCGACGAGGTCCGCCGCGTCGGCCATGACCTGGTCCACGTCCTTGTAGGCAGCCGGGATCTCGTCGAGGAAGGCGTCGCTGTGCCGCCACTCGATGCCCTTCATCGACTCCTCCAGCTGCGCGCGGGTGAACGTCCGGCGGGCCTTCGTGCGGGAGAACACGCGCCCGGCGCCGTGCGGTGACGACTCCAGCGACTCCGGGTTGCCCAGGCCGCGGACGACGTAGCTCGCCGTCCCCATCGAGCCGGGGATCAGCCCGTCCTGGCCCTTCCTCGCCTGGATGGCGCCCTTGCGGGTGATCCAGAGGTCGTCGCCGAAGTGCCGTTCCCGCTGGGTGAAGTTGTGGTGGGCGTTGATGCGCTCGAGCTCCGGCGTCTCGTCGGCCCGCATGTGGGCGGCCAGGCAGCCGGCGACCCGGTCCATCATCTCCTCGCGGTTGAGCAGGGCGAAGTGCTGTGCCCACCGCAGCTCGGCGATGTAGCGGTCGAACTCCGGCGTCCCCTCGTCCAGCCAGGCGAGGTCGCGGTCGGGTAGGTCGAGATGGTCGCGGCGGGCTCGCTCCTGGGCGATCGCGATGTGCTTCGAGGCGATCCTGTTGCCCACTCCGCGGCTGCCCGAGTGGAGGAACAACCACACCCGCTGCTGCTCGTCGGCGGTCACCTCGATGAAGTGGTTGCCCGAGCCCAGGCTGCCGAGCTGGAAGGGCCAGTTCGGCGCCGTCGTCGTCACCGAGTGCCGCACCCGGTCGCCGAGCTCGTCGGCCTTCCGCTCGAGCTCCGCCACCCGGCGCCGGGCCGACGCGGAGAGCTTCTTGTTGTACTTACCGGCGGACAGCGGCACCGCGCGCTCGATGTCTCCGCGCAGCGGTGCCAGGGAGCCCCGCGACCGCACCTCGTCGACCGTCCACGGCGTGCGGACGGCGATCATCCCGCAGCCGATGTCGACGCCCACGGCCGCGGGGATGATGGCGTTCCTCGTCGGCAGCACGGACCCGACGGTGGCCCCCTTGCCCAGGTGCGCATCGGGCATGAGCGCGACGTGCGGATGGATGATGGGCAGCGTGGCGGTGCGCTCGGCCTGCCGGAGCGTCTCGTCGTCCAGGATGCTCGCCCAGTTCACCAACCGGTCGGAGAGTCGTCGCACGTTCTCGAGTCTCCGGTGGTGCGCCGTTGCCCGCGAACGGACCGCGGCCCTCAGCCGGGGCTGAGCAGCCGGTCGACGATCGGGTCCACGGCGGTGTGGGCCTCGGTGTTGACGTACAGGAACGCCGCTGTCGCGACCACGAACGCAGGCACGTAGACCACCTTCTCCACGATGCTGCCCGTCCGGACCGGCACCAGCTTCAGCCGGCACCGCTTGACGATCCAGATGAGCGGCACCGGGATGCCCGCGGTGGTGAGCGCGTCACCGGCGATGTGCGTCAGCACGCCCAGGGCCACTGCCCAGGGCAGCCAGGCCGGGTTGGGGCTGTGGGCCAGCAGGAGCCATGCGCCGCCCCAGGACAGCACGATGTTGCCGACGACGGTGTTCTCCACACGTCCGGGGATGACGAAGTTGAGGGCGCGCAGTGCCAGGCCGATCGACAGCGCCATCACCAGCAGGCTCGACCAGTAGGCGCCCGCCGCGGCGACGGCGAGGGCGCCGAAGACGACGGGACCGAGCACCGCGTCATGGGTGCCCCATCGATGGCCCTGCGCGAGCCGACCGATCGCTCCGGACGGGATGTCGGTGACCGGTCCCCACATGTCGGAGACGGTGGAGCCGGAGTGGTCGAGATCGGGCAGCATCGCGAACCCGCCGACAGCCGCGACCCAGGAGATCTGCGCGACGGTGCCCTGGACCGGCGCCCAGGGCAGCGTCGCGGCGCCCACGGCCAGGCCGGACAGGGCATGAGAGTGACCCAGCACGGACAGAGGGTCCCGCCGCTGCACGGGGGCGCGCGGGAGGTGGCGGTGCCGGGCGTGTCCGTGCCCGCTCGGCCGGTACCGACCACGGGCTCCGGTCCGACGCGGTGCCCGCCACCGCCAGGCCGCCCGTCCTCCGGCCCGCGGAACGTGCGGGTACGGCACCGGACCGCCGGACCAGCCGCCGGATTACGGTCAGCGCGGCCGCCCACCCCGGCGGCGACCGATGAAGGAGACGCCATGAGCCGCCACCGCGTGGTGACCGGGACGCCGCGGACCGACCCGGACGTCGTCCGCGGGCTCGGGGAGCTGGGCGTCGCGACCGTGCACGAGGCCCAGGGCCGCACCGGCCTGATGCACGCGCGGCTGCGGCCGGTCTACCGTCCGGCTCGCGTGGCCGGTACCGCGCTGACCTGCGAGGTCGCGCCGGGGGACAACGCGATGCTGCACGTCGCCGTGGAGCAGGCGCGGCCCGGCGACCTCCTGGTGGTGACCCCGACCTCGCCGTGCACCGACGGCTACTTCGGGGAGCTGCTGGCGGTCAGCCTGCGGGCGCACGGGGTGGTGGGGTTGGTCATCGACGCCGGGGTGCGCGACACAGCCGGCCTGACGTCGATGCGCTTCCCGGTCTGGTCGGCGGCCGTCTCGGCGCAGGGCACGGTCAAGGAGACGGCAGGCAACGTGCAGGTCCCGGTCGTCTGCGCCGGGCAGCTGGTCCGCCCCGGGGACGTCGTGCTGGCCGACGACGACGGCGTGGTCGTCGTCGCCCGCGCCGACGCCCCTGCGGTCCTGGTCGCCGCGCGGCAGCGCGAGGAGCGGGAGCGGGCGTCGCTGGAACGGCTGGCCGCGGGCGCGCTCAGCCTGGACTCCCTGGGCCTGCGGGAGAAGCTCGCCGGGCGCGGCCTGGTGTACGAGGAGTACGGGGCCGAGCCCCTCGACAGGACCGGCGCCGGGGAGACCGCGTGATCATCGACTGCCACGGGCACTACACCACCGCGCCGGCGGCGCACGGCGCCTGGCGTGCCCAGCAGGTGGCCGCGTGGGAGGCAGGTACCGCGGCGCCGGCCTACCCTGCCATCAGCGATGACGAGATCCGCGACTCGGTCGGCGCCAGCCAGCTCGCGCTGATGGACGAGCGGGGGATCGACCTGACCGTGTTCTCCCCGACCGCCGGGGCGATGGCCCACCACGTGGGCGATGCCGCGGTGAGCCGGGAGTGGACGCGTCGGTGCAACGACCTCGTCCACCGGGTCACCAGCCTGCACCCCGACCGGTTCACCGGCGTCGCCCAGCTGCCCCAGTCGCCGGGCGAGCCGATCGAGGGCTCGATCGAGGAGCTGCGGCGCTGCGTGGAGGAGCTCGGCTTCGTCGGGTGCAACCTGAACCCCGATCCCAGCGGAGGGCACTGGACGTCCCCGCCGCTGACCGAC
>DASPIH010000249.1:0-5227 GCA_035629195.1 Blastococcus sp. | reverse complement strand
CCATCGGCCGGTCCGGACGCCGCCACCCGGGCCGCACTGGACGCCGTCGTGGCCCAGCTGCGGGCGGCGGGTCACACCGTCGTCCGCCAGGACCCGCCCGTCACGCCGCGAGCGGCCGCCGGCTCCCTGGTCCGCTGGCTGGCCGGCGCCGCCGACGACGCCGAGGTCCTCGAGATCGACCGCGCGGCGCTGCAGCCCCGTAGCCGTACCCATGCCCGGATCGGCCGGGTGGTCCGGCGGCTGAGGCTGGTCCGCCCCCGTGCCCAGGAGCGGTTCCGCGAGCGCATGGTGGAGTTCTTCGACGACGTCGACGTGCTCCTCACCCCCGTCACCACCGGGCCGCCGCTGCCCGCGCGGCCGTGGCACGAGCGCGGCTTCCTGGCCAACGTCACGGCGAACCTCCGGTGGGCGCCGTGGACCGCGGCCTGGAACCTGGCGGGGATCCCGGCCGCCGTGCTGCCCGCCGCCACCGGGCCGGAGGGCTTGCCGGTGGCGGTCCAGCTGGTCGGGCCGCCGGGTGCCGAGAGCCGTCTACTCTGGCTCTGCGGAGAACTCGAGCGGCGGCTGCCGTGGCGCCGGTACGCCCCGGTCTTCGATCCGACCGTCCACGCGAGCGACTGAGCACCGGTCGGGGCACGGCCGCACGGGCGCAGCTCACACCCCCGCGCGGAGGATCGCGGAGCGGGCCGGCGTTGACATCTCCGACCGCGACCGCGCGACCACGGCCGCCGCACGCACCACCGCTATCCACCCAGCGACCGACAGGGATCACATGGACCGGCTCGTCGTCCGCGGCGCCCGAGAGCACAACCTCAAGGACGTCCACATCGACCTCCCCCGTGACGCGCTGATCGTCTTCACGGGGCTCTCCGGGTCGGGGAAGTCCAGCCTGGCCTTCGACACGATCTTCGCCGAGGGACAGCGCCGGTACGTGGAGTCGCTGTCGGCCTACGCCCGGCAGTTCCTTGGGCAGATGGACAAGCCCGACGTCGACTTCATCGAGGGTCTGTCGCCGGCCGTCTCGATCGACCAGAAGTCGACCAACCGGAACCCGCGGTCGACCGTCGGCACCATCACCGAGGTCTACGACTACCTCCGCCTCCTCTACGCCCGTGCCGGGCAGCCGCACTGCCCGAACTGCGGGAAGCCGATCTCCCGGCAGACCCCGCAGCAGATCGTGGACCAGGTGCTCGCCATGGAGGAGGGCACCCGTTTCCAGGTCCTCGCCCCGGTGGTCCGGGCGCGCAAGGGCGAGTACGTCGACCTGTTCAGCTCCCTGCAGACCCAGGGCTTCTCCCGCGTCCGTGTCGACGGCACGGTGCACCCGCTCACCGAGCCGCCGACGCTGAAGAAGCAGGAGAAGCACACGATCGAGGTGATCGTCGACCGCCTCACGGTGAAGGAGAGCGCCAAGCGGCGGCTCACCGACTCGGTGGAGACCGCGCTGGGGCTGGCCGGCGGCCTCGTCGTCCTCGACTTCGTCGACCTGCCCGACGACGACCCGCAGCGCGAGCGCACCTTCTCCGAGCACCTGGCCTGCGTCGACGACGGCCTGTCCTTCGAGGCGCTGGAGCCGCGCTCGTTCTCCTTCAACTCGCCTTTCGGCGCCTGTCCGGAGTGCACCGGCATCGGCACCCGGAAGGAGGTCGACCCCGAGCTGGTCGTGCCCGATCCGGAGAAGAGCCTCAGCCAGGGCGCGGTCGCGCCGTGGGCGAGCTCGATGAGCAACGAGTACTTCACCCGGCTGCTCACCGGCCTGTCCCAGCAGATCGGCTTCTCCATGGACGAGCCGTGGGAACGGCTGCCGGCGAAGGTGCAGAAGGCGATCCTGCACGGCTCGCCCGACCAGGTGCACGTCCGCTACCGGAACCGCTACGGCCGCGAGCGCAGCTACTACGCCGCGTTCGAGGGTGTGCTGCCGTTCCTGGAGCGTCGGCACGAGGACACCGACAGCGACTACATGAAGGACAAGTACGAGGGCTACATGCGCGACGTGCCGTGCCCCGTCTGCCACGGCACCCGGCTCAAGCCCGAGATCCTCGCGGTCAAGCTCAACGGCCGGTCCATCGCCGAGGTCACCGGTCTGTCGATCGGGGAGGCGTCCCAGTGGCTGGGCGCACTGGAGCTGGGGGAGCGGGAGAAGGCCATCGCCGACCGCGTCCTGCGCGAGATCCAGGCCCGGCTCTCCTTCCTCGTCGACGTCGGCCTGGACTACCTGTCCCTCGACCGCCCGGCAGCCACGCTCGCCGGCGGTGAGGCCCAGCGGATCCGCCTCGCCACCCAGATCGGCTCCGGCCTCGTCGGCGTCCTGTACGTGCTCGACGAGCCCTCCATCGGCCTGCACCAGCGGGACAACTCCCGGTTGATCGAGACGCTCGTCCGCCTGCGCGACATGGGCAACACGCTGATCGTCGTCGAGCACGACGAGGACACCATCAAGGTGGCCGACTGGGTGGTGGACATCGGTCCCGGCGCCGGCGAGCACGGCGGCGAGGTGGTCGTCAGCGGCACCGTGGCGGATCTGCTGGCCAGCGAGCGCTCGCTGACCGGCGCCTACCTCTCCGGGCGGATGGAGATCGCTGTCCCGGCCACGCGGCGGGAACCCGAGCCCGGGCGCGAGCTGGTGGTCAAGGGCGCGCGGGAGAACAACCTGCGCGGCATCGACGTGACGTTCCCGCTCGGCTGCCTGGTGGCGGTCACCGGTGTCTCCGGCTCGGGGAAGTCCACCCTGGTCAACGACATCCTCTACACGACGCTGGCCAATCAGCTCAACCGCGCGCGGCTCGTGGCCGGCCGGCACCGCACCATCACCGGCCTGGACCAGCTCGACAAGGTGGTGCACGTCGACCAGTCGCCGATCGGCCGGACGCCGCGGTCGAACCCCGCCACCTACACCGGGGTCTGGGACCACGTGCGCAAGCTGTTCGCCCAGACCTCCGAGGCCAAGGTGCGCGGCTACCTCCCGGGCCGGTTCTCCTTCAACGTGAAGGGCGGCCGCTGCGAGGCGTGCTCGGGCGACGGCACGCTGAAGATCGAGATGAACTTCCTGCCCGACGTCTACGTGCCGTGCGAGGTGTGCAAGGGCGCCCGGTTCAACCGCGAGACCCTCGAGGTGCACTACAAGGGCAAGACGGTGGCCGAGGTCCTCGACATGCCGATCGAGGAGGCTGCCGACTTCTTCGCCGCCATCCCCGCGATCGCCCGTTACCTGCGCACCCTCACGGACGTCGGGCTGGGCTACGTCCGGCTCGGGCAGCCGGCCACCACGCTCTCCGGCGGCGAGGCACAGCGGGTGAAGCTGGCCAGCGAGCTGCAGAAGCGGTCCAACGGGCGGAGCATCTACGTGCTCGACGAGCCGACCACCGGCCTGCACTTCGAGGACATCCGCAAGCTCCTCCTGGTGCTGCAGGGCCTGGTCGACAAGGGCAACTCGGTCATCGTGATCGAGCACAACCTCGACGTCATCAAGAGCGCGGACTGGTTGATCGACATGGGCCCCGAGGGGGGCTTCCGCGGCGGCGCCGTCGTCGCGGAGGGGCCGCCGGAATTCGTGGCCTCCGTTCCGGAGAGCCACACCGGCCGGTACCTGGTGCCGATGCTCGACGCCGACGCGATCGCGGCCGCGGCGGCCGGCCCGGTGAAGAAGCGGACGCGCCGGAAGGCCAGCTGACCGGGCGGCTCATCGAGCAGGGGCCGGCCGGTCGGCGAGCGCGGTCGTCATGACGGTCGCCAGCCGATCGGAGGAGCGATCGACGTCCCGGGGGAGGCCGACGCCGCCCGCTGCCTCCAGGGTCACGAAGGGGCATGGCAGCGCCCGTGCGGCGTCGATGGTGTCGGGGCCGTAGCCGGCTCCGTACCGGCCGGGGTGGCGGCGTCGGGGACTGTTGCCACGGAAGGGGTTGAGCTGCGGGCCGACGCGCCGTATGGTCCGTGTGACGGATCTCACCCCTGCCATGTGGGCCGGGGTAGCCCTCTGAGGAGGACAGCGATGAGTGCACTCACCCCTGACTGCGACCCGGACATGAGCCACTGCGGGCAGCCGTGGAAGGGCAAGGGTTCCCGAGGCTCGGGAATCGTCTCCGCCGTCGTCCTGCTCGCACTTCTCGGTGTCTCCCTGGCCGTCGTGACCAAGGACGTGGTGGTCGACGCGTTCGACTTCGTCGCGCTCCCTGTCGGGCTGCTCGCCGCCGCGGTGCTCGCCCGGCGCGCGGCCCGTCTGGCCGTTCGTGGGGCGTCTGCCGTCGCCGCGCACGTGCCGACCGTCACGGTGCGGCAGTCCCAGCCGGTGGGCTGATCACTCCTTCCCTTGTCGCACCACTGGAGCGGAGCCCATCGGGCCCCGCTCCAGTGATGTGCGCGAGGGCTGTGGCGCGTGTGACGGACGGGTCCGCCCGAGCGCGGCGTGTCGGCCTCGCAACCTAGTGTGGAGACATGGCCGATCCGTCCACGTACCGCCCCGCGGTCGGCTCCATCCCCGAGAGCCCCGGGGTCTACAAGTTCCGCGACCCGAACGGCCGGGTCATCTACGTCGGCAAGGCCAAGAGCCTCCGCCAGCGGCTGAACAGCTACTTCGCCGATGTCGCAGGACTGCACCCGCGCACGCGCCAGATGGTGACGACGGCGGCGAGCGTCGAGTGGACCGTCGTCGGGACCGAGGTCGAGGCCCTCCAGCTCGAGTACAACTGGATCAAGGAGTTCGACCCGCGGTTCAACGTCCGCTACCGGGACGACAAGAGCTACCCGTCGCTGGCCGTGACGCTGAACGAGGAGTACCCGCGCCTGCAGGTCATGCGTGGCCCCAAGAAGAAGGGGGTCCGCTACTTCGGCCCCTACGCCCACGCCTGGGCCATCCGCGAGACGCTCGACACCCTCACGCGGGTCTTCCCGGCGCGCACCTGCTCCAACGGCGTGTTCAAGCGCGCCGGGCAGATCGGCCGGCCGTGCCTCCTCGGCTACATCGGCAAGTGCGCCGCACCGTGCGTGGACCGGGTGAGCGCCGACGAGCACCGGCAGATCGTCGACGACTTCTGCGATTTCATGGCCGGCCGCACCGACTCGATGATCAAGCGGCTCGAGCGGGAGATGACCGAGGCCGCCGAGGCGATGGAGTACGAGAAGGCCGCCCGGCTGCGCGACGACCTCGGCGCGCTCAGGCGCGCGATGGAGAAGCAGGCCGTCGTCCTCGGCGACGGCACCGACGCCGACGTCGTCGCCTTCGCGCAGGACG
>DASPIH010000248.1:0-12809 GCA_035629195.1 Blastococcus sp. | reverse complement strand
TCCGCCACCCCGCCGCTGCCACCGCCGTTCGCACCTCCTCGCGCCGCCCGGCGAGCTCTCGCCGCAGCCGCCGCAGGTGCCGGGCGAGGTCCCCTGAGCCGGCCATGGCCGTCAGCACCCGCTGACCGGCGCGGGCCGGCCGGGCTCCGGTGGCCACGCGGCGGACCATCACCTCGTCGCGCACGGACGCCGGGGCCACCATCCAGCCCACGCCCAGCGTGGGGCTGAGGATCTTGCTCGACGTCCCGAGGTGGACGACGACGTCGGGTGCCAGCGCCGCCAGCAGCGGCAGCGGGGCGACGTCGTAGCGCAGCTCGCCGTCGTAGTCGTCCTCCAGCACCCAGAAGTCCTCTGCGCGGGCCCGCGCGACGAGAGCCAGCCGGCGCCCCGCCGACATCCGCCGGCCCGTCGGGTACTGGTGGGCCGGCGTGCAGTAGACCGCCGCCAGGCCGGAGGGCAGGGCATCCACCACGAGCCCGTCCGCGTCCACCGGCACCGCGACCACCTCGGCCCCGGCGTCGACCAGAGCGCCGACGGCCCGCTGGTAGCCGGGGTCCTCCACGGCCACCCGGCTGCCCGGCGGCAGCGTGCGCGCCACCTCTCCCACCGCCGCCGACGTGCCCGCGGTGGCGAGCACGTCCGCCGGCTCCACTCCCAGACCACGGTGCCGCAGGAGGTGCTGGCCCACTGCCTCCCGGAAGGCCGGATCGCCCGCCGGCTCGGGCAGGCTGTCCGGGCTGCCGTCACCGGCCGCTCGCCACGCGCGCCGCCACGCGGCCCGGTCGAGGACCTCCAGGCACGGCGAACCGGCCCGGAGGTCGACCAGGACGGAACGCTCCCGGTCGACGCGGCGGAGGGCGGCGGGCGGGGCGGTTGCCGGGCCCGGGCCGCCGAGCACGAAGGTGCCGACACCGCGGCGTCCGCCGGCCCAGCCCTCCGCGAGCAGCTGGTCGTACGCCGCGGCGGTCACCGTGCGGCTGACCCGCAGGGCGGCCGCCAGCTCGCGGGTGGACGGCAGGCGGTCGCCCGGGCGCAGCGTGCCCGCGGCCGCGGCGGCGCGCAGGGCGTCGGCCAGTTGCACCGACAGCGGTGTGCGGGCGGTCCGGTCGAGGACGACGGGCGGGATGCCGGTCACAGCTGGGCTCCTCGCCGTCAGTGGCCTGCTGGAACGGTAGCGGATTGGCCGTTCCGCATGGCCACTCGCCGTCGCAGGATCGGCCCATGACCACCGCACGACCGCTGTCCCCCACCGACCGCAGCACCATCCGCCGGGGCGGCAGGCGCGCCCGCACCGACCGCGCCGAGCTGCACGCGGTCCTGGACGCCGGGCTGATCGGGCACCTCGGCGTGCTCCTCGGCGGCGGTCCGGTCGTGCTCCCGACCGGCTACGGACGGCGCGGCGAGACCCTCTACCTGCACGGGTCGACCGGTGCGGCGTCGCTCCGGGCGGCGTCGGAGGGTCTGCCGGTCTGCTTCACCGTCACCCACCTCGACGGGATCGTGTATGCGCGCTCGGCCTTCCACCACTCGGTCAACTACCGCTGCGCGGTCGTGCACGGGACCGCCCGGCTGGTCACCGACGACGACGAGCGGCTGCTCGGGCTCGAGACGCTCACCGAGCACCTGGCCCCGGGGTCCTGGTCGGCCACCCGGTGGCCCGACCGCAAGGAGCTGGCGGCCACGGTGGTGCTCGCCCTCGACCTGACCGAGGCCAGCGTCAAGGTGCGCACCGGCCCGCCGGGCGACGACGAGCGAGACCTGCGGTCCGCAACGGGGCGCCAGCAGGTGTGGGCCGGGGTGTTGCCCCTGCGCACCCTCGTCGGCGAGCCGGAACCGTGCCCGCTGCTGCCGGTGGACGTGCCGGTGCCGGCCCGGGTGCGGGAGCGGCGGGTCAGCTCCGGGGTGTGACGCGCAGCAGCACGTCGTCGCTGCCGTTGTCGGTGAGGACGTAGAGGGCGCCGTCGCTCCCCTGCTGCACCGTCCGGATGCGGCCGTGGGTGCCCTCGAGCTCCGCCATCCGCACCTGCTCGACCACGGCACCGGCGTCGTCGAGGCGCAGCCCCAGCACGCCCCGCGCCTTGAGCAGCGCCACCAGCAGCATCCCGTCGTAGCCGCCCCACGCGGTCCCGGCCACGAACGTCGCGCCGCTGGGAGCCAGCGTCGGCCGCCCCGACGACCACACCGCGGCGACGGCACCCGGGATCGACGGATCGGTCATCGGCACGCTCTCGTCGTAGGAGCCCCCGCCGTCGGGGTCCCAGCCGTAGTTGCCGCCGGCGCGGAGCAGGTTGACCTCGTCGTCGCGGTCGGGGCCGTGCTCGACGGAGAAGACCTGGCCGCCGGGCCGCACCGCCAGGCCTTGGACGTTGCGGTGCCCGCTGGTCCAGACGGTTTCCGCCCCGGTGCCCGGGTCGGCGCGCAGCACCTTGCCGCCGAGGCTCCCCGGGTCCTGCGAAGCCGTTCCGTCGGCGGCGTCACCCGTGCCGATCAGCAGAACTCCGTCGGGTGCGAACTCCAGCCGGCAGCCGCCGTGCCGGCCGCTGGCCTCGTTGAGCGGCAGCCCGCCGACCAGCGGATCGGCGGTCCGGGTGGCCGAGGTCCACTCAGGAGCGACGGTCCAGGCGACGACGACGATCTCGCCGTCCTGGCTGCCCTGGCAGCTGTAGAACCGGCGGTTGTCCTCGAATCCGGGGTCCAGCGCCAGGCCCATCAGTCCGGTCTCCCCGTCCGCGAACAGGTCGTCGAGGTCGGCGGCCACCGTCCGCACCGTGCCGTCCGGGAGCACGGCGGTGAAGCCGCCCGCACGCTCGTCGACCAGCAACGTGCCGTCCGGGGCCTGGACGACGTCCCAGGGGTGCTCCAGCCCGTCGAGGACGACGCTGACGTCCAGCGGCGGCGTCGCGGCGACCGTCGGGGAACCGGCCGGCGGAGCGCCCGGCGACTCGGGCGGCGGACCGGCGACGTCCCCGTCCGTGCAGCCGGCCAGCAGCAGCACGGCCGCCAGGCACGGTCCCGCCGCGATCCTGCGAACCGTGCCAGGCATGGGGTCGAGGCTCCTAGCTGGTGCGGATGACCACGTACTCGCACAGCGCCGACAGCGCGTCGCGCACGTCGCCGGCCGGCACTCCGCCGAGCCGGGCGCGCGCCCGGTCGGCGTACTCGCGCAGCACGTCTGTCGCGCGGGACAGCGACCGGGACGAGCGGAGCAGCGCCAGCGCCTCGGCGTGGTCGGCGTCGTCGGTGACCGGGGCGGCCACCAGCTCGCGCAACCGGGCCTCCGCCGGGTCGTCGCCGGCCAGGGCGAACAGCACCGGCAACGTCGCGATGCCCTCGCGCAGGTCCGTGCCGGGCAGCTTCCCCGAGGTGCCGTCGGTGACGATGTCGAGCAGGTCGTCGGAGAGCTGGAACGCCACGCCCACCTCCTCACCGAAGGCGGTGAGCGCCTCGACGAGCGCGGGGTCGGCGCCGGCGAACGACGCGCCGAACCGGGCCGAGGTGGCCACCAGGGACCCGGTCTTGTCGGCGAGCACCTGCAGGTAGTGGGCCACGGCGTCCTCGCCCGACTGGGCGCCCACCGTCTCCTGGATCTGCCCGGTGACGAGCCGCTCGAAGGTCCGCGCCTGCACCCGCACGGCCTCCGGGCCGAGGTCGGCCAGGATGTCCGACGCGCGCGCGAACAGCAGGTCGCCGGTGAGGATGGCGATGCTGTTGCTCCAGCGGCTGTTCGCGCTGGGCGCACCGCGGCGCACGGCGGCCTCGTCCATGACGTCGTCGTGGTACAGCGTGGCCAGGTGGGTCAGCTCGCAGACGACGGCGGCCTCGACCACCTGCGGCGCGGCCGAGTCGCCCAGCTGGGCGGCCAGCAGCGCCAGCATCGGCCGGAACCGCTTGCCTCCCGCGGCCATGAGGTGGCCCGCGGCCTCCCGGACGAAGGGGTGCTCGCTGCCGACGGCCTGGGCGAGCCGCGCTTCGACCCGGGCCAGGCCCTCGGCCAGCGCGGCGCCGAGCTCGCCCTCGGGGAGCCAGGGGCCGATGGTCGACGCCGGCGTGGAGATCCGGTGCCAGACCTCGTGGGGGGTGCCGTCGTTCGCGGCACGGGCTCCGGTCATCAACCGACGAAGATAGCCGCCCGCTCGGCGAGGTCGAGCACCGCCCCGGGCAGGATGCCCAGGGCCACGGTGGCCGTCGCCGTGACCGCCAGGACGACGGTGGTGGGCAGGCCGGGCACGCCCACCGTCGGCCCGGCGGGCACCGGCTCGGAGAAGTACATGAGGACGATCACCCGCAGGTAGAAGAACGCCGCCACGGCGCTCGCCAGCAGGGCGATCACGGCCAGCGGCCACGCCCCCTGCTCGATCGCCGCCCGGAAGACGGCGAACTTCCCGGTGAACCCGGCGGTGAGGGGGATGCCGGCGAGCGCGAGGAGGAACAGCGCCATCAGCGCGGCGGTGAGCGGGGACCGCGCCCCGAGGCCCGCCCACTGCGACAGGTGGGTGGCCTCCCCGTCCCCGTCCCGCACGAGGGTGAGGACGGCGAAGGCGCCGAGGGTGGTGAGCCCGTAGACGAGCAGGTAGAACATCGTCGCCGCGAGCCCGGAGCCCTCCCCTCCTGCGCCGAGGCCCAGCACGCCGGTGAGCAGGAAGCCGGCGTGCGCCACCGACGAGTAGGCCAGCATCCGCTTGAGGTCGGTCTGGGTCAGGCCGAGCACCGCGCCGACCACCATCGAGACGATGGCGACGGCGTAGACCAGTGGCCGCCAGGTCCACTCGGCGGTGCCGAAGGCGACGTAGAGCACCCGGAGGATCGCGCCGAACGCGGCCACCTTGGTGCAGGCGGCCATGAACGCGGTGACCGGTGTCGGGGCGCCCTGGTAGACGTCCGGCGTCCAGGTGTGGAACGGGGCGACGCTGGCCTTGAAGAGCAGGCCGACGATCAGCAGCCCCAGGCCCAGCACGAGCAGCACGTCGCCGCCGCCGTCGAGGCCGGCCTGCCGGATGTCGCTGAGCCGCACGCTGCCGGTGGCGCCGTAGACCAGCGCCAGGCCGTAGAGGAAGAACGCCGAGGCGAAGGCGCCGAGGAGGAAGTACTTGACCGCCGCCTCCTGGGACAGCAGGCGCCGCCGCCGGGCCATGCCGCTGATCAGGTACAGCGGAAGGCTGAGCACCTCCAGGGCGACGAACATGACCAGCAGGTCGTTGGCCGCGACGAACAGCATCATGCCGCCGATGGCGAAGGTCGCCAGCGGGTAGACCTCGGTCTGCACCCGGGGAGCGGCCATCAGCTCGCGGTCGCGCGGGCTGCCCGCGGGCACGGCCGCGCTGGCGACGAAGGCCGAGCGCGCCGGGTCCAGGGACCGTTCGGCGAACAGCAGGATCGACAGCGCGCCCAGACCGGCGATCGTGGCCTGCAGGAACAGCGCGGCGCCGTCGACGGCGAGGGCGCCGCCGGCCGTCACCTCGCGGGTGCCGGCCAGCAGCAGCGTGGCGACGAGCGCGCCGAGGGTGCCGACGAGCGCCAGCGCCACCTGCACGGGATGCCGGGCATCGCGCGGGACGAAGGCCTCCACCAGCACGCCCACGCACGCGGCGCCGAGGACCAGCAGCAGCGGCGCCAGCGCCGCCAGGGACAGGTCGGGCACCTCGATCATCGGTCCGCACCTCCGGTGGCGGCCGCGACGTCGCTCATGGTGGCGGCGACGGCGGGCTCGATCAGGTCCAGCAGCGGCTGCGGATGGATCCCGAGCCCGATGACCAGGGCGACCAGCGGGACGACGACGGCCAGCTCCCGGCGACCCAGGTCAGCGACGCGCACCGACCGGCTGCGGGCGGTCAGCGTCGCAGTGGCGCCACCGCTCCCCCGCGGCGCCTCCGGCTCGTCGTCGGCGAGGAGGACACCGCGGGGTGGCCCGTGCATGGTGCGCTGGTACATCAGCAGGATGTACAGCGCGGCCAGGATGATGCCGAAGGTGGCCACGATCGTGAACACCGGCCGCTCGGGGAACGAGCCGATCAGCACGAGGAACTCGCTGACGAAGCTGCCCGTGCCGGGCAGGGCCAGCGACGCGAGCCCCGCGACGAGGAAGGCGCCGGCCAGCAGCGGCGCCTTGGCCGCCACACCGCCGTAGTCGCCGATGTGCCGGGAGCCCCCGCGGGAGATCAGCATGCCGACGACGAGGAACAGCAGGCCGGTCGCGATGCCGTGGTTGACCATGTAGAGCACCGCGCCGGTGCCCGCCTCGGTGGTGAAGGCGAAGATGCCCAGCGCGATGAAGCCGAAGTGCGAGATGGACGTGTAGGACACCAGGCGCTTCATGTCGCTCTGGCCCATGGCCAGCAGGGCGGCGTAGAGGATGCCGGCGACGGCCAGGACGAGGACGAACGGCGCGAAGAAGCGGGAGGCGTCCGGGAACAGCGGCAGGCAGTAGCGCAGGAACCCGAACGTGCCCACCTTGTCCAGCACGCCGACCAGCAGGACCGCACCGCCGATCGGGGCCTCGGCACCGGAGTCGGGCAGCCAGGTGTGCAGCGGCACCAGCGGAGCCTTGATGGCGAAGGCGACGAAGAAGCCGAGGAACAGCAGCTTCTGCACGTCGGGGTCGATGTCGAGCTGGCGCAGCGCGTCGAAGGCGAAGGTGCCCTCGCCCAGCTGGCTGGTGCTGACGACGTACAGCCCGATGACCGCCGCCAGCATGATCAGGCCGCCGACCAGGCTGTAGAGGAAGAACTTGACCGCCGCGTACTGCCGTCGCGGCCCGCCGAAGCTGCCGATCAGGAAGTACATCGGAACGAGCATCGCCTCGAAGAAGACGTAGAACAGCAGCACGTCGGTGGCGGCGAAGACGCCGACCATCATCGCCTCGAGCAGCAGGAGCCAGGCGAAGAACACCCGCGGGGGCCGGGGGCCGGCGTCGGCCTCGTGCCAGGACGCGGTGACCACCAGCGGCACCAGCACGCCGACGAGCAGCAGCATGACCAGGGCGATGCCGTCGACGCCGAGGGCGAACTCGGCGCCGAAGTCGGGGATCCAGGAGACCGACGTGGTCAGCTGGAACCGGTCGCCCCCGACGTCGAACGCGACGGTGGCGAGGACCGCCAGCAGCAGGACGACCAGGCTCACACCCAGGGTCACCTGCTTGGCCAGCAGATCGCGCCGCCGCGGGAGCGCGGCGACCGCCGCCGCCCCGATCGCGGGCACGGCGATCATCGCCACCAGGTAGAGGGACGCGCTCACGGTCGGGGCACCACCGTCTCGTGGGTCGGGAGGGGTCGAGGGCTCGGCTGGGGGGACGGCGTCATGGCCACCTGCTCGCTTCCACGGGACGCTCCGCTCATCCGGCCGTCACCGCCAGGAGGGCGCCGGCCACCACGACCGCGCCGCCGAGCATGCCGAGGGCGTAGCTGCGCACGAAGCCGGTCTGGACCCGGCCCAGCCGGGACGAGGAACCGCCCAGCCCAGCGGCAAGGCCGTTGACCGCGCCGTCGACCCCGCGGTTGTCGAACCAGACCAGGGCACGGGTGAGCCACTGCCCGGGGCGCATGAACAGCGACTCGTTGACCGCGTCGGCGTACAGGGCGTTGCGGGCGGCTCGGGTGACCACCGAGACGCGGGCGGGTGCGGTGACCGGGACCTCGCGGCGGCCGACGAACAGCCAGGCCACCAGCACGCCGAGCAGCATCACGACGGTGACGACCAGGCCCACGAGCGCCGGGGCAACCACGTGCGCCGCCTCCTCCGGCTCGCCGAACACCGGCTCCAGCCAGCCCGACAGGGGGAAGACCGACACCAGCAGCGCACCGGCACCGACCGAGCCGACGGCCAGGACGATCATGGGGACGGTCATCACCGTCGGCGACTCGTGCGGGTGGACGCCGTCGGCCCACCGGGCCCGGCCGAAGAACGTCATGAGCATCAGCCGGGTCATGTAGAAGGCCGTGAGCCCCGCGCCGAGCACGGCGATCCCGCCGAGCACCCAGCCCCAGCCGTCGCCGCGGTCCAGGGCCGCCTCGATGATCGCGTCCTTGGTGAAGTAGCCCGACAGGAACGGGAACCCGATCAGGGCCAGGTAGCCGAGGCCGAAGGTGACGAAGGTGATCGGCAGCTTGCGGGCCAGGCCGCCGAAGCGGCGCATGTCCACCGAGTCGTCCATCGCGTGCATGACCGAGCCGGCGCCGAGGAACAGCCCGGCCTTGAAGAAGCCGTGGGCCAGCAGGTGCGCCAGCCCCGCCACGTACCCGGCCGGGCCGAGGCCGACCGCCAGGAACATGTAGCCGATCTGGCTGACCGTCGAGTAGGCCAGCACCTTCTTGATGTCGTCGAAGGCGCACCCGGCGACGGCACCGATCAGCAGGGTGAGGGCACCGATCGCCAGCACCACCGCGCGAGCCGTGGGAGTGAGGTCGTAGATCGGCGCCGACCGGGCGATCAGGTAGACCCCGGCGGTGACCATGGTGGCGGCGTGGATGAGCGCCGAGACCGGCGTCGGGCCCTCCATGGCGTCGGGCAGCCACGCCTGGAGCGGGAACTGGCCGGACTTGCCGCAGGCCCCCAGCAGCAGGAGCAGGCCGATGGCGGTGATCGTCCCGCCGGCCAGGGTGCCGACGGAGCCGAAGACGCCGGCGTAGGAGGTCGTGCCGAGCTGGGCGAACATGACGAAGATCGCCAGGGCCAGGCCGACGTCGCCGACCCGGTTCATGATGAACGCCTTCTTGGCGGCGGTGGCCGCGGCCGGTCGGGTGTACCAGAAGGCGATCAGCAGGTACGACGCCAGGCCGACGCCCTCCCAGCCGACGTAGAGCGCCACGAAGCTGTTGCCGAGGACGAGCAGCAGCATCGCCGCGACGAAGAGGTTCAGGTAGGCGAAGAACCGGCGGCGCGCGGGGTCGTGCGCCATGTAGCCGATCGAGTAGACGTGGATCAGCGAGCCGACGCCGGTGATGAGCAGGACGAACACCGCGGACAGCGGGTCGTAGAGCAGCCCGGCGGTGACGTCGAGCTCCCCGGCGGAGATGAACGTGAACAGCTCGACGTCCGCCGACCGCTCGTCCAGGCCGGCCAGTTGCACGGTGCAGGCCACCGCGAGGGCGAACGCGGTGACGACGGTCGCCGTCCCGAGCAGGTGGCCCCAGCGGTCGGTGCGCCGCCCGCCCAGCAGCAGGACGGCGGCCCCGGCGAGCGGCAGCGCGATCAGCAGCCAGGAGGCGGAGAGCAGACCCTCGGCGGGCAGCACTTCAACCGACACGTATCCGCCTTCGTCAGTACTTCAGCAGGTTGGCGTCGTCGACCGAGGCGGACCGGCGGGTCCGGTAGATCGACATGATGATGGCGAGCCCGACGACGACCTCGGCCGCGGCGACGACCATGACGAAGAACGCCATGATCTGGCCGTCGACGGTGCCGGTGGCACGGGCGAAGGTGACCAGCGTGAGGTTCACCGAGTTGAGCATCAGCTCCACGCACATGAACACGACGATCGCGTTGCGCCGGACCAGCACCCCGACCGCGCCGATCGTGAACAGGATCGCGGCCAGCACCAGGTAGTAGGAGAGCGTCATCGGTGCTCACCCCCGGCCCGGCCGCCGGGCGTCCCGCTGGGCGTGCCGTCGAGCGTGCCCAGGGCCGCGTCGGGGTTGCCGAGCTGCTCCCGGCCGGTCGGACGAGGCATCTGCTCGACCTCCTGCGGCTCGACGCCGGTGGCCACGGTGCTCCCGTCCGCTCGCCCGTCGGGCAGCAGCGCCGGGGCGGCGACGGAGTTGGCGCGGGCGTAGACCCCCGGCCCGGACGGGGTCTGCGGACGGTCACTGGTCAGGAAGCGCGCCCGGGACAGCTCCTTCTGGCTCTGCCGGCTGCCGGGCTCGCGCTCGACGTGCGCCAGCACCATCGCGCCGACGGCGGCGGTGATCAGCAGCGCGCTGGTGACCTCGAACGCGAGCAGGTAGCGGGTGAACAGCAGCTCGGCGATCGCCGGGATGTTGCGCTCGGCCTGGGCCGCGCTGGTGGCGGCGACCGGCAGGTCCTGCGTCGCGCGGGCGATGCCGGCGCCGACCAGTCCGGCGAAGCCGACGCCCAGCACGGCGGCGGCGACGCGCTGGCCCCGCAGCGTCTCCACGACCGAGTCCGACGAGTCGCGCCCGACCAGCATGAGCACGAACAGGAACAGGATCATGATCGCGCCGGTGTAGACGATGATCTGCACCGCGCCGAGGAAGGGCGCGGACTGCACGACGTAGAAGACGCCCAGCGCCAGCATGGTGTTCACCAGCCACAGCGCGGAGTGCACCGCGCTGCGGCTGAACACCATGCCGAGCGCGCCCGCCAGCGCGACGGGTCCGAGGACCCAGAAGACGACCGCCTCACCGGTGGAGACCACGACCTCGGCGTCCGGGGTCACGAGCGCGCCTCCGGCTCGCGCAGGTAGTAGGCCTTCTCGTCCTCACCCAGGCGCATGGCGTGCGGAGGCGCCTCCATGCCGGGCAGCAGCGGGGCCATGAGCTGCTCCTTGGTGTAGATGAGGTCGCGGCGGTTGTCGTCGGCGAGCTCGAAGTCGTTGCTCATGGTCAGCGAGCGGGTCGGGCAGGCCTCGATGCACAACCCGCAGAAGATGCAGCGCAGGTAGTTGATCTGGTACACCGCGCCGTACCGCTCACCGGGTGAGAAGCGGGCGTCCTCGGTGTTGTCCCCGCCCTCGACGTAGATGGCGTCGGCCGGGCAGGCCCACGCGCACAGCTCGCACCCGACGCACTTCTCCAGCCCGTCCGGGTGCCGGTTGAGCACGTGCCGGCCGTGGTAGCGCGGCTTGGTCACCTTGGGCTCGAACGGGTACTGCTCGGTGGTCACCGTGCGGAAGATCTGCGCGAAGGTGACGCCGAAGCCCTGCGTGGGCGCCGGCATGATCGCGTCCCGGACGGCGGGCCGCCCCGGCGTCGTGCCCGGGGACCGCTCGACCTCGGCGGCCGTCCGCCGCACCAGGTCCTGCTCGCCGGGCTTGGTCGGCTCAGGCATCGCCGTCCTCCTCGATCGTGGCGGTGCCGCGGCGCCCGGTGCCCACGACCACCCCCGTCTCCGTGCCCTGCCGGCGGATGCGCGGCGAGGGTGGCACCTTCAGGTCCATCGGCGGGACGGGGAACCCGCCCTCGGCGCGGCTGGGCCCGCCGGCCGGCCGCCGGCGGGCAGCGGCCGGTGGCAGCACGTCCGGCTCCGGATCGGTGGCGTGCACCGCTCCCGCCGACGCCTGCTCGGCCATCAGCCGGGTGTCCCGGTTGGCCGCCCGGCTGGCCACCAGCAGGCCGGCCAGCACCAGCAGGGCCGCCGGGACGCCGACGTACAGCGCGACCTCCCCGGTGGACAGGTCGGCCTCGCGGGAGACCGTGCGCATGGTGGCCACGACGACGATCCAGACCAGCGCGGTCGGGACCAGCACCTTCCAGCCGAACCGCATGAACTGGTCGTAGCGCAGGCGGGGCAGGGTGCCGCGCAGCCAGATGAACACGAACAGCGCGACGACGACCTTGAGGAAGAACCACAGCAGCGGCCACCAGCCGGTGTTCGCGCCGTCCCAGATCGAGATCGGCCAGGGCGCCCGCCAGCCGCCCAGGAAGAGCGTGGCGGCCAGCGCCGAGACGGTGACCATGTTGATGTACTCGGCGAGGAAGAACAGCGCGAACTTCAGCGACGAGTACTCGGTGTGGAACCCACCCACCAGCTCGCTCTCGGCCTCGGGGAGGTCGAAGGGCGCCCGGTTGGTCTCGCCGACGACGGCGATGACGTAGATGACGAAGGAGACCGGCAGCAGCACCGCGAACCAGCTCGGCCCGGTGAACTCCAGGCCGAAGAAGTCCAGCCGGTTGCCGTCGGCCTGCGCGGCGACGATCTCCGAGGTGGACATCGACCCGGCGTAGAGGAACACCGCGACGATGGACAGCCCCATCGCGATCTCGTAGCTGACCATCTGCGCGGCGCTGCGCAGCCCGCCGAGCAGCGGGTAGGTCGAGCCCGACGCCCAGCCGGCCAGCACGATGCCGTAGACGCCCATGGCCGAGCAGGCGAGCACGACGAGCACGCCGATGGGTGCGTCGGTGAGCTGCAGGGGCGTGCGCTCGCCGAAGATGCTGACCATCGGTCCGAGCGGGATCACGGAGAAGGCGAGGAACGCCGGGATCGCGGCGATGACCGGAGCCAGGAAGTAGACCGGCTTGTCGGCCAGCGCCGGCATGATGTCTTCCTTGAACGCCAGCTTGAGCCCGTCGGCGAGGCTCTGCAGGGAGCCGCGCGGCCCCACCCGGTTGGGCCCGATCCGCTGCTGCATGCGCGCGACGACCTTGCGCTCGAACACGATCGCGAACAGCGTCATCAGCACGAGCACCACGAAGACGCCGACGATCTTGAGCAGGACGATCCACCAGACGTCGTGGCCGAAGTCCTGCAGCGTCGGCTGGTCGGCCGCTGACCACACATTCATCGCAGGTCTCCCGCCGGGTGGGTCGAGGCGGTGGCGCCGGCGGCGGCCAGGGGGCTCGCTGCGGAGATCCGGACGGTGCCGCCCGGCCCGGTGCCCAGCGCCGTCCGGATCTCGCTGCCCGGCGAGCGCATGGGCACCCACACCACCTGCTCGGGCATGGGCGTGATGCGCACCGGCAGGGTGATCGAGCCGGTGGCCCCCGAGACGGTGATGCGGTCGCCGTCGGCCAGGCCGACCGCGGCGGCGGTGCCGGCCGCGACCCGGGCGACCGGGCGGCGGGCCGTGCCGGCCAGTTCCGGCTCGTCGCGCTGGAGCGTGCCGACGTCGAGCAGCTGCCGCCACGAGGCCAGCACCG